>NZ_CP050831.1:4007653-4315934 GCF_012113595.1 Bacteroides faecium
TATGGAAGACCAGGATTTTTGGCGTCTAAGCGGTATCGAACGCGATGTTTTCCTGACCGCCTATCCCCAAACGACCATTTGGGATTTCTTTCTGCATGCAGGACTGGACGAAACCTACCGACACGGGCAATTCCGGGCTACTGTAGACTTGCGTTCGTTCAATACCAATGCAACCCTGCAAAAGGGGACGCTTACACTCGAATTGAAGGACGCAGGGGGGAAGACTGTCCTATCTGCGCAGAAAGCATATTGTATCTCAGACATAAGTACTACACTTGCTTTCGAAGGCACTGTGCGCAATGTGCGGAAATGGAGCGCCGAACACCCTTCGCTCTACGACTGTATCCTGACACTTCGAGCCGATGGCGACAAGCAACAGACGGTAGTGGCTCATAAAGTCGGATTCCGCCGCATTGAGATAAAGAATGCACGGCTACTGGTGAATGGTGTACCTACCTATATAAAAGGTGTCAACCGTCACGAGCATAATGATACGTTGGGACATGTGCAGACCCGCGAAATCTTAATGAATGATTTGCGACTGATTAAACAACTGAACATGAATGCCATTCGTACCAGCCATTATCCAAATCATCCGTTATTCTATCAATTGTGTGACCAATATGGTATCTATGTAGTGGATGAAGCCAATATTGAAACTCATGGAATGGGTTCGGTTCCTTATTTCAAAGATACCATCCCGCATCCTGCTTATCGTCCCGAATGGTATGCAGCCCACGTCGACCGTATCACCCGAATGGTGGAAAGGGATAAAAATCATCCATGTATCATCGGATGGTCATTGGGAAACGAATGTGGTAATGGAATCGTGTTCCACGATGAGTATAAGCGTTTGAAGAAATATGACCCCGGTCGTTTTGTACAGTTCGAGCAGGCCTGGGAAGATTGGAATACAGATATTGTCTGTCCGATGTACCCCAATATGTGGAAAATAACAGAATACGGGAAGTCCGGCAAACAGCGACCGTTTATCATGTGTGAGTATGCTCACGCCCAAGGAAACAGCAATGGCAATTTTAAAGACCTTTGGGATATTATTTATGACAGCCCTAACTTGCAAGGCGGTTTTATCTGGGATTTTATGGATCAGGGATTTAAGGTAAAGACCGAACCAAGAGACGGACGTACTTATTGGACGTATAATGGTAAGATGGGTAGCTATAAATGGCTGGAAGATAAGAAAGGGGAACTAAACACGGGAACTGACGGTTTGATTTCTGCCAATGGTATTCCCAAACCACAAGCGTATGAAGTGAAGAAAGTGTATCAGTACATTCAGTTTAGCGCGAAAGACTTGGGGAAAGGAATTATTTCCATTAAAAACCGTTATGACTTTACCAATCTGGATAAGTATGCTTACATGTGGGAAATATACAAAAACGGAGAAAAAATATCTGCAGGGGATTTCAACGTTGATTTAAAACCTCACGAAGAGAAAGAGATACGTTTATCTCTTCCCGTTATACCGGAAGACGGGAACGAGTATTTCCTTAATCTCTATGCACACACCCGGGTTGCTACCGATTTAGTACCTGCCGGCTATGAAGTAGCTAGAGAGCAGATGCAATTAAATAAAAGTAGTTTCTTCACATCGCTCCCGTCTTGCTCGGGAAAACTGTCTTATGAAACGAAAGATAATATTTTGTCTTTTCAATCGGGTGCCGTTTCAGGTAAGATTGATTTGAAAAAGGGAATCTTGTTTGATTATATGATAAATGGCAAGCAACCTATCAGGCAATATCCCGAACCTGCCTTTTGGCGTGCTCCGGTTGATAATGATTTTGGGAATAAAATGCCCGTTTTGGCAGGTGTCTGGCGGACGGCTCATGTCAACCGCTATGTGAAGAAAGTGACAATAGGGGAGAAGAATGAAAAAGGGTTATCCGTAAGGGTTGATTGGGTCTTAAGCGATATTCAAGTGCCTTATACGATGGAATATTTGATACGGGATAATGGAACTATCATTGTGACAGGGAGTATTGACCTGACAGGAACGAAACTTCCCGAACTTCCCCGTTTTGGTATGCGTATGGAATTGCATCAACCTTATGAAAACTTGACCTATTACGGTAGAGGGCCTTTGGAGAATTATATCGACCGTTATTCGAGTTCCTTCATCGGACGATATGAGGATAAGGTTGAAAATCAGTTCTATTGGTATATACGTCCGCAGGAAACAGGAAATAAGACAGACGTTCGTTGGCTGACCTTATTGGATAGCGAAGGGCAAGGAGTGAGAATTACAGGCTTGCAACCTATCGCATTTTCCGCTTTACATTTCTCACCGGAAGACCTTGACCCTGGTCTGACTCGTAAATTGCAGCATACTATCGACATTGTTCCGCAAAAGAATATCTTTCTGCACGTTGACTTGAAGCAACGCGGGTTAGGCGGCGATAATAGTTGGGGAATGTATCCGCACAATAAATATCGCTTGCTTGACAAGAAATATACTTATAGCTATATGATTGAATTGGTAGAAAAAGGTTCAGATTAAGACTGTTATTAAAGCAGGTGCAAATAAAATTTTCAATAGCATTGAGTAAATAATCCCGCCCCTTCGTATTTGTTTGTCATGTACAACAAATACGAAGGGGTTACTTTTTTAGGAAAAGGAATGTGCTCTTTTGGAGATTTTTATGTATGTTTGTGCACATGTTTAATATGAAAGGAAGCAGTTGTAAGTGAAGAACACGATTAAATATCTGATTCTTATATTAATATATTTGGCTTGTGGTATGAAACTGCAAGCCCAGAATTACACATTCCGTAATGTCGTCATGTCCGACGGGCTGTCCGGACTGTTGGTGAATGCCATTTATAAAGATTCCGAAGGTTTTGTATGGTTGGGGACAGATAACTGTCTCGACCGTTTTGATGGTGTGAAAGTGCGCCATTTTGAATTCCGGGGCATTGAGTCGGGAAGAAAAAAGCGTGTTAATACGGTCACGGAAACGGCCAATAAGCAACTTTGGGTGGGAAATGGTATCGGACTCTGGCGGTTGAACCGTGCAAGCAGCCAATTGGAGAGGATTGTCCCCGAAAAGATAGACTTTGCTGTCAATACGTTGCTGTCCGACGGAGATATTCTTTATATCGGTACGGAGAAAGGCTTGTTCATTCATAAAGACGGGCAGTTGCTCCAAGTATTGACCGACCGGAATATGTTGGCTGCCTGTAACAGAATCATGGATATTTGTCTGAATGAAGATAAAACCGCACTGTGGTTGGCTACGGTGCAAGGACTGTTCTCCTATTCATTGAAAGACGGAAAGATTGATTCCTGGCATTTTCAGGAGAATGTGCCCGAAGCCGATTACTTCCGTTGCCTTACCCGTATCGGGGAGACGCTCTACTTGGGGACAATGAGCCAGGGGGTACTACGTTTCGATATGAAGAAAAAGGCATTCTCCCATACCGTATCTTTAGGATGCGATGTTATCTCCGACATCTCCAGTGATGGAAAAGAAACCGTCTATATAGCTACCGACGGCAATGGCGTCCACTTCCTTTCACATAAAGACCAGCAGGTGACGCGTCGTTTCTACCATGATGTAAGCGATAAGGAAGGGATTCGCAGTAATTCTGTCTACTCCTTGCTCGTTGATGACAGAGGTGCCGTATGGGTAGGACATTTCCAGGCAGGCTTGGATTATTCACTCTACCAGAACGGACTTTTCCGTACATATGCCTATCCGCCTTCGTTCAATTCGGCAAACCTTTCCATCCGCTCTTTCATAAGCAGGGGGCAAGAGAAAGTTATCGGTTCACGCGACGGTTTGTTTTATATAAACGAAGCTACGGGAACAGTGAAAAGCTTTGTAAAACCCGTCCTGACCTCGGATTTGATACTGACCATCAGCTTCTATCAAGGAGAATATTATATCGGTACGTATGGCGGCGGCATGATGGTATTGAATCCGGAGACGTTATCCCTAAAATATTTTGCCCAAAGTGATACCGAGCTTTTTCAGAAAGGACATATCTTCTGTGTGAAACCGGATACAAAAGGAAATCTCTGGATAGGCACTTCGCAAGGACTGTTCAGCTATAATGGGCAGGCAAAACAGATTAAGCACTTTACCAGCGCCAACTCCCAACTGCCGGAAGGCAATGTATATGAGGTCAGTTTCGACTCTACCGGCAAAGGGTGGATTGCCACAGAAACCGGTATGTGTATTTATGACCCGGCTTCCCAGAGCTTGCGTTCCAATGTCTTTCCTGAAGGATTCGTGAACAAGGACAAAGTACGGACGATTTATGAAGACTCCGAACATAACCTTTATTTTATCCGTGAGAAAGGGAGTCTGTTTACGTCTACGCTGACAATGGACCGTTTCCGTAACCAGTCCGTATTTTCCACGCTTCCTGACAATTCGCTGATGGCGATTGTAGAGGATAATCAGGGTTGGTTGTGGGTAGGCTGTAATGACGGTTTGCTGCGTATAAGGAAAGAAGGGGAGGAGTATGACGCTTTCACTTTCAATGACGGAGTGCCCGGGCCGACTTTCACCAACGGGGCTGCCTATAAAGACGATAAAGGAATACTATGGTTCGGTAATACCAAAGGATTGATTTACGTCGACCCGAAGCGTGTGGATGAAGTACGTGGCAAGGCGCGTCCGATAGTATTTACGGATATATTGGCTAACGGCGTTTCCTTTACCGGTTCGTCCTTGAAATATAATCAGAATAATCTGACCTTCTGCTTTACGGATTTTGCCTACGGATTGCCTTCTGCCTTGCTGTACGAATATCAGTTGGAAGGGATTGATAAGGACTGGAAACTATTGGCTGCGCAGAACGAAGTCTCTTATTATGGACTTCCTTCCGGGACTTATACATTCCGTGTCCGCCTTCCGGGAAATGAACATTCGGAAGCTATCTGCCAAGTGACGGTACGTCCTATGATTCCTTGGTGGGGATGGGCGCTTTCTATCTTATTAATCATAGGAATTGTAGCCTTTATACGCTATTATGTCTGGAAACGTATGCGCCGCTTGCTTCCCTCTCCCGCTCAGGTGGTTTCTACACCGGCTGAGGAAATATCCCGGAAAGAACAAGTGACGGAACAGCCGGAAACGATTACCGAGCAACCGGAAGTGATTTCTGAACAACCGTCCGTCGCTACCGAAGAGAAGTATAAGACCAACAGGCTGACTGAAGAGGAATGCAAAGAGCTTCATAAGAAACTGGTGACTTATGTAGAGAAAGAAAAGCCTTATATTAATCCCGACTTGAAAATGGGTGACCTGGCTTCCGCATTGGATACTTCTTCACATTCGTTATCGTATCTTTTGAACCAGTATCTGAACCAGTCCTACTACGACTTTATCAATGAATACCGCGTCGCTCAATTCAAGAAAATGGTAGAGGACAGCCACTATTCCCGCTATACGTTAACCGCATTGGCAGAACTTTGCGGATTCAGCTCACGTGCTTCTTTCTTCCGGTCATTCAAAAAGAGTACGGGAGTCACTCCGAACGAATATATCCGTAGCATCGGTGGAACTGCCAAAGAAGAGTAAGTACTTCTTTTATCGGTTTCATGTACATCTTTCACTGATATCCAGTACTTGATTTACTCAAATGTTCTACTTGTTTATCTTCTTTCTTGCACTTGTTTTGCTTTACTCTTGTACTTGCTTGGATTTTAATTAGTTTTTGTATGTATTTTGCACTACTTATGGCCGCATTTTCTACTGCCACTACTGTCAACTGCCACTTTAGGCTTGTTTGTCAGTAGATTTTCTTCCTATGTCTTTGTAGTTTGTTGATAATTAATTAGTTATCTATTTTTGTGATTCGGCTAAATACTATAGAATATTTCATTTATTAATTTTTTGGCAGTAGCCTTTTGTTATGTATAATGTTTATATAAATTAATTATTTGCTGCTTTGCAGAGAAATATAGGATAGTATGCGATAAAAATGAATAAAAGTAATATTTGAATACAAATACCCTTTTAACATAGCTATATTTATCAAATAAATAAGCCCATAGTTGGCAGTTGACAGTTGTGGCAGTAACTTTTTAGCGAATTTCTTATTTATTATCTTGATATATAGTATTTTATAGTGGTTTTGTCTACGAAGTTAACTTTCATATATGTAATTTGTTACTGTCATATCAAATGTTAATTCGAAAACCTTTATATAGTAATTATTAATTACGAATTATTGGAAGGCCATTGATAGGCTTATTTTCCTGAATACAGTTCTGCCTTGTAGTGCTATGCTTTGCTAAATAACCGCGAGTTATCAGAAATGTTCTCCAAGATTCTCTAAATGGGGATAATTGAGTCTCATTTTATAAAATGAGACTCAATGAAATATAAATGTAATATTCTGATAATGAATGGTATAATTTAAAAGAAGTCTATCTCGATTCGATGAGATTGATACGCCTTGATTTCCGGCTGTTATCTCCGGAATCCCCTTTATATTTGCATCGTGATTAAAACCGAAAAAGATAGTATTATGGATACAACGACTAACACTTCCGACAGCATTATCACCAATTCTTATAAAGAATATTACCAGGTGATTCTTACCTATATTACTTATCGTATCACTCATCGCTACGAAGCTGAGGATTTGACCCAAGATGTATTCGTACGTCTGCTGGACTATAAACAAATGCTCCGCCCGGATACAGTGAAGTATTTCCTGTTCACCATTGCACGCAATATAGTAACCGATTACATCCGCCGTTATTATAAGAAGCAGGAGATAGACAGCTATATGTATGACTTTGCCGTTACCTCGTCCAATGAGACGGAAGAAACGATTATTGCCGACGATTTGGCTTCCGTTGAACAGCGGCAACTTGCTCTCTTCCCCGAACAGCGTCGGATAGTCTACACATTGAGTCGTTATGAAGACAAGTCATCTGCCGAAATAGCGGAAGAAATGCAACTTAGCCGTCGTACGGTAGAGAACCACTTATTTATAGGTCGTCGCGAAATGCGTGAATTCTTCAGAAAATGTATTTAATCTTATTTATTTAATATATAATCCTTTGTGCTTATGGAAAAAGAATCTATGAAGAGACATCCCGATGCCTCATTTAATTTTAGAAAACAAGAAATAAATACTATTTTTAAACCTCAAATTTAATTTTATGAAACGAAGAGGATTAATTTTTAATTCGCGACCTAACAAGACAGCAGTGTTTGCGTTAGGATTAATGCTGGGACTTTGTCCTGTTTCAAAGGCATGGGCCGATACGAATATGAACGATAGCCAAGTGGTGGCGCAGGCTCAGAAGAAAGTGAAAGGTCAAGTGGTTGATGCCACGGGCGAGCCGTTGATTGGCGTGAATATAAGTGTGGTAGGCGGAACGGAAGGAACCATTACCGATATTGATGGAAATTATACGATTAGTGTCCCTGCCGGAGCCAGACTGAAATTCAGCTATATCGGCTATAAAGACCAGATTATAGACGTAGCTGCGCAAACGGTGATTAATGTAAAATTGCAAGAAGACAGCGAAGTGCTGGACGAAGTGGTGGTAGTGGGATATGGCTCGCAGAAGAAAGAAACATTGACCGGTGCCGTAACGGTGGTATCCGATAAAATGCTGAAGAATAAAGGAACAATGTCCAGTCCATTGCAGGCAATGCAGGGACAGGTTCCGGGCGTGACGATTACCCGTAACTCAGCGGCTCCCGGTGATGAAAGCTGGGGCTTGAAATTGCGCGGTTCTGTTTCGGCAAATAATGCAGAGCCATTGATTGTAATTGACGGAGTGGCTTATGACGGTGTAAATGCGTTGCGAAATATCAACCCTTCCGATATCCAGTCCATCAACTTTTTGAAGGATGCGTCAGCGGCTATCTACGGTTCGCGGGCTGCGGGCGGTGTAGTATTGGTGACAACTAAGCAGGCAAAGGAAGGCAAAGCAAGAATTGAGTACAGTGGTTCGTACACTTATAAAATGGTAGGGTTGCAGCCGGAACTGATGTCTATGAACGAGTGGGCGAATGCAGTACTGCAAACTTGCCAGAATGATGGTCAGCCCGACTCGTATTCATGGGTTAAATATGCGAAAATGGCATTGGCAAACGAAGGCAAATATATTGATTTGGATCATAGCGCCAATCCTTTTGCTCCCAGTTATTCGGATGTAATGGACTTCGTATTTATGGATACCAACTGGCAAGATGTATTGTTCGGCAACTCTTACTCCACGCAGCATGACCTGGCTATTTCCGGAGGTACGGAGAAGAACTTGTACCGTTTGTCCGTAGGATATATGTATGATGACAGTAACTTGAAATGGGGGAATAATAACAATCAGCGTTTCAACCTTCGTCTGACTAACAAACTGAAAGTCTTTGATAACTTCGCTATTGAATCTGTCATAGCTTATAACCGTCAGGACCAGGTAGCTCCATCCCAACTGAATAGGACGCTGACTTCCAGTTATCCGCAACCGGGCCTTCCGGCTTCTACCATCGACGGGAAACCGTATTCGTGGGGAACTTGGCTGTCACCGATTTGGTTTGCCGAACTGGGTGGCGATAATAAATTGAAAGTATCCGAAATCAATATCAGCGAGAAGTTCACTTACAATATCAATAAGCACCTGGACGTGGTAGCCAATCTTGGTTATAACTCCGGAGTAGCTTCACGTGACATCAAAAAGATGGCTATAACGTCCTATAATTATGCCGGAACTAAAATAAATACTAAAGCCGACGGTTACAAGCAGGAAGAATCGTCTTACGAAAAAACGAGTTCACGTACCGATTTCTACTCTATGACAGGTTATGTTGACTATCATAACACGTTTGCGCAACACCACAATGTAAGTGCGATGGTCGGTGCCCAATACGAATTGAAAGAATACGATTATTTTGGTGTATCGGTGAAAGATATCCAGAACTCATTGGAAACGGTAAATGGTGCAGGGCTTGTGAATCTGACAGACAAACATGGTACGAAATGGCATGAGGCTGTGATGTCCTATTATTCCCGTTTGAATTATAATTATAAGTCTAAATACTTGCTGGAAGTAAATATGCGTTATGATGGTTCTTCCAAGTTCAAACCGGAAAACCGCTGGGACTTCTTTTATGGAATATCCGGTGGATGGCGTATTACGGAAGAAGCGTTCATGAAGAACGTCAAGTGGCTCAATGACTTGAAAATCCGTCTTTCATACGGTGAAGTGGGCAACCAGAGCGGTATCGACCGCTATGACGGCACACAGTTCTACAAGTTTGAATCCCAAAGCGGAGCTTATATCGGTCCCAACAAAGGCACTATCATAGATACGAACGGCAAAATCGCTTCTTTGGGACGTGAATGGGAACGCATTAAGAATTATAACCTGGGATTGGATTTCTCCTTATTGAATTCCCGCCTTACAGGTACTGCCGAGGTATATATGAAGCGCAATGACAATATGCTGATAAACATCTCTTATCCGGGAGTTCTGGGTGATAACGCCGGTATGTCCAACAATGGGAAGTTTAAGTCGCATGGTTGGGAAGTGATGCTGAACTGGTCTGATAAGATTGGAAAGGACTTCACTTACCACGTAGGAGGTACTTACTCCTTCAATACCAACAAACTGACGGATATCGGTGCGGTATCAGTTCTGAAATCCGGTTTCGTTGACAAGCAACAAGGCTATCCGTTGAACAGTATCTTCGGCCTGCGTTATGCCGGCAAGGCACAGACGGAAGAAGAACGCCAGAAGTACTTATATAGATTCCTTGCCGGAAACACTATCGGACTGACCGAACAAAACTTCCGTCTGGGAGATAATATGTATGCCGATGTAAACAATGACGGTAAATTGGATCAGAATGACATTGTTTATCTGGGTACGGACGATCCGAAAATCTCCTTCTCATTTAATGTAGGAGCAGAATGGAAAGGATTCGATTTGTCACTGGTTTTCCAGGGAGCTGCAAAACGTACTATTTTCCGTACGGGAGATAATAACGGTAATGAGATATGGCGTATACCGATGAAAGCATTGTACCTGAATACTTCGAACCAGTCTGTGGGCAATACATGGAGTCCTGACAACCGGGGCGCTCATTATCCTACATATAGCAATAAGAATGAGATTAACGATTATAACTACCAGGCTTCTTCCTGGTCGGTAGAGGATGGCTCTTACATTCGTCTGAAGAATGTGACGCTGGGATACAACGTGCCTTCCGCGTTTCTGGCTAAAACGAAGGCAATCAGTTCATGCCGTGTCTACGTAGCAGGAGCCGACCTTTGGGAATACTCTAAGATTAATGACGGCTGGGATCCGGAAGCAAGTCGCAAAGTGACAGCCGCAGGACGTTTCCCCTTTGTCCGCACAGTGACTTTTGGATTAAATCTAACTTTTTAATGTATGAAGATTATGAAACTATATAAGAAAGCCCTTTTGATTGTATCGCTTGGCTTGACACTGAATTCGTGTCTGGACCTTGATCCGCAGGATCAGTTGGCGGATGGTAATTTGTGGGGAGCAGCAGATGATTTTAAATATTTTGCAACCAATTTTTATGGTTGGACACGTGATTTCAAGTCAGTTATTTCTGACGGTGCACATTCCGACTGGCGTTCGGACTTGATGACTTCCAGTTCCGTAAATATGTACAGTAACGGTAGCAATCCGATTCCGACTTCCGACGGTAACTATACAAGCAATTATGCTCATATCCGCCGCTGTAACCTGTTGCTGCAAAAGGCAGCGTCTTTTTCCGGTAACGGTGATATCAGCCGCTATGTAGCGGAAGCCAAGTTTTTCCGTGCTTATTCTTACTTTGATTTGGTGCAGTTGTTCGGAGATGTGATTATCACTAAAGAACCGCTGGATATTACTTCACCCGAGTTACGCATGAGCCGCAATGACCGTAGCGAAGTGATTGACTTCGTGATTCAGGATTTGAAGGATGCGGCTGAAGTATTGCCGGAAACTATTGCAACGGATGATGAAGGACGTATTTCAAAATGGGGAGCTTATGCATTCCTTTCACGTGTCGCTTTATATGAAGGCACATGGCAACAAAACCGCAATAATGAAGAACGTGGCAAAGCATTGTTGGGCATTGCTGTGGATGCGGCGAAGAAAGTAATCGACAGCAAGCAGTTCGAACTTTTCAAACCCGCTTCTTTGGGTGATATGGCTTACAAATATCTGTTTATATTGGAGAATGTGCAGTCCAATCCTGCCAATCTGACTAAAAGTGCTAATAAAGAGTATATATTCTATCGCCGCCATGATGAAACGATCGCTCCCATCGGGACTAATATCACTCACGGTTGCGTGGCTAACGTGCAATATATCAATCGCAAGTTTGTGAATATGTACTTGTGCAGCAATGGATTGCCGATTGAGCATGCAAAGAGTGCCGATGTATTTAAAGGATACGGCGGACTGACTACAGAATTCGAGAACCGTGATAACCGCATGAAGAACTGTCTTCTGGCTCACGGAACCAAATATTGGGATAACGACAAACCGCGTATCGACTGGAAAGGCATGGAAGGAGAAGATGCGACGAATGCTATCACATGCAATGTTTTCCAAGGTTCCGGCTATCAGAATCAGAAATGGGGTACGGAGCGTAAAGTTGCCGATACATTTGAAGGTTATGACTTCCCGATTATCCGTTATGCAGAGGTTTTGTTGAATTATGCGGAAGCCATGTACGAATTAGGGACTACCGGCAAAGCTCTGGACGATGCATTGAACATTTCGTTAAATCTGGTTCGTCTCCGTGTGAACCCTGATATGCCTAAACTTACAACTTCTTTTGTTTCGGAAAACAGTCTGGATATGCGGGAAGAAATTCGCCGTGAACGTACCATCGAATTGTATAATGAAGGTTTCCGAGTTGATGATTTGAAGCGTTGGAATACTGCTATTGTAGAGATGCCGAAACCTATTCTTGGGGTGAAATGGACAGGAACGGACTTTGCTACTTCATGGGCGGGTGCTTCTACTATGGCAAAAGATTCGGAAGGTTGTTTGATTTTGGAAGGCGGTCGTCGTTGGGGTAGTAAGAACGACCTGTATCCGCTTCCGGTAGACCAATGCCAGTTGAATCCGAATTTGGGACAGAATCCGGGATGGCAATAATCAATTCAGAAATAACTTAAAGAATAAGAATTATGAAAAGAGATTATATAAAATATTTTGTCGGACTGGCTGCTTGTTCGCTTTTAGGTCTGACTGCATGTGATGATGATAAGGATTTGGGAGAGAAGATGGATGAGATGATTACAATATCTGCCATTACTCTTGAAGATACTCAATATGACGCAGGAAATAAAACGATTTGTTTGCTAAAGAATAAGGAACTTCAGCTCTCTTGGAGTATCATGCCCGAGAGTGCGACCAATACGAATGTACAATGGACATCGTCTGATGAATCTGTTGCGACAGTTACACAGGAAGGTCTGGTTATGACTAAAGATAAAGCGGGAAAAGCTATCATAACAATGACACCGGAAATAGGCTTCGGACCTGAGGCGACTATCGTCACCAGAACAGTTGAAGTTATGGACGAATATACTTATATGTCGACCATCAATATAACTAATGTTCCGGCAGAGGAGATTGCGGCAGGCGATGAATATCAATTAACTGTTTCTTCAGAACCGGAAACTACTACGTTCAAGCGTTATAAATGGACAAGTAGTAACCCGGAGATAGCTACGGTGGATGAGAAGACAGGATTGGTGACTGGAATCAGCAAAGGGGATGCGACTATTACAGTGACGGCTGATGATTTCAGTTCAAATCCGGTGTCTGCAAGTTGCGAGATAGGGGTTAAGATAGTAACTCCAATTACCGGAATGACGTTTACTGAAGATGCGGAACTAAATCAATTGGGATATGGACAGGAATATCAGATTAAGTACACGTTGGAACCGGTAGATGCTACTGCTTCGCTGCTGACTTGGACGAGTGATAATCCGGAGGTGATTAGTGTGGATAAAACAGGAAAATTGAAAGTACATACTACTAAGGCTACTTCTGCTGTGATAACAGCTTCTTATGGCCCTGTTGTACAAAATGTAACTGTCACAGTTGCCGATGGACGTTTCTGGTATTCATTAGGTAATGGTTTGGGTAACGGACTGGATAATAATTGGTATTTGGATGGCAACAATGCGTCTGTCGTTTCATCTGACGGAAATAAGACTACTGTTCAGATGGGCTCCGGATACCGTGGCGACTTATGGCTTGCAAGAAGTGGTAAAGGAAAAATTGTAAATGTAACTCCTGCTGATTATAGATATTTTGCCATTAAGATAGGATTTAAATCTCAATTGATACCAGGAAAGAACAAACCCAATGGTTGTATTAAATTAGAGATTTTTGATGATGGCATTAAGAAAATCGGTCCTGAATATTTTGGAACAGGCGGAGATGCTAATAATAGATACGAGATTCTGGGTGCAAGTGAGATTTTGACTACGGAGCCAAATGTCTTATATTACGACTTACAGTCA
This sequence comes from Bacteroides faecium, assembly GCF_012113595.1. Classification (NCBI taxonomy): domain Bacteria; kingdom Pseudomonadati; phylum Bacteroidota; class Bacteroidia; order Bacteroidales; family Bacteroidaceae; genus Bacteroides; species Bacteroides faecium. Next base: position 4,021,151 of record NZ_CP050831.1, read on the forward strand.
AGATATAAAACTGTGACTCCTACAGATTGGAATCAGGTATTTGATTTAGTGCAATGTAAGTTTGTAATTGCCGATTTCCCGGAAACTGCTCAGACTTATGATCTTTACTGGATTCGTTCTTTCAAATCCATAGAGGAACTTCAAGCTTTTGTAGATAGTGAAAACAATACTAACGAATAACTACCATGAATAAGATGAAAATACATACAATAATAGGAGCAGGGCTTTTCGCCCTGACTTCTACTGCACTTTTCGCATGCAGTGAGATAGAAGACGGCTCTAATGATATGAGCAGTTGGCCGGAAGTAAAAGATTATGTTACGACCTTGGAGCATCCTTGCATGCTCCATACGGAAACGGATTTTGAGTTCGTAAAAGGAAAGGTACAATCCGGTGCACAGCCTTGGAAGAACGCATTCGACCATTTAACTCGTGGTGGAAACAACTTGTCGCAATCCGGCTATAAGGCATCTCCTGTGAAATTGTTGGCACGTCTCGACCAAAATAACTGGGCGGGTAAATATCCTAATGACTGGAATAATTACACGAAATTGATGAGAGATGCTGCAGCCGCCTATCAATTGGCTCTTCGATGGAAATTGTCGGAGACGGATGGCACACAATATGCAGATGCAGCTATTGCTATTCTGAATGATTGGGCTAAAACCTGTACCGGCTTTATCGTGAACGATAAAGGGGAATTTATAGACCCGAACGAGTTCCTGATTTTTATACAAGTGCATCAAATAGCAAATGCAGCGGAAATAATGCGCTCTTACTCCGGATGGCAGGAAGCTGACCTTGCAAAGTTCAAATCATGGATAGCTGATGTGTTCTATCCCCATATTACGAAATTCCTGTCCACGCACAATGGCAACGAATGTGCGCTTCATTATTGGCTGAACTGGGATTTATCTGCAATGACTGCATTGCTTTCTATCGGTATTCTGACAGATGATAACTTCAAAATCAATGAAGCCATTCAATACTTTAAGTTTGGTATCGGTTCGGGAAATATAGGAAACAGTGTTCCGTTTACACACCTGGACCCGGATAGTAATGAAATGTTGGGACAATGTCAGGAATCAGGTCGTGACCAGGGACATGCTACTTTGTGTGTCAGCTTGTTAGGCGCTTTCTGCCAGATGGCAAAGAATGTGGGTGAAGACCTTTTCATATTCGATGACGGACGTGCATTAGCTATGTGTGAGTATGTGGCTAAATACAATATCGGTGGTGCTGAAACTGGTAGCTCAAGTGCTAGTTGGAAGATGACCGGTTTTAGATATACGGATAATGACTTGCCTTATACTACCTATACTAATTGTAGTGGTAGCTGGGATACTATCTCGGCACAGGAAAGAAGAGAAGGAAAAGATTCCCGTGGTGAGGTGCGTCCTGCATGGGAATTAGTGAACCGTCTGGCACAGGATTATGGAAAATCAAGTATCTATGCCAAGATGTGGGTAGATAAGATGCGTGAGAACGCTGGTCGCGGAAATTCAGATGGCGGAGCCGGTGATTACGGACCTAATAGCGGTGGCTATGACCAATTAGGTTTCGGTACATTGATGTTTGCCAAAGAATAAATAATAAAAGATTCCGTACCGGATGAAGTATAAACGGGGAGAGTGCACAAAGCAAAATCTCCCCGTTTTTTTATTTCAGGGCTATCAATTATATCTTACTTTCTTGGGAAACAACCTTGTTTCCGAAAAAGCAAGATACATTTTTCAGAAAAATATATTAATTTTGCCACAAGTGTTGTATTTTATTAATCTAATGTCGTATGAATAAAAGACTATTAATGTATTTATGCGGTGTAGTGATATGCTTTATGGCTGCCTGCTCCGATAATGAAGATGAACAGACGAAACCACAAGAACAACCCAAAGAAACACCGGAAGTAATAACGGAAGTGGTGGAGACTTTGGAAGAGACGGTGCCTCAGGCAAGTGACTTTGTTGAAGTGTTGAAGAAAGCCGATTTGACAGGAGTTACTGCCGAAAAGATTACCGTATTTGCCGTTAGGAATGAACTAACTAACACAAGAGCGAATGTGGGGCTGGATACAGTGTCGGTGAAACGTCATATCGTTGTCGGTACTCATAAAAAAGAAGAACTGACGGACGGACAGGAGTTGACAAGTGTGAGCGGTGAACAATTACTGGTTTCCAAGGCAGGCGACGAAATTTCTATAAACGGTGTCGTTGTAGCCGGAGAACCGGTACAGGCGGGTGACAGTTATATCTATGTTGTTCCTAAAGTGATACCGGCACGTGAACCCGGTTCATCCGAGCCGATATTGCATTATACCACTCTTAAGGTTAGGAAATTGACAGGAGATGATTATGGTACTTCCTCGCCATTGGAAGGCGTTGTTGTAAAAGCGTTGAACAGCACCAGGGATTCGTTGGCTCGTTATGAAACAAATAGTTCGGGTGAAGTGACAATCAGTCATGCTTCCGATACCATTTTCTATCAGTTGTATAAAGCCGGTTATCAAACGTATGTTGACTGGAATGTCGACGGTAAGATTGACGAGAACGAACTGATACCGGAAGGGGGATTGAATATGGTCATCTACACTGCTAGCGGAAACAAAACAGAAAGCTGCTTCATGAAAGAACAGGCGGATGATGAAATGCCATTGGATGAGGCAAAGGAGCAGTGGCAGTCTTGCATTAAGAATTTCTACGACCAGAACCGTGTACTTAATCAGAAGTTGTGTTATGGATTTGGCAATTTCTCATATCGTAACGATATTGATTCCTGTTCTTATGAGTATTGGAGAACGGCTTATAAGGCAATTGATTTAGGCGTACGTCTGCAAAAGAAAGGTGCAAATGTAGGTTCTTCCTGGAAGGACTTCTCCAATTCAGTACAAATAGACATGAGTTTGATTTATGCTGATATTCTGGGATTTTATAGTAAGGCTATGATATGGGATGCCGGAAGTGATAGATTTGTAAGTGATACGAACGCTTTGATTCAATCTTTGGATAAAGTGGTGCAAGAGCTTTCGGAACAACAGAAGGGAGCTGCTTATGCGATAGCCGCAAGGGTTTACCTGAATCAGAAAGAATATAATAAGGCATATGAGTATTGCGAGAGAGTGATAGCTATGGAGCGGTATGGACTTGTTCCAAACAAGGACGTATTTGCCAGCCAGACGAATAAATCAGTACTTTGGAGTGGTTATAAAGATGATAACCTGACTTTGGCTAAAGGAACTTATTACCACCTTCTCCGTTATCAGGAAGTCCTTTTGATGAAGTCGGAAGCGGCTAATGAATTGGGTAAGATAGCGGAGGCAATAGCTCCTTTAAATCAAATAATGCTGGCAGAAGGAAAAGCGGAAATAGCACCTGCAGGTTCTACTAAGGAAGAAATCAGAAAATATATTAATACATTGTTTGATACCTATTTGCAACATGAAGGCTTGGAATATTTGACTTGGAGACGCTGGGGAATACTGGATGCAAAGATTGGAAACAAGTTTGGCTATCAGTCTCCTAAGAACTCGTTACTCCCGATTCCTAAGGCAATCTCGATACAATATCCGGAAATGACACAGAATCCGGGATATTATTAAGTCAGTGGTTATATGGTTAGGAAATCTTTCCGGGTAAACTGATGAATAAGCCGGACTTGAAGAGAGAAAACCGATAGGTTAGAAGATTTATAGAAAAAATAGTGAAGGGGATTAGGTATTTACCTAATCCCCTTCGTATATATAAGCAAATAGGTCAGTAAATAGATTGTTTGAAAGAAAAGATATTAGATTCGGTTTTCAAGAGATGATTCGTTTTTTATAAAGGTAGAAAGAACCTGTTTTTAGGAATAACAATTGAATTTTGAATGAAATTGATTAGTAAGGTATATGCGTAAAAAGATTCTGTTTTTGGCAGGGATGATGGCTTGCTGTACATGGGCAGGCGCACAAGAAATCTCTAAGACCTGGGTGGCTGATAAGGGAAATGGAACTTATCAGAACCCGGTTCTTCATGCTGATTATTCCGACCCGGATGTATGTGCAGTCGGAGAAGATTTCTATATGACGGCATCCAGTTTTAATTGTATTCCCGGAATTCCTATCCTTCACTCCAAAGATTTGGTGAATTGGTCGCTGGTGAACTATGCGTTGCCGGTGCAGGAACCGAAAGAATTTTTCGATAAGGCACAGCACGGCAAGGGCGTATGGGCGCCTTCTATCCGTTTTCATAACGGGGAGTTTTATATCTATTGGGGCGATCCGGACTATGGAATCTACATGATAAAGGCGGAAGACCCGAAAGGAAAATGGAGCAAGCCCTTATTGGTGAAAGCCGGAAAAGGGATGATTGACGCCACTCCTTTGTGGGACGAAGACGGAAAGGTATATTTGATATACGCTTATGCGGGAAGCCGTAGCGGAGTGAACAGTATCCTTGTGATTTCTGAACTGAATGCGGAAGGAACGGAAGTTATCTCCGACCCGGTAATGGTATTCGACGGTAACGATGGAAAGAACCATACAGTAGAAGGTCCGAAACTTTACAAGAGGAACGGATACTATTATATTTTTGCTCCGGCAGGTGGCGTGGCTGCCGGTTGGCAACTGGTGCTTCGCTCAAAGAACATCTATGGCCCTTACGAATCAAAAATCGTGATGGCACAAGGCAAAACGAATATAAACGGTCCTCATCAAGGCGGTTGGGTAGATACTCATACAGGTGAATCCTGGTTCGTTAATTTTCAAGATAAAGGGGCTTACGGGCGTGTGATTCACCTGAATCCGATGACTTGGGTAAATAACTGGCCGGTAATCGGAGTGGATAAAGATAAAGACGGTTGTGGTGAACCGGTGACTATATATAAGAAGCCGAATGTAGGAAAGACTTATCCGGTAGCTACTCCGCCGGAAAGTGATGAATTCAATACCCGCCATTTAGGATTACAGTGGCAATGGCATGCTAATAAGCAAGATACTTACGGATTCACTACCGACTTGGGATATATCCGCCTGTATGCGGGCAGCCTTTCAAAAGAGTTTGTGAACTTTTGGGAAGTGCCGAACCTGTTGATGCAGAAGTTTCCTGCGGAAGAATTTGCAGCCACTACCAAGTTGACGTTTACCGCAAAACAGGATGGCGAACAAGCCGGACTTATCGTGATGGGGTGGGATTACAGTTATCTTTCTATCCGTAAGGCTGGTGATAAGTTTATTCTGCAACAGGCAGTCTGCAAAGATGCGGAACAGCAGAATCCCGAACAAGTGAAAGAATTGGCAAGTATTCCGGTAGAATATCTGAAGATGCCCGGTGTAGCAGATAATGAATGGAAAACAGTTTACTTGCAGGTCAAAGTCCGTAAAGGTGCTGTTTGTACATTTGCTTATAGCTTGGACGGAAAGAAATATACGACAGTAGGAGAACCTTTCACCGCCCGCCAGGGCAAATGGATTGGAGCCAAGGTCGGTGTATTCTGTGTAACTCCTAACGATGGCAATCGTGGTTGGGCAGATGTAGACTGGTTTAGAGTAAATTAAAAATTAAGAATTAACACGAAGATATTAGATTAAGATGAAAAAAATTGTAGTAGGTCTGGCTGTGATGTTAGGGTTTTGTACGTGTGCTCATCGGCCTTCCGGTACATTGGATGTGAACAAGGCATTGGATTACTGTGCAGAGCAGACACAACGTACGCTTGCGGAACTGAAAACAGATTCCGGGATTGACTATACGATGATGCCGCGTAATATCATGGCGGACGAACAACACTGGAACTGTCGTAAAGCTACGAAAGAAGAATGGTGTGCCGGTTTCTGGCCGGGAGTGCTGTGGTACGATTACGAATATACAAAGGATAAGAAGATTCGGGAAGAAGCGGAGAAGTTCACAAACTCCCTGGAGTTTCTTTCCAAGACTCCGGCTTTCGACCATGATTTGGGATTCCTCGTCTTTTGCAGTTATGGGAACGGTTATCGCCTGACCAAGAATCCGGCGTACAAGCAAGTAATTCTGGACACAGCCGACACATTGGCTACATTATTCAATCCGACAGTAGGGACAATCCTTTCATGGCCTCGCGAAGTGAAACCACGCAACTGGCCGCACAATACAATCATGGACAACATGATTAACCTCGAAATGCTCTTTTGGGCGGCAAAGAATGGCGGCAACCCCTACCTGTATGATGTAGCGGTAGCTCATGCGGATAAGACTATGAAATGCCAGTTCCGTCCCGATTATACTTCGTACCATGTAGCTGTATATGATACCATTACAGGAAATCTGATTAAAGGAGTCACCCATCAGGGATATGCTGACAGCACTATGTGGGCACGAGGGCAGGCATGGGCAATCTATGGATATACCGTAGTCTATCGTGAAACGAAAGACCCTAAATATCTTGACTTTGCGCAGAAAGTGACCGATGTCTATTTGGAAAGGCTTCCCGAAGACAAAGTGCCCTACTGGGATTTTGACGACCCGAGTATTCCGAACGCTCCCCGTGATGCTTCGGCAGCTTCGGTGGTTGCTTCCGCTTTGCTCGAACTGTCTACATATCTTCCGAACGGAACGGGAAAACGCTATAAGGATGCGGCTGTCGAGATGTTGACAAGCTTGGATTCTGATAGCTATCAGAGTGGTAAAAGCAAACCCTCATTCCTGCTGCATAGCGTAGGGCATTGGCCGAACCATTCGGAAATTGATGCATCCATCATCTATGCGGATTACTATTACATCGAAGCATTGCTGAGATTGAAACGCCTGCAGGAAGGACAGGGAGTGCTTGGATAAAAAAGGATTTGAGCAAGAAAGAGTTTAAAACAAGAAAGTACTTGAACAAGAAAGAACTTGAATAAAAAGACTGGGACAAAGTCTGAAAAAGAAATGCTCTGCAAGAACTATTCATTCTCTGCAGAGCATTTTTACTGGTTAGGGGTCAGGTTGTTTATTTATTATTGTTTCACCTTGATGATGTCATAATTCAAATCGCTGACAGCTTCCTGTAAGCTATCGTTCACCAGACGGAGAGTAGTATCGTTTACAACTACGAAATACATCGGCTCGTCATTACTATCCTTCGGAGTTAACTTAACAGCAGTTACAGGTTTTTTGTTCACGACTTTGTGTACAGTCTGCTGTTTTCCTTTAGAAGTGAAAGTTTTGTTTTTGCCTTGACCTTCTGCATCGAGGTAAGTCATATCCAGTGTATAAGTGGTATCTACACCGTCGGTTGCAGCGTTCAGGGTCAGTACATAGTCGATGCCCGGACCGTCGGCAGCAGGGAGAGTACCAGCGTAAACTTCAGTCATTTCAGTGATTGGAGTCATGGCAATGGCAAGACTGTCTGCTTCTGCCTCTGCGGTTTTGTTGGCTTTTGATTGGCAAGATGCCAAAGCAGCTACGACGGCTGCTAACATAATTACTTTTTTCATCGTTAAGTGCTTTAAATTAATATAAAATAGTGAGCTATACGCTCGGTTTATCATTATTCTTCATCCCGTTTGATGACCAGCAGTTTGTCTACTCGTCCCCGGTCCATGTCTACTACTTCGAATTGCAGGTTCTTGTAAGTAAAGATGTCTCCGGCTTTCGGGATACGGCCTATCAGAAACATTGCCAGTCCGCCTAACGTGGTGAAGTCTTCCGATTCCAAGTCTTCATAAGACAGGATTCCCATCTCTTCCATGAAGTCGTCGATGTTCATCGAAGCTTCCACCAGCATCGAACCGTCCTGCCTTGTGACGATTTCTTCTTCTTCCGTTTCGTCCTCTTCGAGGATGTCTCCAAAGATACTTTCGGTCAGGTCGTGCAGTGTGATAATGCCTTCTGTACTGCCATACTCGTTAACAACAACTCCGAACTTATTTTTGTTCTTCTTGAATAGCTCTAAAACTTTATTTGCATACAAACTTTCCGGTATAAAGAGGGGCGGGCGGGCTATCTCACGCAGATTGAACTCCTTCAAATTGCCCATCATCAAGATAATATCCTTTACGGAAACCACTCCGATAATCTCGTCTTTCCGTTCGTCCACCAGCAGATATTTACTGTAATGTTCTTCTTCAATGACTTTCATCACCTTTTCCCGCGTATCGTCCGGATGAAGGATGATGAGGTCCCTGCGGTGTGTCATTAGTTCGTTGGCGCGTTTGTCCGAAAAGCGGAACACGTCGCGTATCATTTCCGTCTCTTCCTTGTCAATCACCCCCTGTTCCGAACTTTGGTGGAGAATCATCTTTATCTCTTCCTGCGTCATGGGGCGCTCTTCGCTTTTCAAGCCGATAAGCCTGTTCAGCAGTCGGGTGGAGATACTGAGTAACCAGACAAAAGGATAGGATACCTTTGTCAGCAGAATCATAATAGGGCTGAATAAGATTGCATACCTTTCCGGGTTGCTGAGAGCGATGGATTTAGGAACCAACTCTCCGATGATAAGGGAAAGATAAGTGATGATTGCTACGGTAGTAACCATAGCCAGATTGCGTGCGTACGCTTCTGCTCCCGGAATAAGAGAGAACAGAGGAACCAGGTCGTCCGCGATGGCTACTCCACCATAAGCACCGGATACGATACCGATAAGGGTAATGCCGATTTGGATAGTAGACAAGAACTTTTCCGGTTCTTCCAGTTGTTTTAATACTCCGCGTGCGGATTTATTGCCTTTGGCTACGAGGGTTTCGAGACGTGCTTTGCTGGAAGATACCAGCGCAATTTCATACATGGCAAATACGCCATTCAGTATGAGTAAGAGAAGAATAATAAGAAATTCCATAAATGGATTTAAATGGTTATTGCTTCGAAATTACATGAAATCACGACACTATGCAAATCTATGTAACATATTAATGAAAATTTAATAATCGTGTTGTCTTTTTTTGTATTAGAAACGGGAAAGGGAATACCGAAATGGCAGAGCACTCCGGTATTCCCTTCCTTATTATATTATAAAGAGATAAACTCCTTATTTCTTAGCGTAGCTGTCTGCTTTAGCTTTGGCGCGTTCGATACGTTTCGCAGTATCCGGGTGAGAGGAGAACATTCTCTGCACGTAAGAAGATTGCGGAGCACCCTTTGCCAGTTCAGCCAGTTTGGTTAATGAATTAGCCATAGCGTAAGGGTCGATGTTGTTTTTTACGCAGAATTCAACGCCATATTCGTCTGCTTCGTTTTCTTGCTTTTGTGAATACTGTGCGCCGGCAAGAGCTTCTGCCATAGCTCCCAGTTCAGAGTCGGTCAGTTTGGCAACCTTGTCGCTAGCTGCTCCCGCTGCATTCTTCACTGCCGAGCGGAGATAGGCGTTCTTCATTGCGTCTTTAGAGTCTGTGTGAACCACGTGACCGATTTCATGTCCGATCACTGCCATCACTTCTTCGTCAGTCATAACGTCCATCAGTCCGGCACAGATGCGTACACTACCGTCGCCACAGGCAAAGGCATTGACGTCTACTACTTCATAAACACCGAAGTCCAGTTTCAGCCCGTCCATCTCTTTGATGTTCCCGGTCAGTTTCTCTAAACGTTTGCCATACTCTGTGTCAGGTTTTGTCAGTGGATTATGCGCGTCCATCCATACCATATATTCCTTACTCATGTTGGCGATGTCGGCATCCGATAAAGTAACTGCCGATACTACGTCTTTTCCTGCTTGCAGGGCTTTCCCTACATTAAATTTCTTTCCGAACTGTGCGGAAGCTGTCATTCCCATGCCTAATAAAACCAAGGCAATCATAGCAATTTGTCTTTTCATACTCTTTTAATTAATGTTCAATTATAAAATTAATATTCAAATGTGATTCCTAAGGTTGGTAGTAATGTCCCGCTCGATTGTTCAATCCGCTTCATCCGATAGTGCCTGCTATCGGCGGGAGCTTCCGGGTTTTCGACAATCCCCGTGCTCATAAGTACATCCTGCTGTTTCAGTTTACTCATGGTGATATTTTGCAGGTCGATATAAAATCCCAGCATACAATGTTTCAGATAGAATGTCTTGTCGATGCGGATGTCTGCCTGTGCAAAAGCGGGAAGGCGTTCTTTATTGTATCTCGAATAATCATAGTACGCTTTTCCTTGCGCATCCCATGCGGATACAAGCGATGATTTCTTCTCGTCATAAGGCGTGTAGGGAGCACCGCCGATACAACTCACTTTCATTCCGACGCTCCATTGATGGGGGAGATTATAAGTCCCGCGCAGGTTGAAGATAAACCGGTTGTCCCATGCAGACGCGATGTACTCGCTCTCTTTGTCGTTGCGGTATTCACTTTTAAATAAGGTAAAGGAAGAAGCAAGGTTAAGCTTCTTGGCAATGAGCCATTTCACTAGAATCTCTGCGCCGTAGGAACGTCCCTGCGCGGTGGAAGCCAGTAATTCATTTCCGACTACTCCGTAGTCATTCCCTTTGCAGGCAAGCGGAATCCCGTCTGCAATAGAGAGGGGTATCTTATCATAATCTTTGTAGAATCCTTCGACGGAGACTTCGAACGAATCTCCTTTGCGCCAACTGATCCCCAGGCTTTCCTGGCTGACTTTCATGTAGCGGAGATTGTATTTGTTGGCATACGTCCCGTTATTGTTCTTAAAGCCGAGAGCCGTGTAAGGGGGAAGCTGGTAGTAAAGTCCCGCGTTTCCGCTGACAAACCAGTGGTCGGTCAGTTGGTAAGAGAGTGATATGCGTGGAGACAGTTGGTCGGAGAGCGACTTCATTGCCGACGAATAATTATTGGCATCCGCTCTTAGTCCTAAAGAGGCCGTGAAACGGTCGTCCATTGACGAATAACTGATGGTTCCGAAAAGTCCCCAGCGCAAAATACCTAAATAGGTGTGATAGTCGAACGTTTGTGCCTGGTTGGTATATACTTTCTGGAAGGTAGTATTGGAATATTGGCTGTAATCCAGATTCACTCCAAGATTGATTTTCCAATTTCGGAAAGAAGAATTGTTCTCGAAACGGAATTTGGTTTCCTGTTCGGTGGAACGAAGGCGGAGCATCAGATTCTCTGGAATGCTTTCGTCGTTCTGGCGATATTTCGTGTTGCGGTTGTTCAGATAACTGTGGCTGACAACCAGTGATTGTACATGCGCGCCTGCATAATGGCGATATACAGCGCCCAGCGTAAATGTCTCCTGTTTGATTTTGGGCAGATAGCTGAGAATATATTCGTTGTCTTCGCTGTCGGCTTTCGTATTCAGACGCATGTTGTCGATGCCGCCCAGTCCCAGTACGGTGAGTTCGTTCCGTTCGTCGAAGCGGGTTTTCAGTTTGAATTGGGCGTCGGTGAAAGTCGGCAGGAAAGGCAGGTCGAGCATGTCAAACAGGAATTGCAAGTAGGATTGGCGCACGGATACCAGATAAGAGGTCTTTTTCCCTATATGCCCGTTGGAAGCGAGGGAGACTTCGGAAGCACCGAGAGTTGCCTTCAGTGAGTTGCGTTCCATATCTCCGTCACGCAGTTTGAAGTCGAGCACCGAACTGAGCGCATTTCCTTTGTCGGTGGGGAAAGCTCCGGTGTAGAAGTTCACTTCACGTATCAAGTCGGCATTGAGGATGCCTACGGGACCGCCGGATGCTCCTTGTGTGCTGAAATGATTAATATTGGGTATTTCCACTCCGTCCAGATAAAAGCGGTTTTCGAAAGGAGAACCGCCACGCACGATAAGGTCATTGCGGTAGCCTATCGGTGAGAAGGCGACTCCGGGATAAGACTGTACGATACGTGAAATGTCACGGTTAGCTCCCGGGCTCTTTTCTATTTCTTGTAGTCCGATAATACGCAGACTGACGGGACTTTCCATATCACGGCGGAAAGGAGATGCGGTGACGGTGACTCCTTCGAGTTCGGTCAGGTTCTCTTCCATCTCAATCGGGATATTCAGGTTTCGGGTGGAAAGAATGTATTCGGGAGTGGTGACACTTTTATAGCCGATGGCTGTTGCTTGTAGGCGATAGATGCCGGGAGGTACTTGTTCAATCGTGAAATGTCCTTCTGCATCGGTGACACCGCCTTTGTTCAGCCCGATAACCATCACATTGATGAACTCCAATGGTTGACGACTGTTCTTGTCAATCACTGTTCCCTTTATTTGATGCACAGGCTGTGCTTGCAGCAGGGGGAGTAATAAGGTGCAAAAAAAGAAAAGTGTCAGAAGTCTTTTCATACAATTATAGTTAAGTGCTGCAAAAATACGAAAAAAGTAGTACGGAATAGCATCTTTCGTAATTTAAAATAAAATATGTATCTTTTTGGTTACTCTTGGTTTAGATAGGGGAAAGTTAGCAGGATTTTGTTTCACATTTCATTTATATGTTTTATTTTTGTAGGACATATTAAAAACAGATTCCTTATGAAGACTGTAAAATTGATAACTTGCAATGACGCGATGCAGGCGCATATCCTACAGGGAGCGTTGGAGAATGAGGGGATTGAGTCTGTTCTGCATAATGAGAACTTCTCATCCTTATATCGGAATTGTGTGAACAGCATAGCAGGAGTGGATATTTTAGTGATAGAGGAAGACTATGAAAAGGCAGTTCAGGTGCTGAAGGATAACGAGAGTTGGCCGGAAGAATTGACGCTTTGTCCCTATTGTGGTACACCGGATATAAAGATGGTGCTAAAAAAAGGGAAACGGTTGCGTGCGATTGGCGCGATAATTTCTGCGATATTTATGGGAATGGTCCTACTGGGAAACAAGAGTTGGGAATATACTTGTAGACGTTGTCATAAGAATTTTGATATGCCTGTTTCCAAATTCCCGCCTTCGAAGAAAAAGGAAGAATGAAACTTTATCTAACTATATACACATAATGAATAAGAGAAATTTTCTGTTAGCTTTATTATTATTAGTACTGGTAGCGCCTTCTTTTGCTGCCCGGGTAGATACCTTATTAGTTAAAAGTCCTTCCATGAATAAAGATGTGCAGGTGATAGTCGTTACTCCAGATGTTGCACTGGGGAAGAAAGCAGTGGCTTGTCCCGTCATCTATCTGTTGCACGGTTACGGCGGAAATGCAAAGACATGGATTCAGGTAAAGCCGAATCTTCCGCAGATTGCGGATGAAAAAGGAATTATCTTTGTTTGTCCGGACGGAAAGAATAGCTGGTACTGGGATAGTCCGAAAAATCCGTCTTACCGTTACGAAACCTTTGTCTCATCGGAACTGGTGAAGTATATTGACGAGCATTACAAGACGATTGCCGACCGGAAAGGACGTGCCATCACCGGCTTGAGCATGGGCGGACACGGGGCGATGTGGAATGCTATCCGTCATAAAGATACGTTTGGTGCAGGCGGAAGTACCAGTGGTGGAATGGATATTCGTCCGTTCCCGTTAAACTGGGAGATGGCGAAGCAGTTGGGGGAATTTGCACATAATAAGAAGTCATGGGACGAACATACGGTTATCAATCAGATTGACAAGATAGAGAACGGGGATTTGGCAATCATTATCGACTGTGGTGAATCGGACTTTTTTCTGAATGTGAACAAGGATTTGCACAACCGCCTGCTGGCTAGAAAGATTAATCATGATTTCACTACCCGTCCGGGCGGACATACCGGAAAGTATTGGAATAACTCTATTGATTACCAAATCCTGTTCTTCGATAAGTTTTTCAAGAAATAAAAAGGCTAATACTTGACTTTCGCTTTTTGATGTCGTATCTTTGGATACATAATCATAAAATAGATTGAGGTTAAACTACGATAGAAGGAGAAAGTGAGAGCTTTCTCCTTTTTTGTTGTATGCCAAAGGAACGGAGAGCTTTCTCCCGGCTTATAACGGGGGTAAACCCGCGGGTAAAGAGGTTTTAGCTGCCGGATGATGGTAAATCAGACGCTTTGTTAAGTAGAATCAGATGCTCTGTTCGGTGAAAACAGACGCTCTATCAGATGAAAACCGACGCTTTGTTTGGTAATAAATAAGGTTGAGGCATGAAAAGAACCTTTATTGGTTAAGAATTTGTAATTCTGCTCTTGACAAAAATGGAGTGACTCTGCTGGTTTATACTGTGGGTTGCTGTTCGGAATGAAAAATTATTCGAAAGAAATGGAGATGTTGCGTGTGTATGGATAATAACCGGACTCTCCTTTGGCATAGGTAGTTTGACAACCCATCTTTTGGGGATTTCCTTCTTTATCAAACTCATATGTATAGATCGTTTGTTCATTATCGCCTTCTGCCGGAAAACTACGTGCTGTGAAATGGCGCGGAGCCTTACCTAATAATCCTGCATAAAGAGCTTCAATATGGAATGTCAGAGGATGTATCTCTAATAAACCTAGACATGGCAGATGGTATTTTGAACTTTCCTCTCCCGGTTCATAAATGAACTTATTTTCAAAGCCGTTCAAGGTGGAACTGATAGATGTTATATCTCCATTATCGTAGGTTAGTGATGTTGATGAATATTCTGTTCCATCAATGCTTTCGGTAATTCCGGTTAAATATCCTTCTATAGAGTAAGAAAATAAATAGATACGATTTTGCGAAGACGAAGTATATGTGCATTGGCTGGCATAGCTTTCACTGTTCAATGTATATATTAAAGTGAGATAGTCACTAGCAACTGTTACTAGATTGTCAGAGTAGCTCAAATTTACTTCGTGGCTGATTTCTTCTTCGAAATATCGTTGCTTTATAATATGTTGGATCAGGCACTCTCCATCGAACGTGAATTTCTCTGTTTTGTCTACAGGTTTTGAATCGTTCTTGACGTTTTCGTTGAAAATCATAGACCATTGTCTGTTACCTTCTCCTGTCTCCTTTTCATCATCCGAACAACTGAATGCCAATATTGCCAGTAATAAAACAACTATTTTTTTCATTCCTTCTTATTTTAGTCGTAATCCACCGGTAAACCGTCTGCTTGCCGGGCTTATTGCACTTTTCTCTATTTTGAATTGTGCTTTTGTCGTTTCTTCGGTTTCTTCTTCTTTAGGTGGATAAGTCCCGTTCAATACTCCGAGAGCGACACTCAACAAAGCTTCTTTTTCATCACCGAAAGGCAGGAAAGTTAAGTAGTCTGTTGAAGCATTGACTGCGTATGTTGGTTTGAATCCGGGATAAGTATCATGCTCAGAGTCATAGATAGTAGCTACAACCGGATTGACTGACCATTGGAATTCTTCGTTGATGAATTGTTCCGTAGCTACATTTTGTCCTTTAGTTGAACTACCGATAGCTATTAATTTCTGAATCTTTCCGTTTAGGCAGTGCATCAACATTTCCGGAGCCCCTGTTGTTTCTCCACTAATCAGAACGATAAGGGTTGCTAAATCCAGATTTTTGCCGGAAGGACTTAATAGTTCCGAATCAAATGTCAGAGTCACATCCTTATCTGTGTTTTTATCATTATATTCAAGGAATGCCATTGTTTGGTTAAGATAATAGGAAGATACAAGCATGGTGCTTAATAGTTGCGCACATTCAATGCTCCCCCCTTTATTATATCGCAAGTCGAGTATCACTTTATTGATATTCTTTTGATAGAGTTCGTTCGACCATTCGCGTAATTCGGTATTGTATTTTTCCAGATTATCTTTCGTCCCTGCTGTAAAACTGTTGTACATCAAATAACCTGCTTTTGTGCCGTCAGTCAGCGTTAAAATTTCCTTGCAGTGAATTGGGTTGTCAACTAGCGGTACGGCTGCACCTATTTCTACCGGTTCGCCTACCGGTACAACCCGGTAAATATCTTCTTCTTCCTCACCTTCTACTGGAGGCTCTGTGGGGGGCACAAGTTGATATTTGCCCAAAGTTACTTCCAAAGGTTTTATTCCTTGTAGCAGTTGGCTCTCATATTTTTTACTAATATAAGAGGTGTCTACTTTTACAATCCAGTCACCTCGTTTCAGTACGGTAGCTGCTGGCGAACCGGGAATAACATAAGTAATCAATGCATTGTAAGCTGTATCTATATCCGGGTTGCGGACTAGTGAATAATCAAATCCGTAACTAGGCAGCGGAGTCTCCATCACGGAATCCACGAACGAATAACTGTCGTTTTTCGATTTTACTTTAGACAGGAACGTAGCAGGTTCCTGAAACAGGTTCACATCATCATAGGAAGGTAGGTCTTGATACCACAGATAATTCTGTTGCATGATGTCGTACATCCACGTGTCCAATGCAGTCATGTGGGCATACTCTGGCCAACGGTCGACACCGCAGGAGAAAAAGCCGCTGATAAATACGATAACCAGGGCAGGTATAAGGATTATCTTTCTTAAATTTGTCATTATAAAAAGCTTTTCACTGTGCAAATGTAGGAAATACTTTGCTTATCTACCACATTTATGGTATAAAAATGCCTTTAATGTGTGATTGGCTGTTAGAGAATTCAGCCTTATCTTTGTATCGTTAAAGTTTTCAATAGGTATTGGTTATTATTAGGTCTTTAATTGTTATAGAGTAAGTTATTAATAGACGAATTATTTTTCATGGATATAGCTGCATTATTATCAGGGGGTGTCGACAGTTCGGTTGTCGTACATCTCCTTTGCGAACAGGGATACAAGCCGACTCTTTTCTATATTAAGATTGGCATGGACGGAGCGGAGTATATGGATTGCTCGGCAGAGGAAGATATTGAGTTGTCTGCTGCTACGGCCCGAAAGTACGGTCTGTCTTTGGAAGTGGTGGATTTGCATCGGGAGTATTGGGACAATGTGGCGGCATACGCTATTGACAAGATTAAGAAAGGGCTGACGCCGAACCCCGATGTAATGTGTAACAAGCTGATTAAGTTCGGTTGTTTTGAACAGCGTATCGGAAAGGATTTCGACTATACAGCGACCGGTCATTACGCTACTACCTTGGAACGTAATGGCAAAACCTGGCTTGGCACTGCCAAAGACCCCATAAAAGACCAGACTGACTTCCTTGCACAAATTGATTACCTGCAAGTCTCCAAACTGATGTTCCCTATTGGTGGACTGATGAAGCATGAAGTGCGCGAAATAGCGCTAAATGCGGGATTGCCGAGTGCCCGGAGAAAAGATAGTCAGGGTATTTGCTTTCTCGGAAAGATAGACTATAATGATTTTGTCCGTCGTTTCCTTGGAGAAAAGGAAGGGGCGATAATTGAACTTGAAACAGGAAAGAAAATAGGTACACATCGCGGCTATTGGTTCCATACCATCGGACAGCGCAAGGGACTTGGGTTGAGTGGTGGCCCCTGGTTTGTAATAAAGAAAGATATTCAGGAAAATATTATTTATGTATCCCACGGTTATGGCGTGGAAACGCAATATGGCAATGAGTTCCGAATCAACGACTTCCATTTTATTACGGACAACCCCTGGACAGAACAGAATAAGGAATTGGACATAACCTTTAAAATCCGTCATACTCCGGAATTTACCAAAGGTAAACTAGTGCAGGAAGGAGAAAAACAATTTCGCATCTTATCTTCTGAAAAGTTACAGGGCATTGCTCCGGGACAGTTTGGAGTTGTTTACGATGAAGCTGCGGAAATTTGTGTGGGGAGCGGGGAAATCTTCTGTTAAATAGTTCTTTTTGAATGGTGAAGATTGGCTAATCAGGATATTTTTCACTACTTTTGTTTCGTAGAATATTAAATAAAGGAGGATTGATTATGACAACAATGGAATTGAAAAGCCTGAAAATGGACTTGGTGGAAGAACTCCTGAGTTTGAATGATAAAGAAATGCTCAATCGGGTAAAGAACTATTTGAAACGACTTAAAAAGATGGAAGCTGAAAAAGAAGAGGAAATCACTAAAGAAGAAATTCTAGCAGGGATTGATGCCGGACTGAAAGAAGTAAAACTTTCAATGGAAGGTAAATTGGATATAAAGACTGCAAGGGAGTTTATCGATGAATTATGAAATTATAGTTAAGCCGACATTTCAGCGAGAAGCTAAGAAGTTGGCGAAGCATTATTCCTCTTTTAAAGAGGATTTTACCTCATTAATAGATGAACTGGAACAGAATCCTCAACTTGGGACGGACTTGGGGCATGGCTTGCGTAAGGTTCGAATGAAAATAACTTCAAAAGGTAAGGGTAAAAGTGGAGGAGCGAGAGTTATTACTTTTACTTTAGTTGTTTCCCAACAGGATGCAGTTTTAAATCTTCTCTATATTTATGATAAAGCAGATAGGGCTTCTATATCCGAAAAGGAAATTGAGCAGCTTTTGAAACAGAATGGACTGAAATAGATTACTCTCAGATATAGTATTCCGCCAAATCCACAATCCCCGCCCGCATCGCATATTTGGTAGCTTCATGCACATTATTCACCCCCAACTTACGAAAGATATTCTTGCGATGGCTATTAATCGTGTGGAAACTAAGATTCTTCTCTGCCGCAATCTCCTTGGTTGTTTTTCCTAACGCAATTTCTTTTAGGATATTCTTTTCCGTTTGCGTCAGCAAATGGTCGTCTACCACTGGTGCAGCTATCGGAGAAGCATTACCAGAAAGCAGTAGATTGCTGACATGATTACAGATATATCGCTGTTTGCGGGTAGCGCATTGGATGGAAGTTATTATTTCTTCCTTGGAGTTATCTTTCATCACTACCCCGAAAGCCATGCTGCTGAATAGTATTTGCCGAAGAAAGCCAAGACTAAGCTCGTCAGAGAATAGAATCCAGTCGGCTTCTTTGAATCGCTCTTGCAGGACGATAAGTTCATCCGCTCCGGCAAAGTCGAACAGTGTATAATCCAGAACAATCACCGCTTGCGGATACAATCGTAGTTGCTGAATCAGCTCTGCCTTATTGTCAGCTTCAAGAAGAGCGGATACATCTTTTTGCTTGCTTAGCAGAAACATCATTCCTGCCTTGCTGATATCCTGATTGTCTGCGATGATGAATTCTCTCATAATTTAAGAACGGATAAATAAAAAACTCCGCTACAAATGTACGCATTTTGCGCGATTTGCAGCGGAGTTGTGATAAGATTCTTGTAACCCGATTACCAGGAACGTCCTTTGAAGATGTTTGACTGGTCGAGCGGAACGATATTTCCGTTCAGTGTCAGGTTATTGTTGCTGAAGTTAGGGCTGATTGTAACTGAAGCATTGTTATCTCCACTGCTCATGGTGATAAATACCTGGGCGGAGATGCCGATACCCTGAACGCTGAAAGAGCAGTTCACATTCCCTTTCTTGTCGACATTCATCTTCATATCTGAAGAATTACCATCTACTGTAACACCACCGATACCGTTAGGGCCGGGATAAGGAGTGTTGAAAGCAGTCTGTACGGTAGCTCTGTTACCATTCATCAGAACGAAGTTGGTGTTTGAAGTCACAAACGCACTCATACCATTACGGAAGATTACCTGATTGGCTTCCAATACAAATTGCTTGTTCTTCAAAGCCTGTACAGCTTGCTGATAGGCTGCCATGTCCTGCACCTGTTCTTCGGCGCGGAGTTTTGCTCTTTCCGCATCTCTTTGAGCTTTTCTGTCTGCGCGGCGTACTGCTGCGTTACTTTCCTGTGCATACATCATCGTGCTTGCACTCACTAATACTAATGCTAATAATGCAATAAACTTTTTCATAACTTTTTTTTGTTTAGGTTTAATACGTTGTCCGTTTATTGCAAAAACAAAGTCTATGCCAGATTGTTCATGAGCGCCTTGCAATTTTATATCCGATAGCTGCGACGGCAATACTCATTAAAGGGCTGATAATGTTGAAAAAACAATAGGGGAGGTACACAAGCGTCGGCACACTCAGGATTGTAGCCTGAGTCATTCCGCAGGTATTCCATGGAATCAGCACGGATGTAACGGTTACTGAATCTTCCGTAGTCCGGCTCAGCAAGCAGCTTTCGTAACCTTTTTTAGCATAAATGTCGCGGAACATATTACCGGTGAGAATGATGCTGATATATTGGTCGGCAGTTGCCAGATTGAGAAAAAGACCGGAACAAACCGTTGCAGTAACCACACTGACTGTCTTCTTCATGAAGCGGACAAAGATGGAAGTGATACTTCCCAGCATGCCACTGGCTGTCATCGCCCCACCAAAACACATCGCACATAAAATCAACCAAACGGTATTCATCATCCCCGACATACCGCGCGTGGCAATTAAATCTGTCAGAACGGCATTGTCAGAATGCAAATTAGTCGCTCCATAGACAGTCATCATCAGACCTTTAAACAGAGAATCGGCACCGGAAGTCATCATCCCTGAAATCTCCCGCAACAAATCCGGCTGAAAAATTAAAGCAAAAATACCAGCCAACAGTGTAGACAGAAACAAGGTAATAATGGAAGGAACTTTCCGGGCAATCAATATTCCCGTTGCCACAGGGACTATCAATAGCCAAGGTGTGATATGAAACTTCGCATTTAGTGCGGCTGCCACTTCCGTGATATGCTGCGTATTGCTCGCGTCGTGCGAGAATCCCGCCACGGTGAAAATAATCAGCGTGATAATGAGGGAAGGAACGGTCGTTATCATCATATAGCGGATATGCCTGAATAGGGGAGTATCCGTTACGGAAGCAGCTAATATGGTCGTTTCCGATAGAGGTGAAACCTTATCTCCAAAATAAGCACCGGAGATGATGGCTCCCGCAATCCATCCATCCTCAAATCCTTGTGCCCTGCCGATACCCATCAATGCGATACCGATGGTAGCAATTGTCGTCCACGAACTACCGGTCATGACGGAGATGAGAACACAAATGATGCAGGTAGATGCGAGGAAGAAACTGGGATGAATGATTTGCATTCCATAATAAATCAGGGTAGGTACTATGCCGCTAATCATCCATACACCGCTTAGTGCACCGATAATGAGCAGAATAATGATAGCTGTTGTCACTCCGGCCACATTGTTGGTAATTGCTATCTCGTAATCTTTCCACGGAATTTTGTAAAAAGCCATACCGATAAGGATGCACACAGCGGTAGTGCTAAGCAATGATACTTGGCTTCCACCACTTAGAGCATCACTGCCGAAAGTGTGAATAGTGGCCACTAACATTAATATGAGTACGATAATCGGTATCAGCGATACAATAGGGGAAGGAGCTTTTTTCATATTAAGTTCTCCGGTACTTTCTTCTTTATTAAGACATTATTAATTAGTAAGACATTATCAATTATCAAGCATCAATGCCGGTAAACGTTTTCAAGGCGTAGCCAATCAGGAAGCTGATGCCTGCTACACTGAAACTAAGTACGGCCATTTCGGTAAACCGCTTTCGGAAACTTTCTCCGCGGGCTACCGAGTAATAGTAATTGAAAAGCGCTATAATGACAAGTGCCATGCTTAGCATCACTGCCAGGGCTATGATTACATTACTGATAAGTATAAACGGAGCGACTAATGACACAACTGTAATCAGATAGGCAATACCTGTGTAAACGGCTGCTTTTACAGGATGTTTCTTATCGTCCCCTTCCGACTTGGTCGAAAGATACTCGGATGAAGCCATGGATAATGCAGCGGCAATTCCTGTGATACTACCGGTAAGTGCGATTAGCTTACTATCGTTCAAAGCCAGTGTGAATCCTGCCAGTGCACCGGTAAACTCCACTAATGCGTCATTCAATCCCAACACGACGGAACCCATATATTCCAGCCGTTCTTCATTGATAAGTGCAATCAACTTCTGCTCGTGCACCTCTTCGTCCTGGGCAAGACGTTGCAAATCGGGAATATTCGCGTATTTGTCATAATTGCTGTGGGCATTTTCCTCGCTTGACTCCATCAGTTTGATAGCGAAAGTAAGCCCTAGCGTGCGTGCCAAAAGATAGAAGCGGGCAATACGTTTATAATCAGGAGCAACATCTTTTCCTGTATATTTTTTGAGAATGTTATAATGTGACTTTTCTTCCGCGGCAATCAGTTTGAGCGTCCTGCTGTTGTTTGTGTCTTTTTCTATCAGCGCAAGCCGCTCGTATAGAATACTTTCGGTAATTTCATTCCGTTGAAAACGAATGAAGTTATTAATGTCTTGTTGAACCAAATTCATTCCTATTATTATTTTAGTCTGCAAAGATAGTACAAAATGGTCGAAATCTTTTGCATTGCGGGATAGAGCAATAAAAATTATTATAAGTTTATATTTTCTTGGAATATAGGCAGATGTGAGGGTTAGTCAAGAATTGCCTTACGCTTTATCCACCAATAGCGGATGAAAAGTATTCCGGTGAGAATCAGTGCTATGGACAGTCCTGTGTAAAATACAGAAATGAAACTGTCCGGCAACAGATGGAAACTTCGGATGGTGATTCCCAAAGAAATCATGAATATCATCACTATCCAGCTTTTCACATCGAAGAAAGAGAAAGGACAGTTGCGGGTTTCTTTCTTTTCTTCAATCCGGCGGGTATGTTTATAATAAAGTCTTCTGAAAATCAAGACAAAGAATAATAAGAAAACAACAGTTGCTTCTCCAATTTTGAACATCCACTCTTGAGAGCTGTTCAGCCAAGTCACAATTCCTATTCGTAAGATGTTGGCACCGGCGATAATCCAAACTGTGCCGGCTGTGATTAGTAAGATTTGCTTGTTAACTCCGTATTTCATTGGCTTTAGTTTTGTAATAAACGGTTTGACCGTTCATTTTGTTGACTCATTTCTTGTAGAAAAGCGTAATTAATAAAGAAATCACGGTTAAAATGACTCCGACACCAATAACACCGTGCCAACCATACAGATGCCAGAAGCTGCCGGCAAGGAATGTCCCCATAGAACCACCTATAAAGTAAGTTGTCATAAAGACGGTGTTGATACGGTTCGAAGCGCGGGGAGAAAGCTCGAAGATACTCGTCTGATTACTAAGCTGGATGCACTGCATACCTATATCAATAATGATAATGCCGGCAATAATACCTATATATGTACTTTCTCCCACATAAAGCAGCAACCAGGCGAAAAGAATCAATCCGCAGCCGATAAAGTTGAAGCGGCGTACACCTACCTGCTTTACGTATCTTCCTACAAAAGATGCCGTCAACGCACCGGCTACTCCACAAAGTCCCAGCAGTCCGATAACGTCACTGTTGGCGAAGAATGGAGCTTGCCCCATCTTGAAAGCCAGGCAAGACCACATGGCTAGAAGCGAACCGAAGTTCAGCGCTGCCCGGATGGAATAAATGCGTAGTTGCGGAAACTCTTTTACCAAAGCTACCAGGGATTTCATCAGGTCGCTGTATTTCCCTTTAAAGTTAGTCTGAATATCAGGAAGGACTTTCAATACAATAATCGCGCAGACCAACATCATGCCTGCGGCGATATAGTACATTTCACGCCAACCGAACAGCTCGCCGACAAATCCGCTGACGACGCGTGAAGCCAGTATGCCGGTCAGCAGTCCTGAAAGTACGATTCCTACGTTCCTGCCTTTATGTTCGGGACGTGAGAATTGGGCGGCTATGGGAATGAATATCTGCGGAATCATGGAACAGGCTCCCGTAAGGAATGAGGCAACAAGTATCAGGTGGATGTTATGCGTCAAGGCAATAGTCAGCAGGGAGAATATCAGGACGGTAAAGTTGGCGAGAATGATTTTCTTCCGTTGGCACAAATCACCTAAGGGAGTGATAAACAACAGTCCGGCTGCATAGCCAATCTGTGTGACCATGGCAATCAGGTTGGTTCGGAACTCTGATATACCGAGTTCATGGCGTATCATATTCAGAAGAGGTTGGACATAATAGATATTGGCTACCGAGATACCCGCCACGATAGCAAGTGTCCAGAGGATAGACGCCGGTAGTCCCCCGTTTTCTTTTAATGGCTGTTTCATGCCGCAAAGATAGTAAAATTGATGCTCACTCAATGAAGAAAGTAGTGGAAACTGTATTGCCTTCCCCGTCTACTGCTGTCAAAGAATGTTTTCCGGGAGCGGGTTGCAGGGAAATCTTGTGGAAATCCTGCGTTTGCGTCAGATAGGTGTCATCGAGATGCCAGAATAAGGTGGCATTGGGGTCGTTGTGTGCCAATTCGACGGTCATGAATCCTTTGCTGCCGTCCAGTTGTTTCGGCAATTTGATGTGCGCATTTATCGGGGGATAGATGAATTGCATAGGCTGGAAAGTGTCTTCCCCGCAACCTGCTTTGAAAGGGGGGAGGGGGCTGTATTCGGGATGGTGTTGCTTATAATACCATTCCCATACGGGGGGAAGGGTAAACCATGACTTTTGAAGGGTAGGTTCTGTGTTGGCACAGTTCTCATAGACACGGTGCTTTTCGTCGGCGGATAATGTGATTAGATGATGGTAGGGGCAAGCGTCCGTGCGCAGTCCGGCAGGAAGAATAAGGATTGTGTCCGTTTCTTCGCAGAATCTACCTTTCAAATGCCCTGACTGGCGGCATACTTCTGCATCCACAAAAACACCGGTCGGGCGTTCAAACCAGGATGAAGCAGGAAGATAATTGAATATATCAAATAATACGGGGCCTGCCGTTTGCGCACCGACCAGTCCCGGCTTTCCTTCACCGGTTGCATTTCCTACCCATACCCCGACTGCATAGCGAGGGGTGACCCCGACTGCCCAGGCATCCCGGAATCCATAACTGGTTCCTGTCTTCCAGGCAATGGTTTGCATGGACGGGATAGATTTCCAGTCGATTTCTTCGGGACGATTGACTTCTTTCAGGGCATCGAATGTTTGCCACACAGCGCCTTTGTCCCAAATGAAATTCTTCTGAGTACCTTTCTGAATAGTTTCGTTTTCTTCTTCTTTCTCTTCTCCTTTCGCCATTATCATCACAGATTCTTTCTTTTCAGAGAGCTTTGAATCCGGGTGAGGAATGAGGCTCTGTCCCATTTGGGCATAGGCATTCGTCACATTCCATAAGGTCGCTTCCGCTCCCCCTAAAATTAAAGATAATCCATAATGAGACGAAGACCGGGTGATTGTCTTGAATCCGGTCTGTTGCAGGAAATTATGAAACTTAGGTACTCCATATTTTTGCAGCATCGTCACGGCGGGAATATTCAATGAACGGGCAAGCGCTTCCGAAGCCGGGACAGCTCCTTCATATTGCATGCTGAAATTCTGAGGAGTAAAGCCGTTTATATTAATAGGTATATCCGGCAATAACATATCGGGCAATAAAGAACCTTCCTGCAACATGGCATAATATAGAAAAGGTTTTAAAATACTGCCTGTACTCCTGGGAGCTTGAATCACGTCAACTTGATTGCCACCCTGCTTTCGGTCGAAATGTACATTCCCACAATAAGCTATCACCTGATTGGCGGGTATATCAATCACTAGAACAGCCAAATTACGAATATCACTCCGGTTGAACTCATTGCTCCAACGTTCTGCTAACTCCTCTATGTGAGTCTGCATTCCCCGGTCGATGGTAGAACGGGTATATTGTCCGTTTCTCTCCTTATAAAAACGGCTGACCAAATGGGGAGCTATCTGCGGAAGAGGATGCGGCTCGTCGGGAAGCGGTTCGGTAATAGCCAGTTCATAGGTCGATGAATCTATGATTTTCTTTTCCAGGAGTTGTTTCAATAATCGGTTTCGTTTGGAAAGCAGCATCTTCCGTCCTTTGGATAGATGAATCATAGCGGGAGCATTGGGAAGTACGGCAAGCATGGCAGATTCCGCCCATGACAGGTCTTCCGCCGAATGCCCGAAATACCGCCAGGCTGCTGCATCCAGTCCTACTACATTGCCGCCGAAAGGTGCATGAGATACATACATGGATAAGATTTCTTCTTTGGAAGCCCGGAATTCGAGCCGGGTAGCCCAAATCATTTCGATAACTTTCTCTCCGAAAGTCCTCGATTCATTCCGGGCAAGACGGATGGTTTGCATAGTCAGTGTACTTCCACCACTGATAATACGTTTGTGCTTGGTGTTCTGATAGATAGCTCTTCCGACAGACAACGGATTGACACCCCAATGGTGATAGAAATGCTTGTCTTCAAATGTTATGAGACATTGTTTGATTTTCTCCGGTGTTGTCTCGCGTGGGGGAAACCGCCACTGCCCGTCGGAAGCAATGCGTGCTCCCAGCAATTCATCGTTACGGTCGGTGACGACAGTAGAATAGGGGACATGAAACAGTTGCCGGGGAAGACAAAATATATATCCAATCAGCAGGAAAGTAAGGATGCCAAGCATTACTTTCCTGAATACAGATAATCGTTTGAAGAATTTATAGATAGAAATCATTGAGTGGCAAAAGTTAGGATATATATTTATGACGAATGATTAGGCACGGATTACACGGATTTCACGGTTCTACTCGTTAACTAGAACCGTGAAATCCGTGTAATCCGTGCCTGAAATTTACTTGCTCACCGTCGTTCTTCCCGCTTTGCTTCGTGCCTGCACGGTTGCGTCATACATGGCTTCGCATTGAATAGCCGGAAGGATAAAGTTACCTGCATAAGTGGCTTGCAGCCTGACTGTAAACACTTTCGTTTCTCCACGGCGTAGATTGAAATAAGTCAATACACGGTCGTCGCGAATATCCTGATAGGAATACTTGCTGACTGAGTTTCTTGGAGTGCTGGTTGCACTGGCGGCGTTCTCTGTATCAGCAACCAACATTCGTTCATTGTATATCTCCCATCCGGACGGTATGATATGCGTCAGTGCCAGGTTGATATAGTCCGAAGTGCCACTGATATTGGATATGGCGGCAATAGCGATAAAATCAGTACCTTGCCTGATATCATCTATTGATATAGGCGTACCGTTCATGTCTGCATATCTTATATCCATCCGGATATTGTCCGAAATAGCCGGTAGCGTATCATTCAGCAACTGTGTACGTGTGATAATATCTACGCCCAGTGCTCCCTTGCCTTGATTCTTTATCGAAATTGTACCGGATTTCGGGGAAGTGGAAATCTCTTTCTCAAATACAGCCTTGGCAGATTTTACCGCAGGTTGTTGTTTGCCGTTCCATGTCCATGTGAAATCCAATGTACCTGATAACTTTTCAGCCAACCGTCCCATTGCCATAAGGGCGAAGGCGGTGGATTGAGTGCTGAACCAGTTCTCTTGTGATAGATTCCGTGAGACTTTCTTCGCCTGTTGAAGCGCATCCCGTTCGCGGTTCATCAGAATCAATGTTTCCAGAATCATCGCTTCATCCCGGTCGGATGAACCGTAAATCAGATTCATCGAAGAATAGGGGATAACGGTAGTCTCGGCATTGTACACTAGTTCCTCGGCAGGTTTCATCTTGCCTGTTAAAGCATAGGCGGCTGCCAGTCTCCATTTTGCCTGGATAGACAATCCTTGTTGCTCTTTCATCCTGTTCATTGCTCCGTATTCCGGTGCACCTGCCAATGCCAAAGTATATAGGCGGAAAGCCTGCATCAATTCCGACTGCCATTGTTGCCAGCCACTTGCATCCTGCGGCATGCGCCAGTTTTGAGCCGCCGCACGTTGGAAACGTTTCCACTTATTCAATACATTGGAGTGAACGGCATAGCCTTTCTCTTGTGCCAGCGTGAGAAACATTCCTGTATATGAACTAATCCATTCGTCTGCAACGGCATTTCCCGGCCAATAGATAAATCCGCCGTTCGGAAGTTGGCGGGCATAAATCTGACGGATGGCTTCCTGCACATTTGTTTTTATTTTCTCTGCTTCCTGCTCGTCCACCGCTTTGAATTGGGAGACGAATAAGAGTGGCAGGGCTTTGGAAGTCAACTGCTCCGTGCAATGGTGCTGGTAGTTGTACAAGAAGTCGAATCGACGGCTGATGTCTACCGATGGAATACGGGAAACTTCCAGTTGGATATGATTATCGTCGGAAGAGCCGGCAAGGCTGTATGACAGTTCCCCGCTCTGTCCGCTCTCTACCCATTGGCTGTTGCGTAATGTCACAATCGGGTTCGGGTTGCGTACTTCTATTTCAATGGTTTCTTTCGTCTGCTGTCCGCCGCCGCTTGCTGTAAGATGGATGGTTGCTTTTCCCGTCTTGCTGCCCGTCTTTAATGTAAAGAAAGCAAGTTGGTCGCCCGGCTGATTGAAGGTCAGTGACTGTTGCGGAGAACCGACAATCTGAACACCGCCACCGGTAGCCTGGATAGATACTGTAACATTCTTCACCTGATTTTCCATGGCAAAGATATTTACCGGAACGGTAATCTCCTCTTGAATACTAAGTACGCGCGGTAAAGTAGACAGCAGCATTAACGGTGTCCGTACATAAGACGTCTTTTCCGCATTGCCATAAGCTCCGTCCTGTCCTGCCACTACCATGGCACGTACCGAACCTACATACATCGGCAACTTCAACGTATGTGTCTCGTGCTTGCCTTTGCCCAAATAGAAAGGCCCTATGAATTTAACAACCGGTTTGAAACGGTTCGCTTTGGCATCCGCCGGCTTCAATGAAGCGTCGCCACCTGTACTGAATAGAGAACTGTAACTTCCTGCGGAAGCTCCCAATACATTATCATACATATCCCATGTCCGGATGCCGAGTGCTTCACGTGAATAGAAGTCGTTCCAGGGGTCGGGAGTTTTGAAGTTCGTTAAATCCAGCAAACCGTCGTCCACGATAGCCAATGTATAAGTCATCGGCTTCCCGCTCTTTTCGCTGACGGTGACATTGAAACTCGTTTCCGGTCGCAACACTTCCGGCATCTGTATCTGCGGTTGCAGTATAGTCTGGTTGTTAGTCACGAATACCGGGACAACACCATACATACGAATCGGCAAGTCATTGACCGTTTGTGCATGAGGTTGCAACAGGCTGATGTGCAAATATACGTTCGGTGCCATTTCCGGCGTAACCTTAAAGCTATATTTCGTATCTCCCTGATTGGATACCTCTATCCATTCCTGTTTAAGTACCGTCGAACCGTTTTCGATGGATACCAACGCACGACCACCGGCTGCTGCGGGGATAATGGCTGTAGCTGTTTCGCCTATTTCGTAAGAATCCTTATTCAGTGAGAATGCAAGCATTTTGATACCGCTGGGGTCAGATTTGCTTGAACGTCCTCTCCAATCCGGCCAGTCTACATAGATTGTACCACCGGTGGCGTGTCCGCTCTCTTTATCTTTCACATATACGAGATAACGTCCCCAACTCGGATAATCGACACGGAACTTGAAGGAAGCCTTTCCACCGTTGGTTTGCAGGTTTCCACTGGCTACCGGAGTGATGGAACTGCTGTTTATATATGAGCTGAAAGATTCGTCACTGTTCTCCCACCACCAGCTCCAACTGATACGGTATATTTTATATTCCAAATTCGAACGGCTTACCGGTTTTCCTTCAGGATTTACAGTAACAACGTCAAATACATGGTCTTTATCCGTTTCAATGTATTTCCCTTTCGGCTGATTCAGGTTGATACCCACATACGATGTGAACGGTGAGAAAGGAACGCTTTGTGTGTATATGCTCGCGTCTCCGCCCGGTTCAAATACACGGGTAATGAAAGAAGCGTTCAACATACCCGGCGCATTGGTTGCCACCGGTAGTTTCAGAGTAACTCCCGCTCTTCCTTCCGCATCGAGCACACCATCGAATACATCCGTTTTGATGGTTGAGAAATCCGTAGCCGGATTATTGAAGATATATTGTCCGTAGTTCTTGAATTGTGTGTTAACTCTGGACAATGACATTTCTACTTTGGTTTTCAGGCGTGAAGCGGTTGCTCCTGTCAACCATGCGGAAGTAAGCGGAGCATAAAATTCTTTGTCCGTTGCCTGAAGTACTCTGGGCAGTGCCAGTGTTATTTTGAGCCGGTTAGGCTTTATCGTTTCAATGCGCAACCCTTTATGGAAAGTAGTTCCGCCTACTTTTACGTATGCATTCCAAAGTCCGGTGGGGTCATCGGCTTGAGTCGGGACATCAAAGGTGTAGAAGCCGTTCATTCCCTGTGTCGAAATCATCTTGGTATAGAACTGTCCTTTCGGATTGTAAATCTCCAGTGCTACCGGATGCTTGTCCGGTATTCTTTTTTCACGGTCTTCCAGGATGAAGGATATATGCAAGGTATCTCCCGGTCGCCATACACCTCTTTCACCGTATATAAATCCCTTCAACCCTTTCTGAATATCTTTTCCGCCCACATCGAACCGGCTGACGGACTGTTCTTCTCCGTCTACCACACGTACATAAGCTTTTTGCTTGTCCGATTCTGCCACGACAATAAAAGGTGCGCCTTTCGGAGCGATTTCTGCCAGGCCTTCTCCGTTTGTTTCCCCTTTGCCTATCACTTGCAACTGGAAGTTGTAAACGGTGACTTGTGCTTTTCCGACCGGTTTGGTATCCAAAATATTGCTGACTGCAATCCATAAATTATTCAGGGAGTTTTTCTTCACTATCATTCCCAAATTGGAAGCAAAGACATTGCAGGATGCTGTCCGGTTCGACTCCATATAGTAAGATGGATGGCAAGGATTATCCCGCTCTCTCCATCGGTACAAGCTCCAGTCCATTGTTGCACCGTAATAGTAATAATAAGCTTCGGGAACATTCCACATTGCTTCATCTTCTTCCGATAAAACACTTCCGCTGACTTTTGTCAAACCATCGGAAGCACTGTCGGCAAACTTCATTTCCTGATTATCATTTCCACCGCAAGGATAAGCCGAATACTCTTGCCGGAAAGATAAAACAACCCGGTAGATAGCACCCGGCTCCTGATGAATCAGTCCGGCAAGGTCTATCGAGTAATCTTCCCAACGGTGAACGTCTTTGGATGAATCTTTGCCCAGCCACAATGTTTTCTTATAAACCAATCGTCCCGAACGGCGCAACTCATTGGCAGAAGCCAGTGAATTGCTCTGCATGAACATCAATACATTATTCTCGAAAATACGGATCACGCTCAAATCCACCGCATACAGATTGACAGCCCGGAACGGGATAATCAGGCTTTTCGAATCGGGGAGAATGGCAGCCGAAGTAGACATTTCTACTTGTGGCTTCAGATTCAGTTCACTGAACGAGATAGAATGTGAAGTTCCTAAAGTCTGATCCTGATTGCTTTTTACTCCTTCATGGATATTTAAAGTCAGTTTATTAACCTTGTTCGTTTCGAAATAGATAAATACTTTGTTGTCCTTAATTTGAGTGATAGAGGAAGATACTTCCGGTATCTCAATCAGTCCTTTCAAGTCTTGTGTGTTGGATACAGGAGTGGAGAATACGATTTCAATCCCATTCTCCGGTTGGTCAATGCGTTCGGCAGTCAGAAAGCGGAAACTGTCTTTTGCCGGAATTAGAATCTCTTCGCTTTGTGTCCGGTCGATCCGTGCGGGTTTCCCGTTTGCCTTTATCTCCAGTTGGTAATCTTCCGTCTCTCGTGGAATCCGGTTGATATTGAATTCATAACGGGTGGAGTTGTCGGTGGAAGTAACTTCTACCGGATAGTTTTTGCTTTTCCCATTGCCGGCTGTCAGCATTTTCTCCACCTCTTCTTTCTTCACTACATCACTGAAACGTATTTCTCCTTTTATGCTTACTTCATCGGGTTGGGTAGCTGTGATCGTTACAGGTTCTGTATGGATAGTAAAGTTACGCTCCTGCACCCGGAATGAGAAGTTGAACTCCTTCAGCTGCTTATCGACTTCAATAAAATCTCCGAGTTGGAAAGTCCCCTCATAAAATGCTCCCGGTTTCAGTGTACCTTCTTCCGGAACAAATTCAATGGTATTATTGCTGACCCAATATGCTTTTCCTTTCAATGAGGGCGAGAAACTGAACGGATTATCTTTCAATTCATTGTTCATATCCACCATTGGCTGGTCGTGCGTCAGTTCGATGCGTATGGTCGAGCCTTGTGAAATAACTCCACCTGTATAAGCGTTAACGTATGGCGCATATTCTGCGGAAGGGATAATGTCTTTTTGACTGTGCGTACATGCGGAAAAACTCACAATCATCATTAAAAAGAAGAATAATCCGGTAGCAATGCTGCTACATCTAGTTTTAATTTGTCCCATAGCGAAGAAGTTTTATAATTCAATGAACAAATATACTGTTTTTATGATAGATTCTTTTCAAATCTACTTATTTTTGTACGCTCTAATAAGATTGTTTATGGGAAAAAAGAAAGAATACAAAGAAGCTAACCGCCGATTCCTGAAAAAATTGGCTTTTCAAGAAGGTGTTTCCGCATTGCCGGGTGGTATCTATTATAAAGTTTTGGAGACTGGTGAAGGTACGATTTCTCCGGGTGCGCGGAGTATTGTCACCGTGCATTATACGGGAAGTCTGATTGACGGCCGGATATTTGATAATTCTTATGAGCGCAATTGTCCGGATGCCTTGCGTCTTAGTGATGTGATAGAAGGTTGGCAGGTGGCACTTCAAAAAATGCACGTTGGTGATAAATGGATCATTTATATACCTTATACACTGGGATACGGTAATAAAAATACTGATTCTATACCGGCTTACTCAACATTGGTATTCGAAGTGGAACTATTGGCTGTTGCATAAAGGCAGGGCTTTTGATTGTCAGAGACAAGGATATCTTTCTTTCAGCTTTTTCAAAAAGGTTTTGCTTACTTGCAGAGTTTCTGAGTTGCTGAAGGGAGAAAGTAATAGACAGTTGTTATCTTCAATTGATGACAGATAAGTAATATTGATAATATAAGACTGGCTAATCTGAACCAAACAAGGATGCAAGTTCAGTATTTTCTGTGAGTTTGTATTTCTCTTTAATAGTAAGGTGTGCTTATTATACAATACAACTTCCCACAATTTACTTTTGGAGTTATAGCGGAAGTAACCGATTTCTTCTAAATGAACCAGTTGCAAATTTCCGGTAATAGTAGTGTATAAGAAAATGTTCTCTTGATTTTTTTCGACGATTGTATGATTACAATGCTCGGTGTGTGTCTCTTTATTGTCCATGTGATTTACTTGTCTATACAGCTTATGTCATATTTACTTTCAGTCAAAAGTAGTGCATTACTCTTAATTGTAAAAATAAAAAGTGTCTCATTCCCGAAATGAGACACTTTTACATAGTAGTATTGATAGTATTTAAAATGAGTTTTTATCCTTCATTATTCTGATTTTCAAGGAACTTACTGGGTGATACACCATACTTGTCGGAAAAGTTCCGATAGAAAGTTGCCCGCGAACTAAACCCGGATGCGAACATTAATTCTTTCATGCTTTTTCCCGGATTCTCGACTGCTAACCGTCTGAAATATTCCAGGCGGTTACAATTTATATATTCCCGGAAGCCGCTAAACCCCTGACTTTTTATTGCCATCGAAATATCATGCTCCTTTTCGTTTAAGGATTTTGCTAAATCTTTCATGTTATACAGTTGATCTGTATAAGGATGCTTTTCTTTAAGATAGGTTTCAATTGTTGAGAAGAGTGGGAGAGGCTGAGGTGAGTTTTCTATGTGGAGCATCTCTTTTCCTGTGTTATATACCATACTGATATGATCCGAGAATGGATTCTCATGTCGTAAATATAGTACTGAAAATAAAACGGTGAAAACAATTGCCGTTATGCCGAATAAATTGAATATAAATTCGTTGATACTCAGCGTAAACAGAGTGTATATTCCTAAAAACAAGAACAGGAAACCTATGAATAAGTGCATATTCTTATTTATTCTGCGATAGGTCTTAGTGCTGAATATTGCATAAATAAGAATAAAGAGGGGTGTTAAAACAGAAAGCAAGAATATGCAAATCCTAAGTTTGACATCCGTATTGTTTACATTCGGTATTATTTCATTCAATGAATAAATGGGAGTTATGACACCGTTGAACCCTAAATAACAGATACCTACGGTTATTGTAATGATAGGTGGCAATAGGAATGTAAATATTCTGAAGTGGTTAAGATACCCCGGAGATAGAGAAGCAATGGGGAATAGTGCGACAATATTGGCTAAAGCGTACCATTTGATCATCTTCTCGATATTAAGCAGATCGATGAAATTATATTCCGGAGTATCTGTAACAATTGTCAGCCATCCGATATTTTCCCATGAAAACATAAGCCCTATACATGCTGCTATAATTCCCCAATATAATTTTGGGTAATTATCTTTAGCTCGGAAAATAAGAATAATTCCTGATATCAGTGCAATCAAATCAAGTGTGAGTTCAATTGATAAATGTAGTATTCCCATGTTTATATGACGTGTTTCTAATTTTCCCTTATTTTAATTGAAAAGTCAATGA
This sequence comes from Bacteroides faecium, assembly GCF_012113595.1. NCBI lineage: Bacteria > Pseudomonadati > Bacteroidota > Bacteroidia > Bacteroidales > Bacteroidaceae > Bacteroides > Bacteroides faecium. The sequence goes on from NZ_CP050831.1 coordinate 4,055,245, forward strand.
AACAAAGATAAGTAATTTAGTCATATCAGACAATAGAGTGCGGGCAGAAACTCGAAACTAAGTGAAGGATAACTTCCGAAATCTGCTTCGAACTACTTATTGTTAATGATGAATATGCTAATAATCAATTTTAATATGCAAAAATGGTCTTCAGATTGTTATATCTATCATTGGAATGATTATATTTGTAATACTAAATATTGATAGCTATGTCTGAAAAAGAAATGAATTCCTATCGTTTGACTAGTATGGAAGAACCTACTGATCAAATGCTTGCTACCTTAATGAGAGAGGTTGCGGAAGAAGCTAAACGTAAGGGAGTGGAAGCAACAGATAAACTCTTTAAGCGTTTGGATGAGACTGTTGCATTGCGAAAAAAAGAATGGATGCAAAAACGTAATAAAATAGTGAAATAATGAATCACTCTATGCATAATCCTGTTTTGATTGTGATTGCCGGACCTAATGGTTCCGGTAAAACTTCTGTTACTTCTAAAATTCTTCATCATGAGTGGATGGAAGATGCGGTTTATATAAATCCTGATATCATAGCTCAAGAGAAGTATGGCAATTGGAACTCAAAAGATGCGGTGATGCAGGCAGTGAGATATTGTGAGGAGCTAAGAGAACAATGTCTTGTAGAGCATAAAAGTCTTATTTTTGAAACCGTTTTGTCTGTGGAAGATAAGATTGATTATATTTTGCGAGCGAAAGAAGCTGGTTTTTTTATTCGTTTCTTTTTTGTCTGCACAGAACATCCTACTATTAATGCTGCTCGTATCGCACGTAGAGTTATGGAAGGTGGACATGATGTGCCTATTACTAAAATAATTTCCAGGTACGATAAGTCAATTGCTAATAGTAGCATTGTATCGGAGTTTGTAGATCGGGCTTATATCTATGATAATTCAATTGAAGATGTGGATGCACAACTCCTTTTTCGGCTGAAGGAAGGTAGATTGGTAAAGCAGTACGTAGATGTCATTCCTAGATGGGCATTAGCTATATATGATAAACGCGATGATTGAGCATATATTCTCTTTAGAGTTTTAAAGATTCATTTTCTGCTAATTCTTTGATCTCTTTATTCAGAAAGACAGAAAGCACAGTTCTTACCACAACTACTCCGCCTAAGATTGCCAATTCATCTAAAGTCGGATCAACCACAGTTTTCAGTATATCGGATGCGATCAGAAACTCCAAACCGAGTAAAAGATAACTGCCGAAATCAGCCCTAAGCTGCCGGATGTTATTGATGGTATATGTTCCGTTGAACCGTTTTATTTCATTGCGCATAAAGGCAATGATGCCGACAAAAACTCCATAGGTGACAATCAGCAGACTTATAACGCTGATGATAGTAGCGAGCATATTTAAGAAAGTCAGTAGCATGGTTGTTCAATGTTTGATATTATTTTAGCTTGTCAAATTCTTTTGCAAAGAATTGATTGAACCATTCGTAACAATGATTGGTTACTTCATGTTTTGAGGATTTCTTTATATAAATAGCGACGATTTCGCCAAAGTTAGAATTACCGTCCACAAAAGTTATATTGTCAAATAAACGTAGATTTTTTTGTATCCGTTTAATTCCCTCATAGAAATTAAATTCTATGATTTCGTCTGCTACATCATGACCTCCGAACATTTTCCTTTGCATTACCCTGTAGGTACTATCGTCTAAAGATGCTAATCCAAAATAGAAAAGGGTTGTTTTATATCCAGCTTCCCGGAATTCATTGATCATATCTAGAATAAGATCATTGGAGAAATTAGTTTCAAAAGCAAAATCTTTATGTGAAGCAATGGCAAAATCTTTTTGCTTTTGCAGTTCACCTGCCACAGTACCGCTTATCCAACGTCCTTCCCATTCAGGGTGTTCTTTACGAAGACTAAGTGCAAGTAAATCACCGTCAAAAGATTTACAATGAAGATAGTAAGGACACAATCTGCTTTTTCCAGCTCCATTGGGTCCTGCGATAACTGTGAATTCCGGACGCGCTTCCATTTATTTATTTATTTAATAAATAAGCATATCTACCTTGTCCTTTGTCTGCCACTCGCGAAATTACTTTATAGCTTCTCTCCTTGCGATTAAAATCTACTAAGTCTTCACTTCCATCAGGATTAGCCAAATAAATATTTCCTTTATTATCTCTAAAAGGTATAGCAATCCCTTTGGTCCATCCTTCTAAATAAATGCGTTCAACCTCTTCACTTACTTCTGCATTAACTTGTTTGATGGTTTTTCCATTGGACAGTCTGATATTTTCTATTTCAGCATATTTGCACATGATAATCAATGATTTGTTTATGCAAAAGTAACCAATTCATTAGTATTAAACAACTATAAAAGGTATAAGTTGCAGTGACTTACAAAATTTTATGTGTGGTGTATAATGTTTTGATTATTTTATATAAACAACTTGGTTGACATAATAGTTCTGTTAGAAAGATTACTATATGATAAAACCTAAATAATAATTATATTCAATATGCAAAAATGATTCTCTAAACGTTATATATAAAACGGAATGACTTAATAGGATTGATACCTTAATCTGATTTGCGTATCAATGAAGTATAATTCATTGTCTATTCCATATAATACATTGTTAGGAACAGCATCGAACACTTCATATTCTTCGTTATGAAACTCATCTATGTAGTCTATCTCAAAACCAAGTGCTTCCATATGTTCTGCAATTTCATCTTCTGTAGCTTCACGCTCGCCTGTATATGAGGTTGGATTAAAACAGCACAAAACTCCTGCTGACTATTGTAGGCAAAACCTATCATTTGATAAGAGACATTGCTAAAGAACTTGTTATGTGCAGAGATACGAATGAAGAAATTCTCTAAATCATCGCCTGCATATTCAAAGTTGTTCAGCTTATATATGGTTGCTGCACCATCATAGAAGACTTCATTTTCACCTCCTTTATCTAAATAGGTAGAACGAATATTATTGAAGTCTATCCATAAATTATTTGAGTTGGCTAATGAAATTAGTTCTTTGATTTGCCCTCTCTTATAGCTCTCTGTTGGTTCAAGCGTTCCTGCTGCTTCTTTGCTTCTTCTAACGATGCAGGCTGCCTGCTCCAAGATGCTATTGATTGGCGGGTTCGCTCTATCCATTGCTTGTGAAATTCGTTGATGTATTCCATAATTTCTATGATTATGAGTTTATGCAAATGGTTATTTAGTTTATATCCAACAACATTCAGTTGATAAATTGTATTTATTTCATTCTTTGGTATATTTGATGGTATTATCTAAATTTAATATACAAAAATGATTCCCTGAACGTTATATATGAAACGGAATGATATAAAAAAGAATTTCTAACTTGTACAAGCTTTTACTATAATAATAAATAAGAATATTACAGGTAATATGAAACAGCCAGTATGGGCATTATCTTCTTTCCATGCTCCATTTGAGAAAGTATATTCTCTATCTTCTCCGTCAACGTACTTCTGAAAACCTCCTGCAAAGAGAAGGGCTGCTATTACCCCTACCCACCATCGTTCCGTGAATATACCGGAACCTATTCCTAATGCTATAGCCAGTATGTATAGCACAATTGGATAGCGTTCTGTGATAAATCTTATGATTGCATAAAGCAATATTGAGATAATTGCTGCTGTCACTAATGTTCCAATGAAGTTTCCCATAATGATTTGGCTATTAATTTCATAATATATAACTATTTAGATTTCGAACCGATGCCCGCAATGTGGGCATGTGTAATCCAAATTAGCGTATTGATCTTCATCCAGATGTACAGTACAAGCTGTTCCTACTTTCCTACCACATTTGGGACACCGGGGACCTTCATCAGAACTTGAAGAAGAACTGGAATTACTATTGAATAGTATATACAATACTATAATTACGCCTATGACTATTAAAATAATGAACATGATATTTGTATTTTTAGAGTGTTGTTTTGTAATTAGATTTTAATAGATATCTAATTGAAATATAACTTATAAGAAACCGGAAATAAGAATAGAAACTCTGTGTTTATTTCCGGTTTCTTACTGGAAGTTGGAAGCTTAACCTACTATCCCCGAACAGCCTAATCCACAGAAACTACAGCCGGGGGCAATAGAAATCTCGAAACTATTGATGTTCTCTGCATTTTCTTCTACTAATTGTTTTGCTAGTAGTAGCAATTCTTTGTTTACTTTCATGTTTTAATTCTCCTGATTTTTAATTAATAAAATTTATTCTATGATAAAATAGGTAGCTTGTAGTCCTCAAACATTTCATAGCATTTTATTGCAGCTTTTAATGACGTTAAGTCTTCGTTGCTCAAAATCCCATAGACTTGTTTCTTTTTTAAATAGTATTCTATTTGAAAAGCACTTATAATTTGTGCTTCTGCCAGTATCATTTTGCATGTTGATTTATCACGATGTTTCACATTCTTGCGTTGGTTATAATTGAATCCATAGCAAGTACGACATATTTTTAGTAGCTTGCACATCTTACAATCTTCCTCTATTAGCGATTCGTAATTATTGAAATCTATTTTATTAATGTCTTCATTATTACTTCTTCCGGTAACTAAAGGCACAAACATATGGCAAGGATAAGGTGTTCCATCAGTGTCATAAGCTACCATTGTTGTTCCTGTACCACAATTTTTATGCGGTAGTTCCCTAATGCGGGAATCTGTTAGTTCTGCAAATATCTTTGTGAAAAGTGGTATAGGTTTTATGTTTATATGGCTGAGATAATATTCGGCTAAAGTTTGTAATTGCTTTTTGTAGATTAGTTCATCTCCTTTTTGCCATCTAACTCCAACTGCAAGACTACCGGAAATAGCATACTTCTTTGAATGAAAAAAGATAGCGCCTTCTGCAAAATAGGGGAGAGTTTCTCTGGAAACAGTCATCTTTAACATCTGGTCTGGCCATGTCTCATGTACAAAGTCAATAGGGAGTTTCTCCGATTTACATCCTCTATTCTGTATTTGCATATCCGGCTTACCATCTACAGATAGGATTAGCGAGATGTATTCTTTGTGCAATTTGAACCACTCTCTTTTCGCACTATCCAATAGAGTACCATTAGTGGTGACAGATAATTCGAATTTTATGCAGAAGTCAGGATTTTGATTCTTTCTTTCTGCAAGTATCCATTCGGTTGTATTCTTTATCACATCGAAATTAAGCAATGGTTCTCCACCAAAAAAATCTATTTTTAGTTTACCAATGTTATTGGAATGATTGAAATGGTTGAATTCTTTTATTATAATATTACGGGCAGTTTCTATTGACATTATTTTAGTAGGGTCTTTATACTTCTCAAAACAATAGACGCAATTTAAATTGCATCCATAAGTGAGCATCAAGGCAAAGAGCCGCCCCTGTGTAGATATTTGGGTGTTTTCCATAGTATATAGTCATTTTAGAGGTGAATAAGATGTATTGTTACCACTTCATAGTCCATGTTTACTCTCCTATTTTGGCTTTATATTCGCCATCAAATTTATTTCCACAATGGTTGCATTTCCAACCATGTCCTTTGAAAGTCATTCCATCTTTTTTTTATTTCGCTGATATATTCTACCTTCACACTGTGACTATGAGGACATTTCATAGGGCTATCAGTTGTTGAGAGTATTATTATACCTATGATATATGAAGCTGCGCCAATGCCGGCTCCCAGCCAAAAAGAATCAAATATCCAATATCCCAAAACGAAGATTGCCATACCTCCGAAGGAAAGAAACTTTGCTATGATTCTAATGAAATAAGTTATAGATGAATACTCTGACATGTTGTTTACTTTTTTAATGAATTTTACTGTCAGACAAAAGTATGGAATAATATAATTCTCACATTTTTTTATAGTAGAAGAAAAGTCACGTTATTGTTGTTATTACCTTACAATTGTTAAGTTCCTGAAGATAATATGAAAAGAAATTTCTATTAAGAATAATAGATATGCGAAGCAGTAACTCTGTATCAATGCTTGATCTTTTAAATATACTATATACGTTAGTCCTATCGCAATAGAGTTTTTTAGCGAACCAACTGACAGAACGTTCTTGACGGCGAAGTTCTTCTTCTATAAGTTTCCCGATGTGTATCATGGCAATAAAAAAGGCGGAACCATTCGAAGCTTATTTCAATCTGAGGTACCGCCAAGCACCATTACACAAATAAGTACGAATAGTTCACGCCTAGAGAGCGTGAACCTTCAGTTACTTATTCCCGTGTATCTTCATTTTGGCGGTTTTCAGATTGGAGAATAAGAGCTAAAAGCTCAAATATCTTTTAATAAGTATGAGAATGGAAACGCTATTCCAAAAGTTTATTGTTTTAAATAAAAATAGGAGAGTAGAACAAAAATCTACTCTCCTTATATAAAAGTAACTTAAATTACTTGCCCAAAGCCTGAGCTACGTCTACAGCACAAGCCACAGTACAACCTACCATAGGATTGTTACCAATTCCCAGGAATCCCATCATTTCTACGTGAGCAGGAACTGATGAAGAACCAGCGAACTGAGCGTCTGAGTGCATACGACCCATTGTGTCTGTCATGCCGTATGAAGCTGGTCCGGCAGCCATGTTATCCGGGTGAAGAGTACGACCTGTACCACCACCTGAAGCTACTGAGAAATAAGGTTTGCCAGCAAGAACACGTTCTTTCTTGTAAGTACCTGCAACCGGGTGTTGGAAACGAGTCGGGTTAGTAGAGTTACCTGTGATAGATACGTCTACGCCTTCTTTCCACATGATAGCTACACCTTCGCGAACATCATCAGCGCCGTAGCATTTTACTTTTGCACGAGGACCGTCAGAGTAAGCGATTTCGCGAACAACTTTCAGTTCACCTGTAAAGTAATCGAATTGAGTCTGAACATAAGTAAAGCCGTTGATACGAGAGATGATCTGAGCGGCGTCTTTTCCAAGACCGTTCAGGATGCAACGCAACGGTTCTTTACGTACTTTGTCTGCTTTTGCAGCAATTTTGATAGCACCTTCAGCAGCAGCGAAAGATTCGTGACCTGCCAGGAATGCGAAACATTTAGTTTCTTCGCGCAGCAACATAGCAGCCAAGTTACCGTGACCGATACCAACCTTACGGTCGTCAGCTACAGAACCCGGGATACAGAATGCTTGCAGACCGATACCGATAGCTTCAGCAGCTTCAGCAGCATTTGTGCAGTTCTTCTTAAGAGCGATTGCAGTACCTACAACATAAGCCCATTTTGCGTTTTCAAAACAGATAGGCTGAGTTTCTTCACACGTTTTATAAGGATCAAGTCCGGCAGCTTCGCAGATAGCGTTAGCTTCTTCGATGTCTTTGATGCCGTTAGCGTTCAAGGCTTCAATGATACCTTTGATACGACGGTCTTGGCTTTCGAATTTTACTTCTCTAATCATAGTTTCTTTCCTCCTTATATTATTCGTGACGTGGATCAATAGATTTAACTGCTCCCTGTTCTGCTGTTACGCGACCATAAGTACCTGTAACTTTCTTCAATGCTTCGTTAGCATCAGTACCTTTCTTGATTTCGTCCATGAACTTGCCCATGTGTACGAATTCGTATCCGCAGATTTCGTCGTTCTTGTCCAAGAAGATTTGTTTGATATAACCTTCTGCCATTTCAAGGTAACGGGGACCTTTAGCCAAAGTACCATAAAGAGTACCTACTTGGCTACGCAGACCTTTACCCAAGTCTTCCAAACCTGCACCGATGATCAAACCACCTTCAGAGAAAGCTGATTGAGTACGTCCGTAAACGATTTGCAGGAACAGTTCGCGCATAGCTGTATTGATAGCGTCGCAAACAAGGTCAGTGTTCAGCGCTTCAAGAACTGTTTTACCCGGAAGGATTTCAGAAGCCATAGCAGCTGAGTGAGTCATACCAGAGCAACCGATTGTTTCGATCAAAGCTTCCTGGATGATACCTTCTTTAACGTTCAGTGTCAGTTTACAAGCACCTTGTTGAGGAGCGCACCAACCGATACCGTGTGTCAAACCAGAAATATCAACGATTTCTTTAGATTTTACCCATTTGCCTTCTTCGGGTATGGGAGCCGGTCCGTGGTTAGGACCCTTCTTTACAACACACATGTGTTCCACTTCGTGTGAATAAGTCATAATTAGCTCTTTTTTTTAAGTGATATAATTAAAAATACGTAGTCACGATTCTCTAAATCGCCCACAAAGGTAGTCGATTTATTTGTTTCTGCAAATCGCCTTTTATTACTTTTTTGTGAAAAGTGACAATTCAGTTTACGTTTTTTCGCAGTTTGTAAAGTCGGGATTGCATTTGCGGAAGATTGGGGGCGAACGAACTATCTATTTGTTGCTTTGTTATTATTGGAAAACCAAAAATTATGGAACTGAACCAAATAGATATACATTATTTAATTGCGGCAATTTGCGTTATTTCATCTGCGCTTATTTTTTATACGATTGGCGTTTGGGGAGAACGTCTCCAAAAGAAATTAAAGTTTTGGCATATTGTTTTTTTTCTTCTGGGTTTGATTGCTGATGCGGTTGGCACAAGTTTGATGGAACATATTGCCGAACTAACTCATTTGCATGACGAGATTCATACGGTGACCGGTACGATTGCCATTCTTCTTATGTTTGTACACGCTTCATGGGCGATATGGACTTACGTGAAAGGTTCGGCACAGGCGAAACGGCATTTTAACCGTTTCAGCATTGTGGTTTGGTGCATCTGGCTTATACCTTATTTTATAGGTATGTATTTAGGTATGCGTTTACATGCATGATGAACTGTCTGAATAGAGTCTGATATTCGTAAATCATCTTACAATATTCTTATCGGCCGGCTATAGTCGTCCTACTAGACAACTATAGTTGGCTAATTCGCTGACTAGAGTTGGCTAGATAGTCAACTGGAGTCGGCCATTATTGAACAAACATTTTCTATTCGGAATATATACACTATCTGCCTGTTTCTATAATGTGGCAAATATTACTTCTCGCTATATTGTAAGATTGTAAAATACATATCTTGTGAAGGGGTGAATAGAGATGAATACTGTATTTTATACGAATTGTTCACCGGAAACGTCTGTAAATGAGATGATATGGGGCGTGTGAAGAAAATGGAGGGCGGATAATGAAGTTAAGATTGGTAAGATTGTGGAGGGATTATTACTGGATGTAGAATAAAATTCGTAGCTTTGCTGCATTATTTATAAAGAAGATTATGATTGAAGTTGTAGAATCAGCTTTACAAAAGGCTGCGGGTGAAGGAATGGATGAATTTATCCAGGCGTTTACAGATAAATATAAAGAGGTGATTGGTGGTGAACTGACTGCGGAGACAATGCCTTTGTTGACGGGAGAACAACATTCTTTGCTGGCCTATCAGATATTTCGTGATGAGGTGATGGCTGGTGGATTCTGTCAGTTGATTCAGAACGGTTATGGTGGATATATCTTTGATAATCCGTTTGCTAAAGTAATGCGTTTGTGGGGAGTGGATGAATTCTCGAAGTTAATCTATAAAGCAAAGAAAATATTTGATGCCAACCGGAAAGACCTGGAGAAGGAACGGACGGATGATGAATTCATGGCTATGTATGAGCAATACGAAGCCTTTGATGAATTGGAAGAGTCTTATTTAGAGATGGAAGAACAGGTTACGGCATTGATTGCAAGTTATGTAGATGACCATTTGGAACTTTTTGCAAAAATAATAAAGTAACGGATGCAGTATTTTTTAAGTATCTGCATTTATTAATTGTGAATTAGAATTTATATCTTTGCAAAATCTAAAAAATATGTTTATGAAACAGATGAAATTTTTATTGGTAGCTTTGATGGCTGTGGTGATGGGTATATCGGTTACTTCTTGTATGAATGGGGAAGAAAATAATGGTCCTTTTCCTATAGGTGTTGTTGCTAAGTTGGAAACCTCATATTCCGGTTACTTTAAAATGATAGACGGTACTAAATTAGTTCCTACGGCCGCTAGTAGTATTAACATGCCTATGAGTTCGGGGATGTATGCAGTTACTGGTCAATATAATAATGAGGATGTAGACGTTAATGCAGGTGCTATCACTTTTACTTTAGCTTCAAGTTCTAATATTGATGGAACATATATATCTAGTACAGAAGTAACGCCAGATATAACCTTATATGCTCTTGAATATCAAAATGTCTATCCTTATTTGTTTGATAAGAATACTTTGGTTATTCCTGCCATGATTTGGGCTAAAGGGACAACTGATGCTGAAGTTGCTGAAGATTCAAAAAAACATTCGTTAAAGTTAACTTATGATGAAATAGAAGCAGGAGATACTGAACTTATTCTGCATTTGAATGATGTGATTACAGAAGACAAGGAAGCAGAACGTAAAGTTTTAACTGTAAAACATCAAGCCTATGATTTTAGCGACCTTCTAAGTAAATTTGGAGGAAAATTGAAAAAGATAACGATAAAAGCTAAAATTAATTCATCCTCTTATGATTTGAAACATGCTAATACTAAGGATGGATCATTTGAAATAGATTATTCAAAGATTACACAGTAACATTGAACTACAAAGAACTATTTAACATAGCAATGAAATTGATTTCCTCTCCGGCCAAGGCTTGGGAGGAAATTTCTATGGAAGAGGATAGGCGAAAAGTATATATGGCTTTTGTCTATCCTATGATTGGTTTATGCGGTCTGTCCGTGTTCATCGGGTCATTATTGACGAATGGATGGGGCGGTCCGCAAAGTTTCCAGATAGCTATGACCAATTGTTGTGCCGTAGCTGTAGCCTTGTTCGGTGGCTACTTTCTGGCAGCTTATGCCATTAATGAGATGGGGACAAGAATGTTTGGCATGTATAGCAATATGCCGCTGACACAACAGTTTGCGGGATATGCCCTTGTTGTACCTTTCTTGCTTCAAATCGTAACCGGACTATTACCTGATTTTAGAATTATTGCTTGGCTATTACAGTTCTACATCGTCTATATAGTATGGGAAGGAGCTCCTATACTGATGGGAGTAGAAGAAAAACAACGATTGAGATACACCCTTTTGTCGTCTGTATTGTTAATACTATGTCCGACGTTGATTCAATTTGTGTTTAATAAACTGACGGCCATACTTAATTAATGTGTGAAGATGAAACAACCCTCTGTAAATATTAAGAATAAACGGGCTACGTTTGATTACGAACTGATAGATACCTACACAGCAGGTATTGTACTGACCGGTACTGAAATCAAATCCATTCGTTTGGGAAAAGCCAGCCTGGTAGATACGTTTTGTTATTTTGCGAAAGGCGAATTGTGGGTGAAGAATATGCACATCGCCGAGTACTTCTATGGTTCGTATAATAATCATACGGCGCGTAGAGAGAGGAAGTTGTTGCTTAGTAAGAAAGAATTGGAGAAACTCCAGCGGGAAATGAAGAATCCCGGTTTTACGATTGTCCCCGTACGCTTGTTTATCAATGAAAAAGGTTTGGCGAAACTGGTGATCGCTTTGGCGAAAGGTAAGAAAGAATATGATAAACGAGAATCCATAAAGGAAAAAGATGACCGTAGAGATATGGCAAGAATGTTCAAACGATGACATGATAGGATAAATGAAAAAGACTATTTCGCAGATCGTATCCGAGCGCATCCTTATTTTGGATGGGGCAATGGGTACAATGATTCAACAATATAATCTCAAAGAAGAAGATTTTCGTGGTGAACGTTTCGCGCATATTCCCGGACAGTTGAAAGGGAATAATGACTTGTTGTGTCTGACACGTCCCGACGTGATTCGGGATATTCACCGTAAATACCTGGAAGCAGGGGCAGACATTATCGAAACCAATACATTCAGTTCGACCACCGTTTCTATGGCCGATTATCACGTAGAAGAATATGTGCGTGAAATGAATCTTGCCGCAGTGAAGCTGGCCCGTGAACTAGCGGACGAATATACTGCAAAGAATCCCGACAAACCTCGTTTTGTAGCCGGTTCCGTAGGCCCTACGAATAAAACTTGCTCCATGAGTCCGGACGTGAACAATCCGGCGTATCGTGCTTTGAGCTACGACGAACTGGCCGCCGCCTATCAGCAACAGATGGAAGCAATGCTTGAAGGTGGGGTAGACGCCATTCTGATTGAAACGATATTTGATACGCTGAATGCTAAAACGGCTATTTTTGCTGCTGAACAGGCAATGAAAGTGACAGGTGTCGAAGTGCCTGTCATGTTATCAGTGACTGTATCCGATATTGGCGGACGAACTCTGTCAGGACAAACATTGGAAGCATTTCTCGCTTCCGTACAACATGCCAATATATTCTCTGTCGGCTTGAACTGCTCGTTCGGAGCCCGTCAGTTGAAACCTTTCCTTGAGCAATTGGCTGCCCGTGCACCTTATTATATTAGTGCCTATCCGAATGCCGGATTACCGAATAGTCTCGGTAAGTACGATCAGACACCTGCGGACATGGCTCACGAAGTGAAAGAATATATCGACGAAAGATTAATCAATATTATCGGTGGTTGTTGTGGAACGACAGACGCCTATATCGCCGAATATTCAGCCCTGATAGAAGGTGCTCAACCACACATCCCAGCCGCAAAACCGGATTGTATGTGGCTTTCCGGCCTTGAACTGCTCGAAGTGAAGCCGGAGATTAATTTTGTGAATGTCGGTGAACGCTGTAACGTAGCCGGTTCGCGTAAATTCCTTCGTCTTATCAATGAAAAGAAATACGATGAAGCTCTTTCCATTGCCCGCCAACAGGTAGAAGACGGCGCTTTAGTAATTGACGTCAATATGGATGACGGTCTATTGGATGCCAAGACAGAAATGACTACCTTCCTGAATCTTATCATGTCCGAACCGGAAATAGCCCGTGTCCCGGTTATGATTGATTCTTCCAAATGGGAAGTGATTGTTGCCGGACTGAAATGCCTGCAAGGTAAATCAATCGTCAACTCTATTTCTTTGAAAGAAGGGGAAGAGGTATTCCTCGAACATGCCCGGACTATCAAACAATATGGAGCTGCCGCCGTAGTAATGGCTTTTGATGAAAAAGGCCAGGCAGATACCGCTGCCCGCAAAATAGAAGTGTGTCAACGTGCATACCGCCTGTTGGTCGATAAAATCAATTTTAATCCCCATGATATTATCTTTGACCCCAACGTGCTTGCTGTGGCTACGGGAATCGAAGAACATAACAACTATGCGGTAGACTTCATTGAAGCTACCGGATGGATTAAAAAAAATCTTCCCGGTGCGCACATCAGTGGTGGAGTAAGTAATCTTTCTTTCTCTTTCCGTGGTAATAATTATATCCGTGAAGCCATGCATGCCGTGTTCCTTTATCATGCCATCCAGCAAGGGATGGATATGGGTATTGTGAATCCGGGGACTTCCGTTCTTTATAGCGATATTCCGGCGGATGTGCTGGAGAAAATCGAAGATGTTGTTTTGAACCGCCGCCCCGATGCAGCGGAACATCTCATTGAATTGGCAGAATCTCTGAAAGCGACAATGAGTGGGACTGCAGGAGAATCGGCTGTCAAACAGGATGCTTGGAGAGAAGGCTCTGTTCAGGAACGTTTGAAATACGCTTTGATGAAAGGGATTGGCGATTTTCTCGAACAGGATTTGGCAGAAGCTCTGCCGCTTTACGATAAAGCGGTCAATGTGATTGAAGGCCCGTTGATGGATGGGATGAATTATGTCGGTGAACTTTTCGGAGCAGGTAAAATGTTTCTTCCGCAAGTAGTAAAGACTGCCCGGACAATGAAGAAAGCCGTTGCTATCCTTCAGCCTGTCATTGAATCGGAGAAAACTGATGGAGCAACCTCTGCCGGAAAAATATTGCTTGCTACTGTGAAAGGCGACGTGCACGATATCGGGAAGAATATCGTTGCTGTGGTGATGGCCTGCAACGGTTATGATATTGTTGACTTAGGAGTGATGGTGCCCGCAGAAACTATCATTCGGCGTGCCATTGAAGAAAAGGTAGACATGATTGGATTGAGCGGTCTGATAACTCCTTCTCTGGAAGAAATGGCTCACGTAGCTGTTGAATTGGAAAAGGCCGGATTGGATATACCTCTTCTGATTGGAGGAGCTACTACTTCAAAGATGCATACTGCATTGAAGATTGCTCCTGTATATCATGCCCCGGTGGTGCATCTCAAAGATGCGTCATTGAATGCAGGTGTTGCCGCCAAACTACTGAATCCGCAGGCGAAAGTCGAATTGGTGAACGAATTGAAAACTGAATATGAGACGCTTCGTGAAAAGAGCGGCCTGATGAAGCGTGAAACCGTTTCATTGGAAGAATCAAGAAAAAATAAATTAAAGCTGGAGTGGTAGAAAACTCTGATTGTAATTTATCTTTATTTCTTGGATAATATATAATTGTAAGTCTGTTTGATTGCCAAACAGACTTTTTATTGATGTTTATACATAAATAGATGATACAAAAAATAAACTAAGTTCCACTAGAACTTAGTGATATTTCTTTTGTTTTGTTCTAATTATGTGTCATATAATTCTGTTTTAGTTTGATTATTGTTAATATATGTGTTGCAAATATATAAATATTTTCATTAATCACACTATAGAATAAGAAAATTTTGTTTTGAGACAGGAACTACTGTTGTTATTTTATTTATAAGATAGTATCATAATTGGGTGTAAATACAACTATCTCCTTTTTTAGTGTCATTTTATTGCCTGTAATCAATCATTGCCTCTTTTTTTAGTTGTTTGCTTGTATCTTGTTCGACGTATTAAGTTCTAGTGGAACTTAGTCCTTATCGAATCTAATATCTATTGTTTAACCAAAAAATGTACGAATGAAAAAAAACAGGAAAGTAGACTTTTGTTTATTCAAGAAAGTCTTGATGCTCATTCTATTGTCTCTCCCGATGACATTGGTGGCCCAGAACATCACAGTGAAGGGGAATGTAGCAGACAATACGGGCGAAACGATTATTGGTGTGAGTGTAGCAGTAAAAGGTACGACGAACGGTACTATTACAGACATGGATGGAAATTTCACACTTTCTAATGTGAAAAGAGGAGCTATTCTTCAATTATCTTTTGTGGGATATGTAACAAAAGAGGTGAAAGCGACAGGTGAGTTTTTGAAAGTGACATTGGAAGAAGACTTGCAAACTCTTCAGGAAGTTGTTGTTACCGGTTATGGCGGAGTACAAAAGGCTAAGACAATGACTGCGGCGGCAGTTACGGTTAAAGTAGACCAAATTGCCAAGTTACCGGTTACAAGTATTTCAGAAGGACTGGGTGGTCGTGTGACGGGTGTCATTACCCAGCAATCCTCCGGTGCTCCCGGTGAAACAGCCAAAATCTGGATTCGTGGCGGTTCTAAAATCCTATATGTAATCGATGACGTGGTAATGGAAACAGATCAGGGAGAGATTTTCTTCAACCGTCTGCGTCCGGATGATATAGCTTCTATGTCTATCTTGAAAGATGCTTCGGCTACTGCTGTGTACGGTCCCCGTGCAAACGATGGTGTTGTCGTGATTCAGACAAAACGTGGTCAGGATGGTCCTCCGGAAATAACCATTGACCAGAAAGTTTCTATCATGTCTCCTTCTTATCATGCCAAAGGAATGAGTACCTATGATTATGCACGTTCTATGAATGAGCTTGCGTGGGCTAGTGGTGCAGATTCTCCGTATTATAATAATGCTGTTATGTCCAAATTTTATATGGGTGACTTATGGTATAAAGGTTACTCTCCGGCAGATGTGGCGGGAATGGCTGGCAGTATTAATGAACAGTTTAATCAAAATTACACAGCCCAGTCTATTATGGATTTGTTTGACCCGGTGAAGAGTCCGAGTACCGGTTGGTTAAATGGCGGTAATATACAAGATTATTATTCTTATTATGACCCTTGGGAAATGTTTAATCATACCCAACCGATGTATCAAACCAATGTTAGTATCCGTGGAGGAAGTGATCGTGTAAAATACTACTCTAGTTTAAGCTATCTTAACCAGAAAGGTATCAGTGACACTTTCAATTACGAACAGGTAAATGCCATTTTAAATACAGATGCTTATTTGCTGAAAGATAAAAGTTTGAAATTCACTTTGAATATCAATGCTAATACTTCAACCAAGAAGCAACCTAAAGCGGGTGAAGGTGTATTTAATGAAGCCATGTACGGACAGCCTTTTGCATGGCGTCCCAATGGTTGGAGCACCGGAAAGGGAAGAGGCGGTTCTGTGAATTCAATGCTGAATACCGGTTTTAATAATACAGAAGATTACCGTCTTCAGTTGAGTACCGGATTGAAGTGGAATCTTCCTTGGGTTGAGGGGCTGGCTGTCAGCGCCAGTGTGAATTTCAATACGAGTTATAGTATGAATAAGGTCTTTGAACATAATGCCACAGAAGTGTATGATACACCGGCTTCTACCGATTTTTCTACGTATAATGCAGATGCCACGAAGGTTTACCAGAAATGGAGCAATTATAAGTTACTTACCGGAATATTTCAGGTGGATTACGCACGTAGTTTCGGAAAACATAATGTAGCAGGTATGGTAAATTATCAAAGTCAGACGAGACATACCAACTGGACTTCGGCTAAAAGATATGGTTATCCTACTATCCTCACTCCACAAGTAGAGTTAGGTACGTCTGTTGATAACAGTGGAGTTGGCGGAAATGCGACTGATTGGGGATCTGCTTCCTGGGTAGGGAGGATTAGCTATGACTATGACAATAAGTATATGATACAATACAGCGCCAATTACAATGCATCGTTAAGTTATAGCCCTTCCAAACGCTGGGGCTTTTTCCAGGCTGTATCGGCCGGTTGGATGATTTCAGAAGAAAACTGGTTTAAGAATGCTATCGATAAGAAATTTGTCAGCTCGTTGAAAATACGTGGCGGATACGGAATTGTAGGTGGTGAAATCGGTTCTCCTTTTGATTTCATCAATCAATATGCACAATTGACAGACCATATTTTGTTCGGAGATATGAAAGAGAACGTAGCATGGCATGAATCCAAACTGGCAAGTGACTTGACGTGGTCGAAGAGCCGTCAGATTAGTGGTGGCGTTGATTTCGGATTTCTCAATGAACGTCTGACCGGTTCGGTGGATGTATTTCTTTATATGAATAATGGTCAAGATATCGACATGAACCAGGACATTATACGTACCGATATTATCGGAGCTCCTAATACGCCTAAAATCAATGCGCCTTATGAAACAAGCCGTAAAGGAGGATATGAGATATCTTTGAACTGGAGAGACAAAATAGGTAAAGTGACGTACTGGATTGGTGGTAACTTCTCATTCTGGGATGAACGGGTAACCCGGCACACAGATAAGAGCACTGATTGGTACTATCCCAATTGGGATACAGTAGGTAAAAGAAATATGCATCCGACATATTCGGCCGCTATACCTACAATGGATAGATTGGCGGGGTCATGGAATGATGTGTATAATTCAGTATGGGTTAATACTGCCAGAAATACTCATTTGGGAAATTTTGTTGTTATTGACCAGAACGGTGACGGACTGATTAATGGAGGGGATTATGTGGTAACTGAAAAGGCTTCGACTACTCCGCTTACTCAGTACGGTATCACGGTAGGGGCCAGTTGGAATGGATTTGATGTCGAAGTCTTCTTGCAGGGGGCTACGAATGTGTCGGGAACGATGCCGGAGCCTTTGCGTGGTGCAGCTAATGATTATATGTGGAATTATGGCCGCTATGCTTTCCAGAATGCTTATATGCCGGGCAACCCGGACGTAGAGGCTGCATTGCCTATGCCGTCAACCGTGGGACAGTCATTTACCGGATATACAGAACGTTGGGCTTTTGACGCAACTTATTTGAAATTGAAGAATATCAGTGTACGTTACGATTTCAAGCACAAACTGCTCAAAAATTTTGCTTTAATTAAAGGACTGGAGGCCAGTTTTGTCGTGACAAACGCTTTTACATGGACGAAGAAATCGTATCCTTTGAAAGGACTGCAGGATCCGGAATTTATAACCTCCGACGACCACTATTGGAGTGATCATGGGAAATTGGGCAGTTATCCTACACAGCGCCAATTTACTTTTGGTGTGACAGTTACCTTATAATGATATAAACTAATGAGATATAGAATATGAAAAACAAATATAATCTAAGGACAATTTTATCCGGTGCCATTTTAACGGCATGTCTGGCCGCTTGTGATCCTCTGGGGATGGAACCGACTACTATTGTGGATGAAGACCGTTTTTGGGAAGATGCACAGTTGTCACGCTCTTATGTCAATCAATTTTATTTATTCGTTCCGGGGGCTACCGGTGATACCTTTCAGATGGAACAATGGTCGGATAATGCAACGGGATGGCTGGATACGCAAAGAGATACATACCGGCAGATTGATTTTAATCTACGCCATTATGACCCGTTGAACACTGTCAGTTGTTTTTCCTGGAGCAATATATGGAATGATGTATATAAGAGAATCCGTAGTGCAAATTTAGGTATTGAACGAATTTCGGGGAGCCAGTATTTGAAGGAAAATGATAGAAAGCAATTATTGGCTGAATGCTATTTCTTCCGGGGATGGTTCTATTTTGAGTTGGAGAAATATTATGGAGGAGTGCCTTATGTGGACAAGTCACTTTCGATATTTGATGAAACAATGATTCCGCGTTCTTCCCGTGAATTCATTTTTGATAAGATATTGTCTGATATGGATCAGGCTACTGCACTGTTTAATGAGAGTGGAAACCAGTCTTCCTATGGAATGATAAGTGCTGATGTAGCTACGGCGATAAAATCGCGTGTGGCTCTTTATGCAGCTTGTGCCGCCGAAGCTTCAGCAAAAGGACTTTATGGAAATGATGAGTCCGGCAAACTTTTTGCTTTTTCAAAGCCGGCTTCCGATTATTACCGGTTGGCTTTTAATGCTGCCGGGGCATTGGTTGGAAAATATAGCTTGGAAAGGAATTATGAGGATCTGTTCACTTCAGAAACAAGTTATAAGTCTACTGAATCTATCTGGCCGGTGATGTTTAATAAGAATGTGGCCAGGTTTAATCCGACAGGTAAAGTCGGGGTGGGACCCGACAATGGATTGTATTATGGCACGGATAAGAAATGGGGAGCGGAGTTCGGAGCTTTTCCGACTGAAGATTTGGTAGAATGTTATTATCAGAAGGATGCTGCTGACGGCAAATGGAAACAATGGTGGAAAACCAGTCAGGCACGGGATATGGGTATTACTGCCGGAGAGAACGGCACTTACTCGGGAACGTCCGCCGATTATCGCAGACTGCTTTATACGGATCGTGATGAACGTTTTTATGCTACTGTTGTTTATGATGGCTCTTATTTGAGTGCGTCGGACAACCGGAAAGATATGTATCTGATACAAACATGGATAGACAATACAACAGATCAGGATGAATTAATGGATAACAGTGCTTTACATACAGGATATCGGGTGACTGCCAATATGGATGCTCCGGGAGGGAGAGCCAGTTCGATTACCGGTTACTATATGCGTAAGTATGCTCATTTCGATAAATACAATGATGACGGTACACTGAATCGGGAACAACGGCAGACTTGCTATTTTCATATTCGTTATGCAGAAGTTCTGTTGAATTATGTGGAGGCTTCTATCAAATTGGGCGAAGGGGATGCCGAAAGTAAACTTAATGAAATTCGTGACCGTGCAGGATTGGATAAATTTGATGCGGCTGTAGTAGGACATGATTTATGGGAAGAATATCAATTGCAGCGTCGTGTGGAATTTGCATTCGAAGTGCCTGCGCAACGTTATTTTGATTTGCTCCGTTGGGGAGAAGCTGATGGCAAGTCGGTAATTCCGGAATTGAACAGAGGCCCCAAAACTATGCGTATATTCAGAAAAGGACAGGAAAGGCCGACAGACGAGGCACAGACGAAAAACTTTAAGCCCGGAACTCCGGCAGAAGTAGGCGAGGAAGGTTACTTTGTTCCTAAAATAGAGACGGTCATACTTACTTATGATAATTATCAAAAGAAATTTGATAATGCGCGCTATTATTTTGTACCATTCTCGGAATCTATGATTAGCAGTTACAGTGGATTGGTGCAAAATCCGGGATGGACAGGATTTAACTATAAATAAATGTTTAACTGATAATATATGAATGAAATGAAAATATTGACGAAATTATATTTCCTTTTGATAGTTCCTATGGTACTTGCAGGATGTGAAGCAGGACTCGAATACGAGGAAGTGCCGGAAAATGTATATAATAATGTAGAGCTGGGAACAAATATGTGCAATATTTACTCCAGGCAGTTCTTCAACAATCAGATTTATGCTAAAAACTGGGACCGATGGGTGGAGGAGTATGTTGCCCAGGCTACTATCGGCAATTATCAGAGTGAGAAAGATTATACTAATAATACATCTACTTCTCTTACGATTTTGGGACAGGCCATTGCTCCGGGTGCAACGGTGAAAGTGAAGAATACGCTTACTACGGAAGATGATTCTTCCGCTCCAGATGGAAAAGTGTACGTAATCAATGCTTTTGCAGATAAATATGCAATTTACAATCACTATACATCCGGTAGTTATCTGTTTGATGCTTCGAAGTTCACCGGTGATTTTAAACTAGTCGATAAGGACGGTAATCCGTTGGATGCTTCTGTCACTCAAAGTGGGTATATCAAAATGCCGGTGGATATAAAACAACTAGTAGTGGCTATTGTGATGTCTGACACAAATGGAGGTTTTCAGATTGACCCCGTAGGAGATGCTCCGACTTTGGGAGTACCTAATGATTTTAGCCAACCACGCAGATATCTGGTTACTAACATTGCCCGGCGTCCTGACGGTAAGCCGGCAGCACAACGCTTGTATGAAATAAGAATACAGTTATTGCCGTAAAACAGTGAAATGACCTCTTAATTTGCTATCCCTCTGTTTCTATTCTCTATTATATAAATAAGTAGAGAAATGAGACAGGGGGATTTCTTTTGCATAAATTCTTTTTTTTGTTTTTAACCGAAAATCTATTATCTTTACCCTAAATTTTAAATGGAAAATAATGATGAGAAACTTTAAACTGTTTTCTTTCTTTATGTTTGTTATAGGGGGAATCTTTTTTATCTCTTGTGAATCTTCACTGCAAAAGACGCAAACTTCTTCGGGAAATGCTGCATTGGATAATATCTTCGAGCGCAAAAGCGTGCGCACTTATCTGAATAAAGGAGTGGAGAAAGAGAAAATCGACTTAATGCTTCGTGCCGGAATGGCTGCGCCTTCGGGAAAGGACGTACGTCCCTGGGAGTTTGTCGTAGTGACCGACCGTGCCAAGCTGGATTCGATGGCTGCCGCACTTCCTTATGCTAAAATGTTGACGCAGGCTCGTAATGCCATTGTTGTTTGTGGGGACTCTGCACGTTCGTCTTATTGGTACTTAGACTGCTCTGCTGCCACCCAGAATATTCTGCTGGCTGCCGAAAGCCTGGGATTGGGGGCTGTATGGACAGCAGCTTATCCTTATGAAGACCGTATGCAGGTAGTACGCAAGTATACCGGGCTTCCGGAGAATATTCTTCCGCTTTGTGTCATTCCTTTTGGCTATCCGGCTACAAAAGAGAACCCGAAACAGAAATTTGACGAGAAAAAGATACATTATAATCAGTATTAGTAAACAAAAGTTTTGTCTTTTCAATAAATTCCTTACATTTGCGCCTTAATTGATTAAAATCTGATACGCAAATGTTTGGAATAGAAGACCCTTTTATCATTATGCCATACCTGCTTTCGGTGGTATGCGTGATTTTTGCTGCCTGGTTCGGGCTGAAATATTGGAATAAGGACGACGAAAAAGACGAAACTCGATGAATACTTTTACACTTGGGCTGATTGTGGTGGCTTATCTGCTGTCACTTGCTTACTTAGGCTTTTTAGGATATAAGAAAACGACGTCTACCAGTGATTACTTGGTAGGGGGACGACAGATGAATCCTATCGTAATGGCACTCTCTTATGGTGCTACGTTTATTTCCGCATCTGCTATCGTGGGTTTTGGAGGCGTGGCTGCTGCTTTCGGAATGGGTATCCAGTGGCTGTGTTTCCTTAATATGTTTATCGGAGTTGTCATAGCCTTTATTTTCTTCGGGTTACGCACCCGGCGTATGGGGGCAAAACTAAACGTGAGCACTTTCCCTCAATTATTAGGCCGGCATTTCCGTTCACGTAATATACAGGTATTTATTGCTGCTGTTATTTTCATTGGGATGCCACTTTATGCGGCAGTTGTAATGAAAGGCGGAGCAGTGTTTATCGAGCAGATCTTTCAGATAGACTTCAATATCTCCTTATTGATATTTACATTGGTGATTGCCGCTTATGTTATTGCAGGCGGTATGAAAGGTGTAATGTACACGGATGCTTTACAGGCAGTTATCATGTTTGGGTGTATGCTGTTTCTGTTGTTCTCTTTATATCAGGTACTTGATATGAATTTTGTGGAGGCTAATAAAGAATTGACTGCCATTGCTCCGCTAGTCCCGGAAAAGTTTAAGGCGTTGGGGCATCAGGGATGGACGGCTATGCCTGTGACGGGTTCTCCACAATGGTATTCATTGGTTACTTCTCTTATTTTAGGAGTTGGAATCGGCTGTCTTGCGCAACCGCAGCTAGTAGTTCGTTTTATGACTGTGGAGAGTGGCAAACAGTTGAATCGTGGTGTGTTTATCGGTTGTTTCTTTCTGATTATAACGGTAGGCGCCATCTATCATGCCGGAGCGTTGAGCAATCTTTTCTTCCTGAAGACAGAAGGGGCGGTTGCAACGGAGGTAGTAGAGGATATTGATAAGATTATTCCATATTTTATTAATAAGGCAATGCCCGACTGGTTTGCAGCACTCTTTATGTTGTGCATCCTTTCAGCCAGTATGTCTACACTTAGTTCACAGTTTCATACGATGGGAGCTTCGGTAGGTTCGGATATTTACGGAACTTATAAACCGCGCTCACGGGGTAAACTTACTAATGTAATCCGTCTTGGCGTATTGTTTTCTATTTTAGTCAGCTATATTATTTGCTATATGTTGCCCCATGATATTATTGCCCGTGGAACTTCTATCTTTATGGGAATCTGTGCGGCTGCTTTCCTGCCGGCTTATTTCTGTGCTTTATATTGGAAGAAAGCTACCAAACAGGGGGTAATGGCAAGTCTTTGGGTGGGAACTGTCGGCAGTTTGTTCGCTCTCGTATTCCTGCATCAGAAAGAATCTGCCGCATTGGGTGTCTGCAAGGCTCTGTTCGGACGGGATGTGTTGATTACCACTTATCCTTTCCCGGTCATTGACCCGATATTGTTTGCTCTGCCTTTATCGGTATTAGCTATTGTCGCGGTTAGTTTGCTAACCTATAAAAACAGGTATTGAGTTACTTTCTTTACGCTTTGATTTTCTTTTTATAAGATTCATAGCGCGACATAATATCGCGAACGAAATTGTAAGTCTCTATGCCACGGAAGTAACCGTTTTTACAAACGGGGTCGGTGAAGTATTCTTCATTGCTTTTGAGTAAGATGAAGTTTTCTACATTATCTTTCCATACCAGTTTGTTTTTCCCGTATTTCTCGGCTAGTGCCATGGCATCGTAAATATGTCCTAAACCGGCATTGTAGGAAGCGAGGATAAAGTTGAGACGTTCCTCTTTATCGGGAATCATGCTGAAACTACGGTCGGTGGCAGTGATATACTTGATAGCGGCCTTGACACTCTCTTCCGGGTTTTGTTCTTTTCCAGGTGGCACTCCCATTGCCCGGGCAGTAGCAGGCATTAGCTGCATGAGTCCTTTGGCGCCTGCCCAGGATACGGCTGTTGTGTCAAAATTGGATTCCGTATAAGCCAGAGACGCAAGCATACGCCAATCCCATCCGATGTCTTTGGAATACTTTTTGAATAGTTCATCATAATGGGAAATCTTTCCCTCTCTCAATGAAAGGATAGGAGAGTGGGGCATCATTTTACTGTTTTCAAAGTAACGTTTCATACTGGCAGTATAGGCAGGAGAAGTCATGTTCTCCTGATGCCATTTAGTGGCGGCTTCGGCTAGTTCCGGGCTGTCTTTCCGTACCGCCCAGGAAGAACGCTGGTCGAAGCTGATAGACAGGTTTATGTCCAGATTGGGATAATACGTCTTATTAAGTTTTGCCAAATCATTGTCGGCCACAGTATATGGTATTTTACCTTGCGCCACTTGTGTGATTAAGTCCTCGGTAGTGATACTGTCATTGTTCACTTCATGGATTTGGATGCCGCCGCCCAGTTCGCTGTTCAGGTTGACAAGGCGGTCATAATACTTTCCGGGTTTCACATAGACATCTTTTCCAATCAGTTCGGTGACATCTTTCAAAGGTTTCTGTTTTCCTCTTCCTTGCTGAACAATCACTTGATGGGTAATCACATCTTCGCCGCAATAAAGAAGGCTGTCTTTCCATTCTTTAGTTATGGGTAAGTTGTAGGCAATCATGTCCCCTTCACCTGCCAGTAATTTCCGGATCAGTTCGTCGACGTTATTGGCGACTTCGATTCTGAGTTTTAATCCCAGGCTTTTGGCAAACTGTTCGCTGAGTTCATACTGGAATCCCATCTCCTGTCCCCGGTATATGAAATATGAAGTGGAGCTATACAATGTCAATACAACCAATTCGCCGCTATCTTTTATTTGCGAAAGATCGCGTGCGGATTCGTCCGTCTTACTATGTTGCTTGTTCCGGCATCCGATTACACAGCAGAATAATACAAGGAATAAAGGGATAATCAGTGTCTTGACATTCATACCTGACATTTTGGTTTTTAACTCTCAACTCTCCATTCTCAACTCTTCAAGTGCTTCTTGATGTACATGGTCAGTATATCAATAGCTACCTTGTTGCTACCGCCTTCGGGCACAATAAGGTCGGCATAACGTTTGCAAGGTTCGATAAATTGCAGGTGCATCGGCTTCAGAACCCGTGTGTAGCGTTCCATTACAGCTTCGGCGGTACGTCCGCGCTCGATGACATCTCTTTGGATAACACGTATCAAACGTTCGTCGGGATCGGCATCTACGAATATTTTAAGGTCCATCATATTACGTAGTTTCTTGTCGCATAAGGCAAGGATTCCTTCGATAATAACGACTTCTCGTGGCTCGATATGAATAGTTTCGGGCTGGCGGGTGCATGTCAGATAAGAATAGGTGGGCTGTTCGATGCTCTTTCCTTCTTTCAGTGTCATGACATGTTTGGAGAGCAAACTCCATTCAAAAGCATCCGGATGGTCAAAATTAATATTCTGGCGTTCTTCGACCGGGACGTGGCTACTATCCTTGTAGTATGAGTCCTGAGGTAATAATACTACTTCCCCTGCGGGGAGGCTTTCTACGATTTTTCGTACGACGGTGGTCTTTCCGGAGCCAGTTCCGCCTGCTATTCCTATAATTAACATCTCTTTAAGTGTATATTTGAACCAAATAGAGTAAATTTGCATTGTTTATGCAAAGTATTAACAAGACAAATATAGAAACAATTCATTAAAATAACAACGTAATGGTAAAACACATTGTATTATTTAAGTTAAAAGACGAAGTTTCTGCCGAAGAGAAGCGGGCAGTTATGACAAAATTCAAGGAAGCAATAGAAGCGCTTCCTGCTAAAATCTCCGTAATCCGGAAAGTTGAAGTCGGATTGAATATGAATCCCGGAGAAACGTGGAATATTGCACTTTATAGTGAGTTTGATACTCTGGAAGACGTGAAATACTATGCGACGCATCCCGACCATGTAGCTGCCGGTAAGATTCTGGCTGAGACGAAGGAAAGCCGTGCGTGTGTAGATTATGAATTATAACCCCCCAATTATTGAAAATGAAAAAGTTTATTTCTTTTCTGCTTTTAAGCTTTGTGGTTTATGCTTTGCAGGCACAGATCAAAGATCCGGTAAAGTTCAAGACTGAGTTGAATACTCTTTCTGATACGGAAGCGGAGATTGTATTTACCGCTACCATTGATAACGGGTGGCATGTTTATTCTACCGAACTTGGAGATGGCGGACCTATTTCTGCGACATTCAATGTTGATAAGAAGAGTGGTCTGGAGCTTGCCGGAAAATTGAAACCGGTTGGCAAGGAAGTGGCTACTTTCGACAAATTGTTTGAAATGAAAGTGCGCTACTTTGAGAATACTGCAAAGTTCATTCAGAAAGTAAAACTCACAGGTGGAGCTTATGAAATAGAAGGATATCTGGAGTATGGAGCTTGCGACGACGAGAGTTGCCTTCCGCCTACCGAGGTTCCGTTCAAGTTCTCCGGGGTAACGAAAGCCGGAAATGCGGCTGCGGTTAAGACAGAACAACCGGAGAAAAAAGAACCGGAGAAAAAGGAAGAACCTGCTCCCGCTCCTGCCGAAGTGAAAGATTCTGCCGCTATGATGGAACTGGTGCCCGCCACTCCGGCGGATGCGGCTACGGATATTCAGCCTGCCGTTGCATCCAGTGAACTTTGGAAGCCAGTTATCAGCGACTTGCAAGCATTGGGCGAAGAACATGGTCAGGAAGATATGTCCTGGATCTATATTTTTATAACAGGTTTCCTTGGCGGATTAATCGCTTTATTCACTCCTTGTGTGTGGCCGATTATCCCTATGACAGTCAGCTTCTTCCTGAAACGCAGTAAAGATAAAAAGAAAGGTATCCGGGATGCGTGGACATATGGTGCGTCCATCGTTGTGATTTATGTAGTGTTGGGATTGGCTATTACATTGATTTTCGGTGCCAGCGCGTTGAATGCTTTGTCTACCAATGCCATCTTTAATATTCTTTTCTTCCTGATGCTGGTGATTTTCGCAGCTTCGTTCTTTGGAGCATTCGAAATCAGACTACCGTCGAAGTGGGGAAATGCGGTAGATAGCAAAGCGGAATCCACCACCGGATTACTGAGTATTTTTCTGATGGCTTTCACGCTTTCATTGGTTTCTTTCTCTTGCACAGGTCCGATTATCGGATTCTTGCTGGTACAGGTATCTACGACAGGAAGCGTTGTGGCTCCGGCAATCGGTATGCTGGGCTTCGCCATTGCATTGGCTTTGCCGTTCACCCTGTTCGCATTGTTCCCGTCATGGCTGAAATCTATGCCGAAATCAGGCGGATGGATGAATGTTATCAAAGTAACGCTGGGTTTCCTTGAACTGGCATTCGCGCTTAAATTCTTATCAGTAGCCGACCTGGCCTATGGATGGAGACTGCTTGACCGTGAAACATTCCTTGCTTTGTGGATTGTTATTTTTGCTTTGCTTGGATTCTATCTGTTGGGTAAGATTAAATTCCCGCATGATGACGATGATAATAAGGTAGGAGTTAGCCGCTTCTTTATGGCGCTGATCTCTTTGGCATTTGCCGTATATATGGTTCCCGGTTTGTGGGGAGCACCTTTGAAAGCGGTAAGTGCATTTGCTCCGCCTATGCAGACGCAGGACTTCAATTTGTATAAGAATGACGTACATGCAAAATTCGACGACTATGATTTAGGTATGGAATATGCGCGTCTGAATGGAAAGCCTGTTATGCTCGACTTTACTGGATATGGTTGTGTAAACTGCCGTAAGATGGAAGCAGCAGTATGGACTGACCCGAAAGTGAGTGATTTGATTAATAACGACTATGTATTGATTACACTGTACGTGGACAACAAGACTCCGTTGACTGAAACTGTGAAGATTGTAGAGAACGGAACAGAACGTACCTTGCGTACTGTCGGTGATAAATGGAGTTATCTGCAACGTGTGAAGTTTGGTGCGAACGCCCAGCCTTTCTATGTATTGCTCGATAATCAGGGTAAACCTTTGAACAAGTCGTATGCTTACAACGAGGATATTCCTAAGTACATCGAGTTCTTGCAGACAGGATTGGAAAACTATAAAAAAGGGAAATAACAACAGTTTTCCTGATAGACTGATAATAGAAAAGCGGCCTCATCCTTTCGGTGAGGCCGCTTTTTGAATAGAATAGATTGAAATGTTGATGAAATTACATCGGTACTTCCATTAGCAGAAGTTGGGTGCCTTTTGATATATGTATCGGGAATGATTTAGTATCCCAGATACCGATACCATCACGCTTTGACAGACGTTCTTCCGCCACAGTGATTTCTCCTTCAATGACGAAGATATATACTCCGTTTCCTTCCTGGTGCATCTTATACTCTATCGTTTTCTCCATATCGAAATGTCCCATAGAGAACCATGCATCCTGTTTGATGGAAGCGGGCGTCTTACCGTTAGGAGAAAGAATCAGTGACAGTTCGTTCTGTTTCAGCAACGAGCGGATATCGAAGTTATTATACTCCGGCTTCGTGTTTTCAACTTGTGGAAATACCCATATTTGCAGGAATTCCAGTTGTTCCTTGTCACTTCCGTTGTATTCACTATGATAAATCCCGCTACCTGTACTCATCACCTGAATGTCTCCCGGAGTAATGGTTTTTGTGTTTTGTACACTGTCACCATGCTTCAGGTATCCTTTCAGAGGGATGGAAATAACTTCCATATTTTTATGCGGATGTGTATCAAATCCCATTGAAGGGTCTACACTATCATCATTCAGCACTCTCAATGCTCCGAAATGAATCCTTTCCGGATTGTAATAGTTGGCAAAACTGAATGTGTGATGAGTCTTGAGCCAGCCGTGATTGAAATAGCCTCTTGACGAAGCTCTGTCGATTACTTTTTTCATAATCTTCCTTTCTTTTTTAAATAGAACTTTGTTGTGCGATTTGTTTGCACTTTACTGTTAGTAATAACAATGGAAGAGGGGATAAAGTTCTTGACGATGATTAATCATGGAAGTTCTTTATTCTATCGCTGCTACTACTTTACTTCGAAAAAGGTTTCCGGCCCGCTTTGGCTGTCAGTGCCGATCCTTATTTTGAACTTACCCGGTTCTACCTCTTTTTTCATATCAATATTCCAAAAGCCCAGCTCGTATAAGGGAAGTTCGAATATTACCATCTTTTCTTCATTGGGACTTAACTCTATCTTTTTAAATCCTTTTAGTTCCTTTACCGGACGGGTGACGGAACCGAAAAGATCCGATACATAGAGTTGAACCACTTCTGTTCCTTTATATTGCCCTGTGTTTTTCACTTTGACGCTGATTGAAAGTGTATCTTTCAGGGTGAGCACGGCGCGGTCTGTTTTTAAATCGGAATATTCGAAAGAAGTGTATGACAGACCATATCCGAACGGGAATAAAGGTTGCGCTCCTAAATCGAGATAATAAGAGGAGTGTCCTAATACGGACTGTTTGGCATTTAAAGGTATTTCGTCTAAAGGTTTTTCTTTTCCTGTAGCCGGACGCCCGGTATTGGTGTGATTATAGTAGATGGGAATTTGTCCTGTTGCTTTTGGGAAAGTAACGGGTAGTTTGCCGCCAGGTGTGACCTTGCCAAATAAAATATCCGCCAGTGCGTTACCGCCCATCGTTCCGGGATGCCAGGCATATAATACAGCATCGGACAGGCTTACTTCCTCATTGATAATCAACGGGCGTCCCGCCATTATAACTGTAATGAGCGGCTTATTTGTTCCGCTTAATATCTTGATAAGTTCGGATTGCGCTCCTTGCAGCTTTATATCAGCCAGACAATGCGCTTCACCCGATAGGATGGCTTCTTCGCCGATAAAAGCTATAATGGCATCTGCCTGGTGTGCTTCTGCCAATACCTTATTGAAGTTCGTCTTATTTTTATCTCTGCTGTACTCCAGACCTTTCACAAAATGAATTTTCACTTTGTCGCCATACATTTCACGTAGTGCTTTTACAGGCGTCTGTGTTCTCTCTGTTTCTCCATCCATTGTCCAGGTTCCGAGTTGGTCGTGAGGAGCGTCGGACAATGGGCCTACTATCAGGATACTTTTTATTTCCGAAGATAGCGGTAATGTGTGGCTCTCATTTTTTAATAAAACAACAGACTCTTCCGCTATTTTCTTTGCAATAGCCAGATGTTTGTCCGAGTAGGTTTCTTTTCTCTTATTGATATCAGTGTACGGATTATCAAACAGTCCGAGCCTGAATTTTAATCTTAGCACATTTCGCACCGCATTGTTCAATGTCTCTTCGGAAACGATCCCTTTGGCGATTAATTCCTCTATATTCTGAATAAATGCTTTGGAAGACATATCCATGTCCAGTCCGGCTTCTATCGCTTTTCGGGCTGCATCTTTCCGGTCTTCAGCGAAGCCATGTTTTATCATTTCTGTCACAGAGCCCCAGTCAGAAACGACAACTCCGTCGAAATTCCATTCTTTGCGGAGAATATCCTTTAATAGTTTTTTGTTTCCTGTAGCCGGAATCCCGTCGTTATCATTGAACGAAGTCATGATACTGGAACAGTTGGCTTTTACGGCTTTCTCGAAAGGCGGAAGATAGACATCTCGCAACTGCCTTTCGGGAATATGGGTTGAATTATAATCACGCCCTCCTTCTACAGCCCCATATCCGATAAAATGCTTGGCGCAGGCAGCCATTGATTGCGGATTTGATAAATCATCACCTTGGAATCCGTTTACTACGGCAATAGCCATCTGTTCCGTGAGATAAGTATCTTCACCGAAACTTTCGGCTATGCGTCCCCACCGGGCATCTCTGGATATGTCTATCATGGGGGCAAATGACCATTTAACACCATGCTCCGTGGCTTCTATGGCTGCGATTCGTGCTCCTTCCTGTATCAGTTCCGGATGGAAAGTGGCAGCTTGCCCTAACGGAATGGGCAGCATGGTCTTGAAACCATGCACAACGTCGCGTGTGAAAACCAGGGGGATACCGGTTCTTGATTGCTTGCAGGCGATTTCTTGTAATTCATTGACGACTTCGGGTTCGGTAACATTCATTACCGAACCGATTTCTCCTTTTCGTATCAATATCTTCAGATTCTCAATTGTACCGCGTCCGTCAAGCTGATTCAACTGCCCTGCTTTTTCACGGATAGTCATACCCGATAGGGTTGAATCAATATTTTGTTCTAAATACGTATTCTCATTCTGGGCATGGGAAAAACAAAATATTGATAACAGATATAGCAAACACAAAATCTTTTTCATATACATATAAGTCTTATTTTACGGGTATGAACAGTACAGCGTCGGCAATGACCGTCCCGCTTGTGTCTCCGGTGGATATTTCTACATAGGGCATGGGATTTTTCTGAAAATTGTATGTCCCCAGTTCCACCCATTCTCCCGTAGTCTGTCCTTCTATTCTCACGCTGTCTTTATGTATGACTTTTGTCCAACTATCGGTTCCGTCCGAGATGGAATATGTGATAGCGGGTGATATGTCTTTTCTCATGTGATAATAAGTATAGACTTTGTATTTTCCTTCATGTTCCATATGTGGGGTGAAACGGACGGGCGAACCATTGTGGACTTTGGATTTCAGGAAAGTGGGACCATATCCTCCTTGCTTTTTTATAATCTCCCAATCATTATTGACGGATAAGTCCAGTTCGTTGTCGTCTATCAGTATCTCGGAAAAACTACCGTCCAATAAAGGATTTTCGTGTAGCAATGCCTGTACTTTCTTTATATCGACGGTCTGTACGCTTCCTGTGTTTATGGCTTCTGCTGCGGCGATTGCGGCAGACTGTGCCAATACCATAAATACCGGCTCCATACGGATAGAACCATAGGCGATATGACTGGCAGAGAGACAAACGGGAACGAGCAAGTTCTTACATTCTTCTTCCTTGGGGATGATGGAGCGATAGGATATGGGATAGGGGAGTCCGCCGCCGATTTCTACATTTCCTTCATTTTTTACCATATACTTGCCGTCTTTTTCTACGAGTATCCGTTGACAGTTGTGTGAGTCCATGGTATATGCGGCCATACCAATACCATCGGTGACCGTTTCCCGTCCTTCGCAATGTGCTTGCGTCATTACATAATCCCCTATCATCCTGCGGCTTTCCCTGATATATAGTTGAGGCGACCAATGGTTGTCCTCTGTATATTCGTCTTTGGGATAGCCCCATGCCTGTATTTCATCTCTTAATTCTTGCGGAACCCTGGGATCGGTCTTGTAGAAATAAAGTAATCCCTGGGTATAGTCTTTATGTGCTTTAATGATTTTCGCCCTTTCTTCGTAGGATGCTTCCGGATAGTTATGGTTCATTCCGATCATATCAGTAGAAAATCCTCCCCGGTTATTTATATCCGTCTTATTGTTTGGCATCCGGCTCCAGATAAAATAATGGTTTAGTTTTCTTTTATCGGGTTGGGCGTCAAACAGGCGTAATAGCAACTCATACTTGGTGGAGTCATAATTTTCCGGTCGGGTGATTTCTATTTTGTTAGCTGGATTATCGGTGAGGCAAATACGGTAATTATAGGCTTGCACTAACTTGTCGCCCGTACCGTCCGGTAAAAGTGCAGCAGGACTGATTCCCCATAATAATCCGCTCGTGGAATCGCCTTTTATCTTGTAGGGGTCTATTCCGTCCGGGAACTGGTGTCCTTTCATCAATTGGACGCCATTGTAAGTTTCATTATATAGCTTGTTATCTTCCCGCCCTATCGTGTAGGAAACTCCTGCTTTAGCCATCAGGTCGCCCTCATAAGTACAGTCGATGAATACTTTGGCAACTATGGATTTGCTGGGTTTTGTTCCGTTGGAACTTTCAAGGATGATATTTTTTATATATCCGTTAGCAAGTTGAGTGTCTGTGATTCTGTAATTGTATAAAACCTCGACGCCTGCCCGCTTAATGTAGTCATTAAAGATGCTGTCCGCTACTTTGGGTTCGAATATCCATTGTTCCAGTTTGCCGTAATGAGCTCCCAAACGGCGGTAAAAGTCTTTTGATAATCCGGTCACTACTTGTTTGTTGCCTATATCGGTGAAACCAAGCCCGCCGGAAGTCAGTCCGCCGAGGCGGCTTTGCGGTTCGATAAGCAACACCTTCTTACCTAACATCTTGGCAGAGTATGCTGCTATTACTCCGGCGGAAGTGCCGCCATAGATACATATGTCGTACTCTTCTTCCAGGTTGCTTTTACAACTGGACAGAAAAGTAAGAACGGTCAATAATAGAATAAGTTTCTTCATATCCGTTTTCATTTTACGTTAAACTTAACTTTTTGTAGCTCTTTGTCCAAAGAACTGCCGCCCACCATGACGGTGAACGTGCCCGGTTCGAGTACATATTCGGCTTTATGATTATAGTAGGACAGGTCTTCTCTGTTCAAGCGGAATGATACCACTTTGCTTTCTCCCTTTTCCAGAAGAATACGTTGAAAACGTTTCAGTTCTTTCACCGGACGGGTGGTGTTACTGTAATCATCCCGAATATAAAGTTGGACGATTTCTTCCCCTTGCCTTTCTCCTGTGTTGCTGACATTCACTGTAACCTCTATTTCTTCGTTGGCATCATAATCCGTCTTGTCTGCTTTAAGTTGGCTGTATTTGAAAGAAGTATAACTTAGACCATACCCGAAAGGATAAAGCGGTGTTTTATCCCCGTCGATATAAGGATGGAGAAATTGGGACGGTTTGTGATTATATACCGTTGAAATCTGACCTACGTGCCGTGGAATAGTAATTGGTAACTTTCCGCTGGGATTAACTTTGCCGAAGAGGATTTCCGCAATAGCCTTTCCTCCCATTGACCCCGGTTCCCAGGCTTCAATAATAGCCGGGATATTTTCAGCAATCCATCCGGTGGCAAGGGGGCGTCCGTTTACCAGGATGACAATAGTAGGGACTCCTGTCTTATAGATAGATTCCACAAGATAATGCTGTTTACCCCAAAGGGTGATGTCCATACGGTCCCTGTTTTCTCCGCATGTTTTCTCTTTCCAATGTTGCCGGAAAGAGTCCTCACCGACTACGACGATTGCCAAATCCGAAGACTTTGCTGTTTGTACAGCTTCTTCTATTTTGGCACTGTCCAATGCTCTCAGATTCCAGCCGACATCTACATAATTTATCTGTGCGCCGGATGCTTCCTCTTTTATGCCTTTCAGTATGGTTGAGACATTCTTCTCCGGTTGCTCAAATACCCAGTCGCCCATGATTGACTGGTTGTTGGCGTTAGGGCCTGTCACGAGTATCTTTTTGAACTTTCGGGTGTCAACGGGAAGCAGAGTCTCATTTTTCAAAAGGACGATGGAGCGCCGGGCGATTTCAAGTGCCGTCTGCTGATGTGCTTTGCTGAAAACCGTTTTCTTTATGTCGGCTTCCGTAACATACCGGTTCTCGAATAATCCTAGCTGGAACTTGGCTTCCAGTATCTTGGCGCATGCCTTATTAATTCTTTCTTCCGTCAGTTTTCCTTCTTTTATAAGTTTCAGGATGGCATCGGAAAAAACAGGACCATGCATATGCATGTCTACTCCGCCATCTACGGACAGGAAGAATGCGTCAGTCGTATTTTCGGCTATCCGGTGGCGTGTGCTGATTGCTTCCATATCCATCCAATCGCTTACAATAAACCCGTCGAATCCGTATTCATTGCGTATGATGTCGGTCATCAACCATTTGTTTGCATGGCACGGGACTCCATTTAATTCGTTGTGTGCCGGCATAAGGGTAAAAGGTTTGGCTTCTTGTATGGCTGCTTTGAATGGGGGCAAGAAGAAGTTTCTCAGTTTGCCTTCACTCAATTCTACCGGACCGGCATTGGTTCCGTTATTGGCTATTCCCCCTGCGACGAGATGCTTGGCACAAGCCAATACGGTATTTAACCCTGTAAGATTGTCTGTTTGTAGACCTTTGATAGATGCTACTCCCATGCGGGATACCAGATACGGGTCTTCACCGAATGTTTCTCCGACCCTTCCCCAACGGGCATCGCAAGCTATTTCTATGTTGGGAGTGAAAGCCCAATGAGAACCTGTTGCACGCATTTCGAGGGCTGTCTGCCTGCTTGCCTGTTCTATTAAATCAGGCGCAAATGTGGAAGCCATTCCTATGGGAGACGGGTAAATGGTAGAACCACTGACAAGCCCGTTTCCATGTATGGCATCAATCCCTATCAGCAGGGGAATCTTCAAGCGGCTTTTCTCCGCCAGTTTTTGCAGATGGTTGGCTTCCGCCGGAGTCAGGACATGAAGGAATGAACCGATTTCTCCCCGTGTGACCATCCGTTCTACTCCTGTGGAGTGCAATCCTTTATAGAATCCTCTGGCATGACCGTTCAGTAATTCTTCTTCTGTGATATTCTTCTCCGCGTCGCGCATATGTTCCAGCCCTACATACTGGCACATTTGGGCAACCTTTTCTTGCAGGGTCATCAAGGACATCAGATTTTCCACTCTTGTCCGGACTGGCAGGGAAGAATCAAGATAGAGCGGTCGTTCAGGTATGTCATTAGCCCCGAATACTAAGGGCTGAAAAGCAATTAACAGGATGGATAATAATTTTATTTTCATTGTTTTATAGATAATAATTTCTAATCCGCCCCTATTTTTGTCTTAAATAAGGGCGGTTAAGAATTAATTTATTTTGAGAACCGGGTTATTTTTCCACTTTCATGTCGATGGTGACATTTCCTTTCGAACTGCCGCTGGCAAATGACCTGACAATCATAATGCCATATTTGTCGGCAACAGTTTTGAATCCGATGATAGAGCCTACTCCCAGTTTGTCTGTCAGTTTCTCTACTTCTGCTTCGGATGAATTGGTGTAGAGATTTTGAATCATTTCAGCAGAATTGATTGCCAGGAACTCGTCCGGCGTTATTTGGATAACTTTCAGTTTCGTACTGTTACGATGTTCCCAAGTTGTTATTGCATCCGGTGCTTTGAAAATAGCTTCGATACTTGCGTCAGACGGAGATACGAAATAATAGCCGTATGAACCGTTGCTGTAGAATAGGGTAATGTCGATATTGGCAGATTTGGCAGCAGCTCCCTCTCGTACATAAATTTCTCCGTTCGTAGTATTCAGGAAAGGTCCTGCATCCGTACTGATTTGTGCTCCGATTTTTAGTGTGTAGAATTCGTTTATATCCAATTCCACCGCTCTCGTTACCTCTACGCTGTATTCGCTTCTTACGATACCGCCGTTGGCATCCATCACTTCAAATGTGAATGACAGGTTTTGTCCGGCATTTAAATCTGTAGTTATGTATGAGAATACATAGGTATCGCTGTTGGGATTCTCAAATGTCTCTTTGGCTAAATCTGTAATTTCTAAGCCTTCGAGATATGTTTTTATGCTTCTTAATGTTGTTGCGGAAGTAATCTCAATGTCGAACGCTACCACTTCTCCCGCAGTGACCGTTTCCGGTGCGGTATCAGGAATCCTTATTTCAATTTCCGGTTTGGCTGCCTGGATGTAAACGGCATATTCGGCAGTGGATTTCTTTTCTTCATTATCAGTTGCCTGTATTACAAAGTTCAGTGTTTTACCCACTTCCTCTGATTTTATGGTGTATGATACGCTGTATGAGCCTTTATCCGTATTTTCTGGATATTCTTTGGCACTTCCGGGGATTTCTTGTGAGTCGAGCATGGTAACGACTCTTTTAATACCGGCTGTGCCCGCCATCTCAACAGAAAAACTGAGTTCTGTTCCTGGATAGGCAATGACTGGTTCGTTTCCGACTTTCGTGAATTTGATAGTCGGTTTCGGGTTCTGTTGTATGTTTTCGTCGTCACTGTCACATGCAATGAAGAAGATAGCTGTGAGACACAACAAAATGCCTAATTTATATTTTAATAGTTTCATAGTCGATAATTTTTTTATTGAACAGAAAATGGAATAACCGCACTTGCTACTTTCTTGTTTTTCACATCGCGCACAAAGACTATCAGACGATAATTGCCGACTGTTGAGGGAGCCTTGAATGTAATTCCCTTTTTGGTATTATCATCTATTAATCCGGTGATACCATCCGGCAGGCTACCATCTGAAGAAGCTGTCTTTTCCTTCATAATCATCCAGTCGTAGGTCAGCGCATCCCCATCCGGGTCGGTGGCTGTGACTTTAGCTTCGTTGGATGAGTTCGGGCTGACAATAATAGCGTCTTCCGCTTTCTTGCCATTCATCAGCATATCATTACGGGTTGCTATTACCGGAGCCCGGTTCTTCGGATAACTTCCTGTCCATGCATATTGCATGGCATCGACTGCCGGGAAGGTATATCCTTTCTTGTCAAACAGCCCGTACCAGGTCAGTACTTCTCCGTGAGTCTGGTATCCCCATAAGAATACAAATGAACCTAAGCAACCGTTGTCCTTATTGGCGGCTATATTCTCCTGATAGGCTTTCAGATAGTCGGCTTCTTTTTCACTGCTGGTCTGTTCTACCAAGCCACCCCACGGCAGCACTCTTTCGGGTTCCGGATTCATTTGCCACGTACCGCGAGGTCCGAACTCCGTAATCATATACGGCTTGGTCCAGCCTGCGGACTGAAGATTACCCAATACTCCCGGCAGGTTAGGCGCATACGTATTGACCGAAAGAATATCTATATGCGGTGCCTTTTCTATAATATTCTTGATATGGTTCACATTAGAGGATGCCAATGTCGTTGTAGTAGGATGATTAGGGTCGGTTTCATGAATCATCTTGGCTATATCATTGATGGCATCCCATAGTTTGAGATTGGTGTAGCTTGCTTCCGCTTCATTCCCTATCGACCAGATCAAAAGTGCCGGATGGTCTTTGAAACGTTCGACTGCCGCTTTCATTTCATCAAATTGAGCTTTTACCGCCGCTTCGTTGTTGTAATCGAAACCGTCGGTTTCTCTTTTTACGTAAAGCCCGAAATTGACATAGAGTCCTTTTTCCTGAGCGGCATCCAGAATGGCTTTACTCTTGTCGGACACTCCGTATGTCCTGACAACATTGGCTCCGAAGTCGGCTGCTTCAGCATAGAAGTTGTTACATGCGGCTCCTCTGACATATAGTTCCTGACCGTCTACCAGTAATCTCCATTTCCCGTCTACTTTTGATGTCTCTACTTTAACGGGGGGAACAATCGGCTTTTCTTCAAAAGAACCTTTGGGGATTGTATAGTTGTCATTGTCTGAACACGAAGCGTTCAGGACAGCGGCAAGCACAAAGAATGAGGTAAATAGGTATTTTAGTTTCATAACTTTATTTTTTAGTGGGTACTGATAATAATTGTCCGTCCTGTAGTAATTTATACTTCAATACATCATAAGATATTTTCTGGACAGGTAAATCCGAATCTATCGCCAGAGCGGCGGCAGTGGCTGCCGATTGTCCTAATATCATATATACCGGTTCCATCCTGATTGTACTATAGGCAACATGGGAAGATGACAAACACACGGTTGCCAATAGGTTGGCACATTCTTCCTCTTTGGGAGTCAGTGAGTAATAGCTGATGGGGTAGGGAATGGTAGGGGCAAATATAGTGCCCTCGTTTCTTAACTTGCCTTCCTGGTCGATGACGCGGGATACATAATGGCAGTCAAGGGCATAAGAACCCAGTCCCACCGAATGTCCGGCTGGTGTACGGTCTGTTTTGCGTACATTCTTTTCTGTCATTACAAATGTTCCAATCATCCTGCGGGCTTCCCGCACGTATATTTGATAAGGGAAATTCCGGGTGTCGGTGAATTCGTCTTTTGGCAATCCCCAATCCAGCATCTCCTTGCGGATATGTTCCGGTACACGCTTGTCATGTCCCAGAAACCACAACATGCCCAACGCATAATCTTTATGCAACTGCTCTATTTCCTGCCTGGTCTTATAGTCGGCTTCTGCATAGTCGTAGCTTGCTCCGAAGAAGTCCAGATGGTTGGTATCCGTTTTCTTGTTAGGCATAGGAGTCAATGTTATAATTTGCTGGAGTTTTGTTTCCGGTTCCAGTTTCAACATACGTACATATATCTCATACCATAACGGATTATAATTCTTCGGCTTTTGGATGGATATACGGTTGTTGGGGTCGTTTGTCAGAGTCATTCTGTAACAATAGGCTTGCACGCGTTTGTCCGCATCCCCTTGCTTGCCCCATTTCTGGGCTGTCACGTAAGGTAAAGTGCCTGATTTTACATTCCCTTCCTTGATGTAGGGGCTTATTTTTGTCAGGTCTTTCCCTTGGTCATAATTAATGCGGATGCCGTTATAGGTTTCCCCGTATTGCAGGTTTGATTCGCGTCCTACTGTGTAGGATATTCCTGCACGTGCCAGAAGATCCCCTTCGTAGGAAGCGTCTATAAACATTTTAGCCTCAACTACCTTTCCATTCTCCAGTTGGATGCTCCGGATTATATTCTCTTCTTTCCGGACGTTCTTATCCAGGTCGAGCCGGTGATTGAAAAGAATTTCTACTCCTGCCGTCTTCAGCATATCCCGCATAATTCGTTCGGCTACTGAGGATTCATAGACCCATTGTATCTGCCTTTCATCATTTTTCCCTCTATATGTGCGCTTTAATGTCGAAACCATGAATGATTCCCTGTCTTGGTTGCGCCATACTTCAGGTTGCAGATAGTAGTTGTATATTTTGTTGTAGAATTCTTTTGTTATACCACCTATCAGGTCATTACGGTTCATGTCGGTAGCGGTCAGTCCTGACGTGACAAGACCGCCTACATGGTCGTTTTTCGATATAAGCACTACTTTCTTACCCATACGTGCGCCTTGTATTGCAGCAATTACTCCGGAAGCTGACTCTCCATATATACAAATGTCATATTGTGGAGTATTGGCAAACAAGCCTGTAACGAAAGAACAGAAAAGCAGTGTTAATATGGTAATTTTCTTTCTCATCTTATTATATGTATGTTGTTTCAGTGATTATTTGTATCCTATATTTTGCGGGAAATTTTCGGCTCCCATATTGATAACTTCCGCTTCGGGTATCGGCCATCTCACGAAGTGAGGGTTGGCGGGCAGATTGTTACGTCCGAGAATGGATGCAGGGATTTCCGGATCTCCGGCGTATGCCTTGATTTGTTCAATAAGTATTCCAAGACGCTTCAGGAAATACCATCTGTCGCCTTCGAAAGACAACTCGCGGGCTTGTTCATCCATAATATCTTTCATGGTTAGCACACCGGTGAATTTGTCGTTCCCGGCTCTTTCCCATGTTTTGTTAAAGTAGTATTTAGCTAACGTCTGGTCGTTCTTCATCAAAGCTGCCTCGGCTGCCATTATATAGGATTCGGCAAGACGGTACACTATCACATCTTTATAACTGCGTGTCTCCGAAGCAGTGCGCGTCCATTTATCCCCGTACTTGATGCATCCCGGATATACATTCTTATTGATGCTTCCATTCTTATATAATGGGAAATAATCTCCGGGTTTTACAGTAGCCGAACCGTATGTGATGTTTTTATCAGTCGTATTTTTGTACTGGTGTATGTAGTACTCCTGATAACGTTTGTCCTTAGCCTTGTCATACAGTGAGAATAAATAGGGGCTGGGGAGACATCTTCCGTAAGTATATCCCCAGTTGTCATAAGAACAGGCATATTCTGCAGTTCCACCGATTTCGGTACGGTATTGGGCGATGAAGTAGGCTGCATAGTAATTGCCTTTTGGAGTGGCATTGGATAAATTACCACCCGGATTTTTACTCCACTGTTGCACCATCAGCGCTTCTTTATGATTCAAGTCTCCGGCATTAAATACTTCATTTAATGCAATCAAGTCAAAATGTCCCGATTTCTCTATTTCTTCCACTTGTTCCAGAGTCGTATCCCAGTCTTTGAGCCATAATGCGGCTTTGGCTTTCATATGACGGGCGGCAGCCTGGGTGAATCTTCCCGCTTCATCGGATACCCAGTCGAGGTTTGTAATGGCATACTCCAAATCCTCGTAAATCAAGTCGAACACTTCTTTCTCGGAAGCAGCATGAAAATCCCTCGGATCGTTGACGTTTTCGGCAGTAGTCGGCTGTATGTTCAGCCATATCCTGTCGAATGTGCGGTATAATAGGAAATAAGACTGCGCTCTGAAACATTTGGCTTCTGAGACGGTAGCCCGTAAGGAAGGGGTATCTTCCAAGTCCTCGGCTGCGGCGATTATTTCATTGGCTTTGCCTATGATTTGATACATTGTACGCCACATGAATCCTACCTGACCGGCAGACGGCTTTAAATAATTAGGGTCATAGATGCCGTAAAAGTTACCGGTTCCGCCGTTGGTTACAGCTAAGTCCGTACCTCTTTCCAAAGCGAAGATGGTGGCATTTTCAGTATCATTTGCGTAGTAACGTTGCAATGCGTATAGTGCATTGACCGCGAGTTTTAGCCCTTCCGGTGTTCCGAATACATATTCGGAGCTATACTTCGTCTTGTGCTCTTCATCCAGGAAGTCGGAGCAGGAAGTAGTAAAGAGGAAGCAGGCTGTAAATATAAATAATATATTCTTTTTCATGATTTTATCTTATTAAAATGTCACATTCAATCCAAATAATACAGTCCTGGGTTCGGGATAATCTCCCGGAGTTTGTTCCGGACCGTAAGCCTGTACATCGGTTTTCGTCCAGAAGTTGGACAGTGTCATATAGAGTCTCAGACTTTGCATGTATGCTTTGCTGATAAGGGCACGGGGGAAGTTGTATCCGAAAGTAACGTTTCGCAGACGGACATACGAGGCATCCTGATAACCCAATGAACTGATATATGCGGGAGCTTGCGTCATGTTGGGTGCAGGGGCTTCATTGGACGGGTTATTCTGTGTCCAGTAATTGCGTCGGATACCATTCCGCTTGGCAGTCAAGTCGCCACCATTCTCGAATGTAGTCAGATAAGGGTTGTATATCGTTCCTCCATGAGAGATATACAGGTCGGCGGATAAGTCGAATCCTTTGTAGCTGAAAGATGTGCCGACCGTACCTATCCATTTGGGGTCACGTTGCATCACTACTCTGTCATCGGCTGTTATCTGATTGTCGTTGTTGACATCGCGCAGTTTGATGCTGCCCGGAGTAGCTGTCGGCATATGAGAATTGGCGATATCGTCATCTTTTTGCCAGATGCCGTCAAATACATAGTCGTAATATACATTCATCGGATATCCGACAAACCATTTGTTGTTCACGTCATCAAGCGGTTTTCCATTCTCGTCGACTTGTCCGTCTATCTTTTTAATTTCATTCTTGTTCTTGGTGAAAGTGAAGTTGACATCCCATCTGAAATCCTTGATTTTGACGGGAGTGGTATTCAGCGTTATTTCGATACCATTATTCTTCATTTCCGCCAGGTTCACAGTCTGGGTGGAATATCCGAGCGAGCTTGGGATAGACTTGGTGACAAGCAGGTCGGTAGTCTTGGTATTATAGTATTCTATCGTACCATTGATTCTTCCGTTGAAGAATCCGAAATCAAGTCCGATATTGCCGGAAGTGGACGTTTCCCATTTCAAGTTAGGGTTGGTCAATTCCGTTCCGGGCAGATAACCGATGACAGTCTTGTCTCCGAATTCAGTCAGGTATCTGTCTGTCAAGCCCAGCGACTTATAAGGAGTGACACCCTGGTTGCCGACCGCACCGTAACTTAAACGGAGTTTCAGGTTGGACAGCCATTTGGCTTCTTTTAAGAATGATTCTTCATTTATCCGCCAGGCAAAGGCTCCCGAAGGGAAATAA
Organism: Bacteroides faecium; assembly: GCF_012113595.1. Taxonomy (NCBI): domain Bacteria; kingdom Pseudomonadati; phylum Bacteroidota; class Bacteroidia; order Bacteroidales; family Bacteroidaceae; genus Bacteroides; species Bacteroides faecium. Next base: position 4,097,861 of record NZ_CP050831.1, read on the forward strand.
CCGTATTTGTTATTCTTTCCGAAAACGGAAGAACCGTCCACACGCAAGGCAAAGGTGAACAAGTATTTCTCGAACAGGTTATATCTGACACGTCCCAAGAAAGATAGAAGTTTTCTATCGGACAATTCCCAGGTAGGCGTACCGTAGTCATTGGCAGAGCCTATCGCATTATAAGTCAGGTCGTCGTTTGCGAATCCGGTACCGTTTATTCCCAGATTTTTCCATTCGATGACATTGACACTTTGCATAAAGGTTGCGTCGAAATGATGGTTCTTATTGAAATCCTTTACGTAGTTGACTATATTCTCAAACAGGTAGTCGTTGGAGAAACTTGTGCCGGCAGTTGCTTTTCCATTGTTATTGCGTCCTGTCGTATGTTTTGTCCCCTGATAAGTGTTGCTATGGACAGTCCTGGTATTCAAACTTCCGTTTGCACGGTATGACAAGTCCTTTGTGATTTTCCAGTCCACGAAGAAGTTAATCAATAACCGGTCGGTCTGGCTTTTATTGTTTGAGTAGTCGATATTCCATAGAGGGTTGTAGTGGGATTCTCCGGCTTCGGTTACATCTTCGCGCAAGGAACCGTCGTCATTATATACTTTTGCCAGAGGCGGCATGGTGATAAATGAGTTGAAAGAGCCGTCTGCTGTTTTCTTCCATGATTTGGTGTATAAGAAGTTCGTGCCTATTGTCAGGTTTTTCAGTAGTTTGTGGTCGATGTTCAATCGCCCGCTCAAACGTTGGAATCCCGAATTAGGAACCATACCGTTCTGGTCAAAATATCCCAGTCCCAGGGCGTACTTTGTTTTGTCCCCGCCAGATTGTATCAAGATGTCGTGCTTTTGTTGCCAGGCGGAGCTTATCATTAGCTTTTCCCAGTCAACATACTCTCCTGATTTAAGAACGTCGAGCATCAACCCTCTGAAACAGTCGGCTTCATCATAGCTAAGATTGGCATTATAGTATGCTTCCTTACGTAAAGCAGCCCATTCCTCTCCATTGTAAAACTCAAAGTTCTTATGGATACTTTGTGAAGCAGCGTAGGTGTTATAACTGATTTTCATCTTTCCAGTCTGTCCCCGTTTGGTAGTGATCAGTATGACACCATTGGCTGCGCGTGCGCCATAGATTGATTGGGAAGAAGCGTCTTTCAGAACTTCGAGCGATGCTATATCGTTGGAGTTTATATCATCTATACTAGTCATCGGAACACCGTCCACAATATAAAGAGGATCATTTCCGCCGGAAAGCGAACGACGTCCCCGGATCAGAATATTTGAACTGCCACCGGGAGCGGCATTGGACATGGTAACCTGCACACCGGCAGCTTGTCCTCTCAGCATTTCACCCAGGCTGGAAGAGGGGGTGGAATTCAGTTTCTCGGAAGTTACGGAAGATATAGCGCCTGTGACATCACTGCGTTTCTGCACACCGTAACCTACTACTATTACTTCGTCCAGCAGCTCGCTGTCTTCTTTTAGTATGATACGCGCCAACTCTTTACTGTTCGCTTTGACCTCGGTTGTTTGATACCCGATGTATGAGAACTGAATGGTAGCATCTTCGGTTACGTTTGCCAAAGAATAGTTTCCGTTAATATCGGTAATGATACCGTTTGTCGTACCTTTTACTAATACATTGGCACCGATAATGGGTTCACCGTTCTGGTCTGTAACTGTTCCGTTGACGGTTTTGACTCTTGTTGATTTTGTTGTTTCCCGGCTTTTTTGTTTGCCGACGGAGATGGTATTGTTTTTCCTATTGAAATATAAATTGGTCTGTACCGTTATCTTGCTTAAAATATTTTCTAACGAGCTATTGCGTGCTTTGATTGAAATACGTGGAGCGGCATTTACAATTTCCTGGTCATAAAAGAATTTGTAGCCGGTCTGCTTGCTCAATTGATTGAATACATTTTCTACAGTTTCATTCTTGACATCCAGCGTAATGTTTTTCTTTTCCTGTGCCTGTGTATAATAAGGCAATGATGACAAGCATACGAATAGTAAAAAAGCTAAAAATGAATGTACATTTCTGCCTTTCCTTTTTATATTAGGAAGATTATTCATAAATTTGTACGTTTTAGTAATTGAATAGATTATTTAAAACAAAGGCTCGTAATACGCGATACGTTATTCACACGGGTCGAAACGAATGAATATCCGTCCGGATTACGGAATAGGGGCTTCTCTGAGAGACGGCTCCTATTTTTTTGAGATGGGTTTAACCGGGTGCTTTCATAATATGTCTTTTTTAAGTTATAAGTTAAATATTCAAGGTTCTATAAGGTAATACACACTGTAAACTATATACTGGGGTGTGCTTAACATCTTTTTACTGTTTATATAACAGTATGCGGTTTCCTTCCTTCTTATACCGGATACCACTTGTATATTCGATAGATTGAAGAACTGCTTCCAGGCTCTTGTTATCGTGCTCCCCGGAAATCAGATTGTTGAATTTACCGTCGGCAAATGTAATACGGCAATTGTACATTCGTTCCAGTTCCTTTGCCACGTCACGTATCGGAGTACTGTTGAAACGCAGTCCGCCTTTTTTCCATATGGCTACCGGGCGATCTTCCCGTCGTTTGCTGTATTCGCCCGAAATGGTATTGAAAAGTACCTGCTCTTTGCCTTTTAGCCGCATCATTGCTTCCGGCAAGTCCACCTGCACCTTTCCGCTTTCCACTTCTACAGAAACGATTTCATCAGAAGAATAGGATTTTATATCAAAGCAGGTTCCCAGTACACGTACATTGAAACGGCCGGTACTGACAATGAAAGGTTGTTTTTCATTTCTGTGTACCTGAAAATATCCTTCACCTTCCAATACTATTTTACGCTCTTCTCCTGTGAAACTATTCGGATACCGGACATGTGAGCAGGAATTTAGTGTCAGTTGGGTGCCGTCGGGCAGAAGAATCTGTTTGCGTTCGCCATAAGAGGTTGAGGCTTCCAGATAGATAATCTGCCGTTCATTCAGATGTTCCAGATAATGAATTCCGCCCAGTACCAGGCAAACGATTGCTGCTGTGCTGACAGTAGCAACTGCGATACGACGGAGCCAGGTACGTTTTTTATGTTCTATACGTTTCAATAATTGGCGAGCTTCCCGTTTATAGTGTTCACGTTCAAGATCCGTATGAGGTTGCTGTGTGGCGGCTTCTTCCCAGACATCGGAAGATAACTCATTGAGTGTTTCATGATTATCCGGGTCGTGCAGGCTGTTTAGTAGTTGCCGGGCATCCTCTGTTGTATAGAGATCGTCCAGATAACGGCGATATAGTTTTTTATTATTTTCTGTATTCTTCATATTCTGTTATTTAGAATTCGGGTATATCTTAATTTCCCCTTTGTATAATTAGTACACAAAGAAAAAGAATGTCTAGGGTATAGTTAACTTCCTTTAACTGTATGTGCCGTTAGAAACTATCTCCCGCTAAAGATTGAGGCAGATAAGAAGTAAAATCAGGTCAGTGCTGGTAACGGAGTGTTTTTCCAAATACGTACGAAGCGAACGCAAAGAAGATGAGATGTGTTCTTGTACCGTATTGACAGAAATCCCCAATGCTTCTGCTATTTCTTTATGAGACATTTGTTTCTCACGGCTCATTTCGAATATTTCCCGCTGGCGGGAAGTCAGTTGTTCCAGTGCATGAGATATAAGCCTCTGCAAATCATTGGTAATGATTTCATTGTTCGTCTCATTACTGTAGTCTATAGCTTGTGAAAGGATTTGCTCTTTTAGCCGGTCTTCGCTTGCCAGTTCGCGCAAATGGTTTAGAATCCGATTGCGCATGATTGTATATAAATAAGAAGAAAAAGATGTGTCGGGATTAATAAAACGACGACTTTCCCAAATTACAGTGAAGGCATCCTGAAAGATATCCTCTGCGTATTCGCGTGATTTAAGAAAACGCATCGCAAAATATATCAAGCGATTTTTATAAGCCGCATAAAGTTCACAGAATGCATCTTCATCTCCGGCTATCAAGCGGATGACAAGCGAACGTTCATTACCGGGAATATTTGTTGCGCACATATAGCATTTTAGGTTTCAATTCACAAAGGGATTGTTAGAATGTCACAAACGTACGTAAAATCCGGGAAATAAAAAAGGAAAGAAGTCGCTAATCTTTTTCAGATTTATTTCAGTATCATGATTTTTCTTTGCCGAAGATAATTTGCTATCTTTGCAACTTTAACCCGATAATCAATGAGTAGAATATTATTTAATGCTAAGACTTGGCTGTTTGTTTTATTAGTTGGAATGGCGTCCACCGTATGGGCACAAAGTGATGATTTCACTACATGGACCAAGTTTAAAGTGAATCATAAGATTGATTCCCGGTTCTCTGTCTCCGGTGATTTGGAACTGCGCACGAAAGAGGATATGAGCAGGATGGATCGTTGGGGGCTTACCGTCGGTGGTGTCTATCATGCATATTCTTTCTTGAACTTTGGCGTCGGTTATGAAACTCATTTTCGGAATTTGGGTGATTCAGATTGGAAACTCAGACATCGTTATCATATCAGTGCAGTTGCAAGTTTCCGTTATCAATGGTTGAAAGTATCTTTGCGGGAGAGATTTCAGCAGACTTTTGACCTTGGAGATTCGGAGACGCGTCTGCGTTCCCGTTTAAAATTAGCCTATGCACCTACAAAAGGAATTGTTTCACCTTATTTTTCTCTCGAAATTTATCAAAGTCTGGACGATGCCTCTTTTTGGAGAGCTGCTCGTATGCGCTATCGCCCGGGAGTAGAATTTGATTTAGCCAAACGCTGGTCATTAGACGCGTTTTATTGTTATCAGTATGAATCTTCACGGGGAAAACATATTGCCGGAATAGAGGTGGTTTATTCTTTCTGAAAATAGTGGGCTGCTTATATAATAAGGTGTAGGTTTTAATTGGATTAATACACTGGAATATATAAAAGATTGATTATTTGTGTGTTAAATAATAATATGGATATTTCTTAATAAAAATATGTCTTATCTTAATTATAATGTGTACTTTCGCTCCCGGCATTTCAAAATGGAATGCTGAAATTAACGATTCTACAGTAGCAACAGACGTGTTGTATAGTGTCTCATAACCGAAAGCGAATACTTCCCCTTATGCCATTCTTCTGCTCAATCAGAGATTTCTAATTTTGACTAATAGACAATTATAATGAAAACATGTCATGACCTATCAATGGGAATAGGCTCATTTCTTTTTTGTGCAGTTTTACTAACTGCTTGTGTAAATCACATTTCAGAAGAAGAAGGGGAAATAATCAATAATGGAGATATTCCATTGAAATTTGTAGCTGATATTCATGAAGTAGTCAACACTCGTGTGGCAAATAATAATTTTGAAGAAGGGGACGAAGTTGGTTTGTTTGCACTCGCGGGGAATACTACAATGCAGGAAGAACGTTATGCAGATAATCTTCATTTTGTGCGTTCTTCCAGTGGTGAATTTGTATCTGATGAATCGGTTTACTATCCGGACGATGGAGTAACATTGAATTTGATCAGTTATTATCCATATCAAGAAGAAGGAGTGGTAATGGGTGAAAGTACCATGCAAGTATCGGTTGTAACAAGTCAGAATAAACCTGAAGATTATTCACATTCGGATTTTTTAATTGCATCCAAAGAAGACGTATTAGCTAGTAAAGAAGCTGTAGCTCTGACTTATAATCATCAATTTTTTCGCTTGAAAGTTGCTCTTGTTCCCGGTGAAGGGGAAAATGTAGAAGATATGTTATCTGCCAATCCTGCACTTTCTATAAGTGGCTTTTATACTAAGGCAATTTACGATTTTCAGAAAAATACTTTTTCTGCTTATTCTGAAGAGAAAGAAATTACTCCTGCAGGTGAATGGGAAATAAAAGAGGGACGTTTGGTAGGAAAAGAACTTATTCTGATACCACAGGAAGCGACTGTTGGATACCAATATATAACACTGGAAGCTGGGGGAAAACCATATACTAGCTTGTTACCTTCTACTTTACAACTGACAAGCGGTAAGCAAAGAGAACTGGAAATAACATTTGTAGCAGATGAAGATATATTAATGAGTAAAGTCAGTGGAGAAATCGGCGATTGGGATGGAACTGAGGTAGATCAGACCGAATCAGTAACTCTTCATAAATATGTAGATGTATCGAAGCTGACTTTTGAAAAATCAAATGTGTATAGGGTCTTAAATTCAGGAAAGCAAGTTGCTGAAATATGCAAAGAGTACTTGGTTACTCCTGAATTTTCCTCTCAAGCGATTGTTGCCTATCCGATGAAAGAAGATGGTAGTGTTGACTTATCACAAGGAATTGTTGCGCAATTATTGGGAGAGATAGGTAAAGGCAAAATTCATGGTGGAAGCGTTTCATGGAATTTGGAAGACAATTCTTTAACTTATGTTGCCGGAACTTCGACTGCCCGTAATAATGTTTATGTGTTGGCAGATGGGAAAATCTCATTATCGGTAACTGTGGCAGACAATGTTTTACCTGTTTTGGCATTGGAGGATGTTGCCCGCGATGTGCGTGGAGGGATGATTCATAATTATCCATTGGTGAAAATTGGTACTCAATACTGGATGCGGAGTAATTTGGAGACTTCTTTATATATAGATGGTTCTGAAATTCCCGAGTTGACCACAGTAGTAGGAAATATAGCCGGATATTTACAATCTGCAACAGAATATTATTTTTATACTGCTAGTACAGCATTGTCTCGTAATTTTCTGCCAGTTCATTGGGATATTCCTACATGGAAAGACTGGAATGTTTTAAGTAAATATTTAAAAGAGGATGCCGCTTTACTTAAATCAGGTACTTGGCTACCTGTGAATCCAGGTGATGCAGTCGTTTCAGTTAATAATCTATCGGGCTTTAATGGAATTCCTACAGGTATGTTTGTTGAAACAAAACAATCAGTCTTTGAAGGTAAATTCTTGGGATATTGGACTTTAAATGATGAAAAACAAGAAATGGCTGAAATGGTTTTTTATCTGAAAAGTGACGCGAATACGATGGGAGAGGCTAAGGCTGGTATTGACACGAAAGCTTTTGCAATCCGCTGTATCCGAAAGTAAATCCACAGAAATGATTCTTTTTTTTCATATTTTGCTTATATTTGGGAAGAAAAACTAAAAAGAGAGAACCATGAAGAAGATAATAAATCCCTGGAAAGGTCTGGAAGGGTACAACTGTTTTGGTTGTGCTTCACATAATGCATCTGGTGCAAAGATGGAATTTTATGAAGACGGTGATGAAATCGTAAGTATCTGGAAGCCCCGTCCTGAATATCAGGGTTGGATTGATACATTGCACGGTGGCATACAGGCAGTTTTGTTGGATGAAATTTGTGCTTGGGCGGTACTTCGTAAGTTGCAGACAACAGGGGTTACTTCAAAAATGGAGACTCGCTACCGGAAGTCGATTGATACGAAAGATTCTCATATCGTGCTGCGTGCATCCATTAAAGAGGTGAAACGTAACATTGTAATTATTGAAGCCAAGCTATATAATAAGGATGGCGAAGTATGTACGGAAGCCGTTTGCACTTACTTCACTTTCTCGAAAGAAAAGTCGAAGGATGAAATGCATTTTACTCACTGCGATGTAGAGCCGGAAGAGATTCTGCCTTTAATTTGAAATGAAAACTCAAGTTTTTGTGATAAATGTTTGGTAGTATCAAACAAATACTTTACTTTTGTCGCAGTTAATAAAAGAAATATGAAATATACAGCTACACATCATCATCATCATTTTCCTAACGAATAACCGGTGGGCATAGATGATATTGTGTATACTCTATATAACGATAACGAAGGCTTGCCGAATACGGTAAGCCTTTTTTTATTTTTCAACGTACTATACTTGTAATTAATAATAAATAATAAAATAAAGTCATGTTAAGAATCGCAGTACAAGCCAAAGGACGTCTCTTCGAAGAGACAATGGCACTTTTAGAAGAGTCGGATATCAAGTTGAGCACTACTAAACGTACCTTACTGGTGCAATCTCCTAATTTCCCCATCGAAGTTCTTTTCCTTCGTGATGATGACATACCACAGACAGTAGCTACCGGAGTAGCTGATTTAGGAATTGTTGGTGAGAACGAATTTATGGAAAAAGAAGAAGACGCGGAAATCATCAAACGTTTGGGATTCAGTAAGTGTCGTTTGTCATTGGCTATGCCGAAAGATTTGGAATATCCCGGACTGTCATGGTTCAACGGAAAAAAGATTGCGACCTCTTATCCTGTTATCCTTCGCAACTTCTTGAAAAAAAATGGTGTAAAAGCAGAAATTCATGTCATTACCGGTTCGGTAGAAGTATCTCCGGGTATAGGATTGGCTGATGCCATTTTTGATATTGTAAGTTCCGGTTCTACTTTGGTTAGCAATCGCCTGAAAGAAGTGGAAGTAGTGATGAAATCGGAAGCTCTGTTGATTGGCTACAAAAACATGAGTGATGAGAAAAAAGCAGTGTTGGAAGAACTGTTGTTTCGTATGAACGCTGTAAAAACTGCCGAGGATAAGAAATACGTATTGATGAATGCTCCGAAAGATAAACTGGAAGAAATTATTGACGTATTACCGGGCATGAAGAGTCCTACCGTGATGCCGTTGGCACAAGAAGGCTGGTGTTCCGTTCATACAGTACTTGATGAAAAACGTTTTTGGGAAATTATCGGAAAACTCAAAGCACTGGGAGCAGAAGGTATCCTGGTATTACCGATTGAAAAGATGATTGTGTAAAACGTGTTGAGATAAATAATCTGTGGAAGTCTGTATAATCCGTGATAAACCATGAAATTGATTAAATATCCATCAAAAGAACAATGGGCAGAACTTTTGAAACGTCCGGCACTGAATACGGAGAACTTGTTCGATACGGTTCGTACCATTATAAATAAGGTGAGGGCAGAAGGTGACAAAGCTGTACTGGAATATGAAGCTGCCTTTGATAAAGTTACTTTGTCTGCGCTTGCAGTGACTCCTGAAGAAGTGCAGGTTGCCGAAACATTAGTAAGTGATGAACTGAAAGCCGCTATCTCTCTGGCAAAACAAAATATTGAAACCTTTCACTCTTCCCAACGTTTTGCGGGAAAGAAGGTGGAAACGATGAATGGCGTAACCTGTTGGCAAAAAGCAGTGGGTATTGAAAAGGTCGGACTATACATTCCGGGAGGAACAGCACCACTTTTTTCCACTGTATTGATGCTCGCCGTTCCTGCTAGAATAGCAGGATGCAAGGAAATTGTACTTTGTACTCCCCCCGATAAAAATGGAAATATCCACCCTGCCATTCTCTTTGCCGCCCAACTGGCCGGAGTTAGCAAAATCTTCAAGGCAGGCGGTGTACAGGCGATTGCCGCCATGGCTTATGGAACAGAAAGCGTTCCAAAAGTATATAAGATCTTCGGTCCCGGAAATCAGTATGTGACAGCAGCAAAACAATTGGTAAGTCTGCGTGATGTTGCCATTGATATGCCTGCCGGCCCTTCCGAAGTAGAAGTACTGGCTGACGCATCCGCAAATCCGGTTTTCGTGGCTGCGGATTTACTGTCCCAGGCAGAACATGGAGCTGACAGCCAGGCCATGTTGATAACAACTTCCGAGAAACTCCAAACAGAAGTGATGGCAGAAGTGGAGCGTCAACTGGCAGAATTACCCCGTCGTGAGATAGCTGCAAAATCGTTGGAAAACAGTAAACTGATTTTGGTTCAGGATTTGGATGAAGCACTGGAACTAACCAATGCCTATGCTCCCGAACATTTAATCATCGAGACAGAAAACTATTTGGAAGTGGCAGAACGTGTCATCAATGCCGGTTCTGTATTTCTCGGCTCATTAACTCCCGAGAGTGCAGGTGACTATGCTTCGGGCACTAACCATACTTTGCCGACCAACGGATATGCCAAAGCCTATAGCGGTGTAAGTTTGGATAGTTTCATCCGCAAGATAACATTCCAGGAGATTCTTCCGGCAGGAATAAAAGCCATTGGCCCGGCTATTGAAGAAATGGCAGCTAACGAACTTTTGGATGCACATAAGAACGCAGTTACTGTCCGTCTCAAAGCTATTCAAAATTCATAATTTAAAAAATCAAAGAAGTGAAAACGTTACAAGAACTAACCCGTCCGAACATTTGGAAACTAAAACCATATTCTTCGGCCCGTGATGAATATAAAGGAGTGACAGCTTCTGTCTTTTTGGATGCCAATGAGAATCCGTACAATACGCCTCACAATCGTTACCCGGATCCTATGCAATGCGAACTGAAAACACTGCTGTCGAAAATCAAGAAAGTAGCTCCCGAACATATCTTCCTCGGAAATGGTAGCGACGAAGCCATTGATTTGGTCTTTCGTGCTTTCTGCGAACCGGGCAAAGATAATGTAGTAGCTATCGATCCTACTTACGGGATGTATCAGGTTTGTGCAGATGTGAACAACGTTGAATACCGGAAAGTGCTATTGGATGATGACTTCCAGTTTTCTGCTGATAAGTTACTGGCTGCCACAGACGAACATACCAAACTTATTTTCCTTTGCTCACCCAATAATCCGACAGGAAACGATCTGCTTCGTTCCGAAATAGAAAAGATTCTGAATCTGTTTGAAGGATTGGTGATACTGGATGAGGCTTACAGTGATTTTTCCAAAGCTCCATCTTTCCTGGGAGAGTTGGACAAATATTCTAACCTTGTCGTATTCCAGACATTCTCTAAAGCCTGGGGATGTGCTGCTATCCGTTTGGGAATGGCTTTTGCATCCGAAGAAATCATTGGTATTTTGAGTAAAATCAAGTATCCCTATAACGTTAACCAACTCACTCAACAGCAGGCTATCAGTATGCTTCATAAGCATTATGAGATAGAACGTTGGGTCAAGACATTGAAGGAAGAGCGTGATTATTTGGAAGAAGAGTTTGAAAAACTTCCATGTACCATTAAGTTATTCCCGTCCGATGCTAATTTCTTTTTGGTTAAAGTAACGGATGCAGTGAAAATCTATAATTATTTGGTAGGCGAGGGGATTATTGTCCGTAATCGTCATACCGTTTCACTCTGTTGTAACTGCTTGCGCGTGACGGTTGGTACTCGTACAGAGAATAACACCCTATTGGAAGTCCTTAAAAAATACCCAGGATAGATTATGAAGAAAAAAGTTTTATTTATAGACAGAGACGGGACACTGGTTATTGAACCGCCGGTTGACTATCAACTCGACTCCTTAGAGAAATTGGAATTCTATCCGAAAGTATTCCGTAATTTGGGATTTATCCGTAGCAAACTCGATTTTGAATTTGCAATGGTCACCAATCAGGACGGACTGGGTACATCTTCCTTCCCGGAAGAAACATTCTGGCCTACCCATAACCTGATGCTTAAAACATTGGAAGGCGAAGGAATTACTTTTGATGAAATACTGATAGACCGTAGTTTTCCTGAAGATAATGCGCCGACGCGTAAACCACGTACCGGAATGTTGACGAAATATCTGAATAATCCTGAATACGATCTGCCCGGAAGTTTTGTTATCGGTGACCGTCCTACAGATGTGGAGCTTGCCAAAAATCTGGGTTGTCGTGCCATCTATCTACAAGATTCAACAGAAGGTCTGAAAGAAAAAGGATTGGAAGATGTTTGCGCTCTCGCCACAACAGACTGGGATCAGATAGCTGAATTCCTGTTTGCCGGTGAACGGAAAGCGGAAGTGCGCCGTACCACGAAAGAGACTGATATTTATGTTGCCTTGAATCTGGACGGAAATGGTGTTTGCGATATTTCTACCGGGCTTGGTTTCTTCGATCATATGCTCGAACAGATTGGGAAACACTCCGGTATGGATTTGACAATTCGTGTAAAAGGAGACTTGGAGGTAGACGAACACCATACTATCGAAGATACTGCCATTGCTTTAGGCGAATGTATCTATCAGGCTTTAGGCAACAAACGGGGAATTGAACGTTATGGATATGCTTTACCGATGGACGATTGTCTTTGCCAGGTATGCCTGGATTTCGGTGGCCGCCCCTGGTTGGTATGGGATGCGGAGTTCAAACGTGAGAAGATAGGGGAGATGCCGACTGAAATGTTCCTGCATTTCTTTAAGTCATTGAGTGATGCCGCAAAAATGAATCTGAACATCAAGGCTGAAGGACAGAATGAACATCATAAGATAGAAGGAATCTTCAAAGCATTAGCCCGCGCTTTCAAGATGGCTTTGAAACGTGATATCTATCATTTCGAACTTCCATCCAGTAAAGGAGTGCTTTGAATCATCGCTAATTTATAATTATGACCTCATAGATTTATGCAAAAACGAATCTTATTGAGTCTGCTTTTAGGGATAATCTACTCTGTCTCTGTTTTCAGCCAAAACCTGAAAACAGAGAAGATAATTCTTCCTGATAGTGAACTGACCAATTTGTATAAGATAGATTCGGGAGTATACCGTTCGGAGCAACCTTCGTCTGCCGATTTTAAAGCTCTCGAAATGTATGGCATCAAAGAGTCTCTTAATCTTCGTAACAGGCATAGTGATGATGACGAAGCGGCAGGAACAGCCGTGAAACTTCATCGGGTAAAGATGAAGGCGCACTCAGTCAGTGAGGAGCAATTAATAAGAGCATTGCGTATCATAAAGAATCGCAAAGCTCCAATTGTAATCCATTGTCATCATGGTTCCGACCGTACAGGAGCTGTTTGTGCGCTCTACCGCATTGTATTTCAGAATGTCTCCAAAGAAGATGCAATTCGCGAAATGACTGAAGGAGGTTTTGGTTTTCACCGTATTTATAAAAATATAATTCGAAGAATCAAAGAAGCGGATATAGAGCGAATAAAGAAAGAGGTGATGCAATAATTCAATTGACTGTATGATTTAGTCAAATCATAAGGAAGAATTAGAAACTTCTATTGCATGAACTAATGTTTTCTCCTCATCTATTAACTAATTCAACAGCTAGTATTATCCTGTTGCACTTGTGTAACGGTGCAAATGGACTTGGGTAACTACCCGGACGGACTTGTGTAACTGAACAGTTGCACAAGTCTGTCCGAATAGTTATTTATAATAGATACTAATGCGTTGGAATATAGTATATTACGAGAAAAGTGCAGTTTTTATCTCCAAAAAGCCAAAAACAACCGCATGTTTTTTGTGAACTTCTCTTAAAATAAGCCCGTTTTTATACCTAAATTGTTGATATATAGCGCTGTGACATTTTTGTTTTTCCCCCTATAATACTTAAAATAAACACAAAAATGTGGCAGACAAAAATGCCTGCCACAATAAACTGTCTATTAAGAAGATTATAAGTTCTCTATTTCTTTAAGCCACATCGCCGAACTGGCATCACTCGGCATTCGCCAATCTCCTCTCGGACTAATAGAAATACTACCAACTTTCGGTCCGTCAGGCAGGCATGAACGTTTGAACTGTTGATTGAAGAAACGACGGAAGAAGATGGATAACCATTTCTTAATTGTTTCTTCATCATAACTGTCTTTGAATGCGATATTCGCCAGATAATAAATCTTTGACGGACGGAAGCCGAAACGCAGGAAATAATAAAGAAAGAAGTCATGCAGCTCGTAAGGACCTACCAAATCTTCCGTTTTTTGTTTGATGTCTCCATTTTCATCAGCAGGAATCAATTCCGGGCTGATAGGTGTATCCACTATATCGAGTAAAGTCGCTTTTGAATCTTCATCCACACCATTTTCTGCCACCCACTGCACCAGATATTTAACGAGTGTTTTGGGCACGCTTGCATTGACACCGTACATTGACATATGGTCCCCATTGTAGGTTGCCCACCCCAAAGCGAGTTCTGATAAGTCACCTGTGCCTACTACCATTCCCCAGGTTTGGTTGGCTACGTCCATTAATATTTGTGTACGTTCGCGTGCTTGTGAGTTCTCATACGTAACGTCATGTACATTTATATCGTGGTCTATATCTTTGAAATGCTGTATACAGGCATCTTTGATGCTGATTTCACGGATAGATATTCCTAATGACTTCATTAAGTCAATAGCATTGTGGTAAGTCCGGTCAGTGGTCCCGAAGCCGGGCATTGTAATGCCGAGAATTCCTTTTCTGGATAATCCCAGTTTATCGAAAGTCTTCACACAAACAAGTAATGCCAGTGTTGAATCCAATCCCCCGGAAATGCCGACTACGGCAGTCTTAGCTCCGGTATGAACGAGGCGTTGTGCCAATCCTGCTACTTGAATAGAAAAAACATCTTCGCAGTGTTCGTTTAGCTCCTTCCCTTGTGGGACAAAAGGATGCGGATTGAAACTTCGGGTCAGTGTCAGTTCTTTGCTGTTTACAAATTCCGTAGCAATAGAAACTGCCTTCTTATCTCCTAAATTAGCCTGGTTAGCAGCAAAAGTTGTATTGATTCTACGTTCTGCACGTATACGTTCTACATCAATCTCGCTGATAATAAGTTGTTCTTCCATGCTGAAACGTTCACTGCATGCAAGAAGACTGCCATTCTCGTAAATCAATCCATTTCCTGCGAAAACTACATCAGTAGTAGACTCTCCGAAGCCGCAAGATGAAAATACATATCCCGCGATGCAGCGTGCAGATTGCTGACTGATAAGAGAACACAGATAATTATGCTTTCCAATACCTTCATTATCTGCCGACATATTGAATAAGATTTCCGCCCCTTGCAGTGCAAGTGAAGAGCTGGGAGGAATTGTAGACCAAAGGTCTTCACAAACTTCAATTCCGAAAGTGGTATCCGAAGTTTCGAAAAGTAGGTTTGCGCCTATGGGAACAATTTGTCCGCACAAACGCACATTATCTGTTGTGAGCTGTAGGGCAGAAGTGAACCAACGCTGCTCATAAAACTCTTTATAATTGGGAAGGTAAGTTTTGGCAGCAATACCTAATACTTTTCCTTTCTGAATGACTACAGCCCCGTTAATAACCGTCGAATTGACAACTACCGGCATACCGACAATAGAGATAATATCCAACTGGCGCGTATTATTCAGAATCTGCATGATTCCCATTTCTGCTTCTTCCAATAAAAGCTGTTGCCCGAATAAGTCACCACAAGTGTATCCGGTAATACTCATTTCCGGGAAGATTATGATCTGCACTCCCTTTCCTTCGGCCACTGCAATCAGACTTTCTATTCTTTCTACATTGAATTTACAGTCAGCCACTTTGATGTGTGGCACAGCTGCTGCTACTTTTACGAATCCGTAGTTCATCTTATACCTTATTTATATATAGTGGGTGCAAAAATAGGAAAATAGTTTTGAATATTTATCTTTTCCATAGTGAATCCTCTCAATGAGGTATTTTGTGTGAATTGTGGACTGTTGTTTAAACAATTAAATCAGGTATCAATATGAAAGCTAAAACCCGATATCTGTCTAATCAGTCGAGTTGTTTGTTTTTTTATAATCTTATATGCGCTTAAAAGGATGACAAAAAGATATTGATAGAAATTTGGTATAAAATATACGACTTTTAGTTTCTTTTATTTAACTATAATATTTATATTTGTAGCCAAATAAAACATAATTAGAAAAATAGAGCACCTAAACAGAACGAATGATGTTAGTTTTTAATTTATAATTTAAGAGAGCGCAGATGAGCATACATTCAATTCACACAGCGGTAACACGAAAATTCTATTTGGATATTTGGCGTAACATTAAAAATCAGCCAAGTTAGTATTTCCTATTTTGTTTTTAGAGAAAATATCCTGCCCAAGGTCAATGAAAAGTTATGCTTTGAGAGTTGCCCTGTGGGAGAGGAGCGTATTATTCTTTCTTGAGTGAAAATGGAATACGCGTATTTCACTTGTAGACAAATCTATAAAATAAATCAATTTCATTAATTTTAATTTAAGTATCAAAGATGAGAAAATCAATTCTCTTGTTTGTACTCTTTACTCTGACGAATATCCCCCTGTTGCTTTTCGCACAGGGCGGATATCAGGTAAAAGGACATATCATTTCGGCGGAAGATAACCAGCCGATGATTGGCGTGTCCATTATGGAGAAAGGTACAACAAACGGAGTAATTACCGATATAGATGGTAATTACAGTATCACAGTGACTAAGTCTCCTGCCACTTTGCAGTTCTCTTATGTCGGTATGAAAACGATAGATAAGCAGGTGACTGCCTCTACTCGTATAAACTTGACTATGGAAAGTGATGCGCAGATGGTGGATGAGGTAGTGGTCGTTGCATATGGTGTGCGTAAGAAAGGAACAATTGCTGGTTCTGTATCAACTGTGAAGGCGGAGAAAATGGAAAATGTACCCGCTGCCAGTTTTGACCAGGCATTGCAGGGACAGGCACCGGGATTGATGGTGATGTCCAATACCGGTGAACCCAGTGTGGCGGCTTCCTTCCAAATCAGAGGCATGAATTCATTAAATTCGGGTACCTCACCGCTGTTTATCCTTGACGGAGTACCCGTTTCCAGCGGCGACTTCAATGCGCTTAATCCGAGTGATATCGAATCGATTTCCGTATTGAAAGATGCATCTTCCACTTCTATCTACGGTGCGCGTGCAGCCAACGGTGTGGTGGTAATTACCACGAAGCGCGGGCTTGCCATTGACAAGGCAAAGGTCACATTCCGCGCCCAATGGGGTATTTCACAGTTGACTCAGAAAGAGTGGAGCCAGATGAATACTGCAGAACGCATTTTATTTGAGAAGGAAGTAGGTTTGGATAAGGGAAAAGACTATAACCTTCTTCGTGATATCGATATCAATTGGTGTGATGTGGTGTTTAACGACAAGGCAATGTTACAGAATTACGAAGTATCAGTCAATCGTGCCACCGATCGGTTGAATTATTACGTTTCGGGCAATTTCTTCGACCAGGACGGTATAGCACAAGGTTCCGGTTTCAGACGTTACAATATGCGCGCTAATGCGGATGTCAAGGCAAGCAACTGGCTCAAGGTGGGCACCACTTCTACTGTATCCTACCAAGAGATAGAGCAAGCACAGTCGGGGGAGTATACCTCGGTAACACCTATCTCCGCTTCACACTTCATGATGCCTTATTGGAATCCTTACAAAGAAGACGGTTCCCTGGCTTCTCCCTCTGACGGCAGTTGGAAAGGCACCAATCAGAATCCGCTAGAATGGATGGAAAACAATCCCGTAAAGTATAAGAAGTATAAAATATTGTCTACACTCTATGCTGAAGTGAATCCTGTTAAGGGATTAACTATCCGCTCGCAGTTTGCGGCAGACTATGCACACATGACGGCATTCAAACAATCTTTTCCTAGTTTTCCCACCAACAACGGATCAGGTAATGCGGGACGTAGTTCGACCGATAGGCTGAGTTTGACAATTACTAATACCGCAAATTATCAGTTTACATTGGAGGATAAACATTCGTTCAATTTCCTGTTGGGACAAGAAGGAGTGGATGCACGTTCAGAAGGGTTTACTGTCACCATGCGAGGACAAAACAATGACCTTCTGACGAATATTACCAATGGTACGCTGGCTGCCGCATGGTCGGATACGGGTGATGCATATTCCTATTCTTATCTTTCATTCTTCGGAAGAGGCGAGTATAATTATGCAGGTCGTTACTATGCTGATTTCTCTGTTCGTGCCGATGCCTCTTCCCGTTTTGGCAAGGACAACAGATGGGGAACTTTCTGGTCGGTCGGATTGATGTGGGACATACAGAAAGAGAATTTCATGAAGAAATATGACTGGCTGACGATGATGCAGATTGCACTTAGCACAGGTACCTCGGGTAACTCCGAAATTGGTTATTATGATGCTCAGTCTTTGGTGAAAGGCGGGATGGACTACATGGGGGAGACGGGCATTTACCCTTCACAAAACGGTAATCCCGATTTAAGTTGGGAGCAAACATGGTCTACCAATCTGGCTTTGCATCTAGGCTTTTGGAACAGGTTGAATCTGGATGTGGAGTTGTACAATAAAAAGACAACTAATATGTTAATGTTGGTTCCTCAATCTTATGCAGTGAATGGTTCGGGTAAATACCGGGACAATATCGGAGCCATGGTTAACAGGGGTGCGGAACTCTCGGTGAATGGCGATGTCATCCGTACAAAAGATTTTTCATGGAACCTCAGCGCTAACTTATCCTATAACAAGAACAAAATCACAGAACTTTATAATGGAGTGGATGAGTACGAGATTGCAGGTACCAATATTAAGTATGTAGTGGGTCATTCTGCTACGGAATTTTATATCAATCGCTTCGCTGGAGTCAATCCTGCAAATGGTGACGCATTGTGGTATACAAAGGACGGTGAAGTGACTACGGAATTCAGGGATGCGGACAAAGTGCTGGTAAACAAGAGTTTTGTTGCTCCCTGGCAAGGTGGTTTCGGCACTACACTCACTTGGAAAGGCATTTCACTGGCGGCACAGTTTAGTTGGGTAGCCGACCGCTGGGTGTTTAACAATGACCGCTTCATGGATGAGAGCAATGGGCTTTTCGAAGCATACAATCAATCCCGCCGATTGCTGTATGACCGTTGGAAGAAACCGGGTGACATAACGGATATTCCCCGTTATGGCATTACTCCACAGATGGATTCACGCTTTCTGGAAGATGCTTCATTCTTGAGGCTGAAGAACCTGATGTTGAGTTATAGCTTTCCGCAGTCATTGCTCAGAAAAACAAATTTCCTGACAAACTTGCGTGTATACGCACAAGGACAGAATTTGCTGACGTTTACCAAGTTTACGGGACTCGACCCCGAAGGTACTAACAATATGTATCAGGCACAATATCCCGCCACCCGGCAATTCACTTTCGGTCTGGAAGTTTCATTCTAAAATACAACATATAAAAAAATGAAGAATAAAATAAAGATATATTTGTTGTTGGCTGTTTGGGGGATAGGTTCCGTTTCCTGTCTGGACAAATATCCCGAAGACGCCATTCAAGCAGGTCAAGCTATCAACACGGTGGACGATGCCAATCAGGCAATCATCGGTATCTATGCCGCATTTAAAGATGCTTCGCTCTATAGCGGCAACCTTACACTACTGCCCGATTTACAAGCCGATTTGGTGTATGCAGTAACAGGTTATACAAATCAATACGGTGATGTATGGCGATGGAACATATTATCTACTAACGAAGATATACAAGCTGTTTACGGAGGTTTGTATGCCGTAATCAACCGCTGTAATTTTCTGTTGGGTTATATCCCGCGCGTGCAGGCGGCAGAAACAGACGACGATGCGCTGGATAAGTTAGACATGATTCACGGAGAGGCGCTGTTTGCACGTGCATTGTGCTATTCCGAATTGATTAAACTCTTCTGTAAGTCCTACGAAAGCGATGCGGCGGCAGCCGATGAGCTGGGTGTAGTATTGACATCGGAATATAATACAACCACTAATCTAAAGCGCGCTTCCCTGAAAGATTCCTATCAGTTTGTACTGGACGATCTGGAGCAGGCGGTAGTTTATTTGAAAATAGATGAAGACGAAGTGACTAAAAACGACCTTTACAATACTTCTTATTTTAACGAATACACCGTGTATGCCCTGCGTGCCCGGGTGGCGCTCTATATGAAAAACTATGAGGATGCAATCAAGTATTCGAGTAAGGTGATTGATAGCGGATACTACGTGCTTTCAAGCGCTAGCACCGTATACGGAAATACCGGTCAGAGTTACTACCAGTATATGTGGACAAATGACAACTCTACGGAAATTATCCTGAAAGTAGGTT
The DNA here is from genome assembly GCF_012113595.1 of Bacteroides faecium. Taxonomy (NCBI): domain Bacteria; kingdom Pseudomonadati; phylum Bacteroidota; class Bacteroidia; order Bacteroidales; family Bacteroidaceae; genus Bacteroides; species Bacteroides faecium. The sequence goes on from NZ_CP050831.1 coordinate 4,117,611, forward strand.
TTACGCCGACGTCTTACGGAGGTGCCCTGGGAACCATCTTTTTTAATTATGATTATTCAACGGTGCGTCCCGACTATGTACCTGCAAAGTGGGCGTTGGATTTGTATGATTCGATGGACTATCGGTATGTGGTCTTCTTTCAGTCCTACCTTACCGGATACCCACACGCCTTGCAATGGCCGTTGCTTCAAAAATATTGGGGTAATCAAAGCTTATTTGAGAGTTACAACATCCGGCACACTTCCATGCCCAAGGTGTTCCGCTTGTCCGAGCAATACCTGATTAGAGCGGAAGCTTATTGCCAGAAAGAGAATCCCAATTATGGCAGTGCAGGCAAGGATATCTCCGCTTTGCGCCTGGCGCGTTATATGTCCTACGGTAGCGGCACTACGCTTTCGAAAAACAATGCTATGGACGTTATAGAGAAAGAACGCATAAAAGAGCTTTACATGGAAGGCTTCCGCCTGCAAGACCTTAAACGCTGGCATAAAGGCTTTGAACGGAAACCTCAAAGCGAGTCACTAAATAACGGGAGCAGCCTGAAAGTGGAGAAAGACGATGCGAGGTTTGTATGGCCTATTCCGCAAAATGAGCTGGATGCGCCGGGAACAAATATCGAACCGAATGAAAGCAATAAATAACAGTTTAAAAAAAACTATAAGCATGAAAAAGATTTTTATCGGATTATCGGCTATTTTCATTCTCGTGCTCGGATTGGTAAGTTGTGATTCCGAATACGTAAAATATAGTGGTCCTAATTACATCATGTTTTCCGATACACTGTCCGTACTTCCCGTGCAAAACAATAAGGAATACTTTGATATTGCCGTATCGGCTACCGAAGTATGTGATTATGACCGTACACTAGGTGTGGAAATCATCGACAAAAAGAGCAACGCCGTGGAAGGTGAGCACTATGCGCTCGAATCGAATACGGTAACGATTAAAGCCGGGGAATACGCGGCAAATGTGCATGTACGTGGTATTTATGATAACATAGCCGTAACGGACTCACTGGGCTTTGTGCTTCACCTTGTTACCGAAAAAGAATCCCAATGGGATATTTACGGAATTGAAACAAAGGTGATTTTGCAGAAGGTATGTCCGTTTGATATCAATGTGTTCAGTGGCTACGCCGTTGTTATTTCCAGTTACTTCACTTCATACATGAAGGATGTTGACCAGCGGTTGATTCGCACGGAAATAGATAAGAATGAGGAAAATACGGTTATTATGAAGGATTACTTCTACAAGGGATATGACCTCAAAGTGAAGTTTACTACCAATGACCTGCTGAATCCGTTGATTGAGATGGAAGACCAGCGCTTTGCATACACGCCCGATGCATTCAATACGATTTATGGCGACGGAGAAATCTGGGCCTATCAGGCAGGGGCTTATCTTTCTTATTATAGCACTTGTGAGAAGTTCATCTTCCAATATATGACATTGCATGTACCCGGTATGCCGGCAGGTAAGGATGAGGTGGGTACTTATGCCAACGCCGTTAGATGGATTAGTGACGACGAAGCTCAAAAGCTGATAGAAGAGGGAATTAATAACTCATTAAAATAATAATAAATAACAAGTATATGAAAAAGTTTAAACAAGAAACATCGCTTATGCTTATGAGGAAGTTCAGCTTAAATGGCTTTTTAGCCATTCTGTTCATGGCTTTTTGCATGAGTGCCTGCTCGGATGATGATGAGGATGATGCCGCATCGGTTTTCCCTGAAAAACAAACAGTGAATTGTAAAGCCGGTGATGATAAAGAATTTACTTTTAAAGCCAATGCAAACTGGCAACTAACCTCTTCGGCTACATGGTGCCGCTTTGTGACAGGCGAAATGGAGAATTATTCATTGTCCGGAACTGCCGGAACACAGACTGTGAAGCTCAGAATAACAGATGAAGCAGTAGAGTTTGAAGCGCCCACTACTGCACAACTGGTTATGATGATTGGGGCTGATAAAGCGATTATTGCCGACGTGGTACGCGGAAGTAAGAATCGCAGCCTTAAAATATATGATATGGAGGGTAATGAAATCCAAGAGATAGAGGTTGGATATGACGATTACTTGTCTTTTAAAGTGGAAGCTAACTTCCGGTTTGCAGCAACTAACAGACCCGAATGGTTGGATATTAATGGAAATGCTATTGTAGGTTCTATTAATGAAAGGGTGGAAGGAAGTGTTAAGGTGATTAATGAACCTCAATATGCGAAATATGCGCAAAATGGTAAACTTACTTTTACCGATGAAGAGGGAATTGAATCTTATGAATTCCCATTAGTATATAAAGGCATGAATCCTAAGGGGATTAAAATTATTAATTCTAATCCTTGGAATTGGGAAGTATCACTGGATGGTAAAACATTTACGCAGACAAGCAGCTCGGGGGCAAGTGGCAGCACCTCAAGTTCCACATATAGAAACTTCGTGCCGTTTACTATACAGGCATTCAATGATGACTTTGAAGTGGTTTATATTGAAAAGAAGACAGAGTATGGAATGACGCGTATGCTTATTAACGGTGATGAGGGTGAAGTTGTTGATTGGATGCATCTGACAGGTGAAAAGGGGAATGTGAGACTTAAAATTGATGAAGGTTTTGAAGAAAGGGAAGGTTTTGTATTGGTAATTCCCAGCGCTTTGTATCAGGATATTAAAGATGACCTATGGGGAAATCTGATTGAGAGGGATCCGGAAACATACGAACAGGACATCAAGTTTTCTTATCAACAAAGCAATCTGCTGATTAATATTGTTCAAAAACAGAAGAAGCAGGTAGATGAACAAGCGTTTAAAATTACATATTTTGATGCTGATTGGGTAACTCAAGAAGTAGATTGTACAAAAGTCACCGATTCGGATATAAAGGATCAATATCCTGGTATTAATGATATCTATACGATGGAATGGCCTGATGCTAATTCATTTACGGTCGACCCGTTAGAGGGGGATTATGAAGATGTATGGATATTTAAATTGATGCGTGGTGATGTCGATCTATCCAATGAGAGCGAAATTATTGAAGGCTCAGAATCTTCTTGTAATATTTATCTTGAAGACCCTACTTCTTTAACAGAAGAATTGCACCTTAGTATTATTAATAAAGAAAGCGGTGAGACTCTGAAAGTGCTTATTATTACTCCAAATTATAACTAATCATTGAATAGATGAATAAGAAAATATATTCCATATTATTCTTTGTCCCTCTCCTCGTCAGTTTTTTGACGATGTGTATGGTGACAGGATGCTCCGATGATGACGAACAATTGCAATCCGGTTACGGATATGTGCAGTTTAAGTTGTTGAAGAGTGCATCTTTCGGAAATGCTTCGACTACACGTGCAACGACGCCTACCGATAAACTGGAAATGTTGGGCGAAGCACAGAAAGTGAAAGTCGTTATGCAATATAACGGCTCCACCATTACTCAAACTCTACCCTTAAACTCGTATAATGCGGGAAATGCAGAATTTGGATTACGTAGTAATAAGTTGGAGTTGCTGGCGGGAAATTATACCATTATAGGCTTTTATTTATACGATAAGCTGGATCAAGTATTATATGCAGGTCCCGGTGGTGAGAGTTGTATGTTTACTGTTGTTGCGGGCGGACTGCATGCACAACCCTTGGTGGTGGATGCAGTAGCTCGGGGCATGGTGACATTTAAGTTAGTCAAGGACTTTGGCAAAACTCGTAGCGAAGAGGACAATGCTTATCCGTTTGGTAATATTGAGTTGATTAAGGTTGTAGTAAAGAACCTGTTCACGCAGGAGCTAGTTACAATAAACAATCTTCGTGTCAATCATGAACAGGACTTTACTGATAAACCTGCCGACGGGTATACCGACAGAAATCAGGAAACCTCATATGCCAAATGTGATACAGTGGTATGGCTGAAAGCCGGAACTTATGAAGTTAGCAGTTACACCACCTATTCCGACAAAGACGGCAAGTATACACTGGAAACAGCTTCTGTGAAAGCGGTGAAGCCATTTGTAGTAAAGGATAATGAGAAAACCGAGGATGCGGAAGTCCCCGTGCGCCTTTCCGAAACTGCCGAATACATCAAGGACTACCAGGCATTGAAAGCCATTTGGGAAAAGATGGGAGGCTCAAATTGGAAATACTACGGTGAAACCGCTCCGATAGGTAGTAACTGGAACTTTAATAAGGACATCGACCTGTGGGGACAACAGCCGGGCGTGCAACTGTTGGAAAACGGACGTGTGGCGCTATTATCCCTTGTGGGTTTTGGCATCGAGGGTGACTTGCCCGACGAAATAGGACAACTCACCGAGTTGCGAACCTTGTCATTGGGTACACATGACGAAAAACTCGGAGGACATCTACTCGATAACTACTCCGTCAACATGACCGAAGAACAGCGTAAAGCCATAAGAATGGATTATGATACCAAATTCCTGGCTAAAGACCCGCGCGAAGGATTATCAGACATTCTGAAAAAAGGGATTAACGACAATCCCAAGATGAAGCCGATTAAGAGCAGCCGCGTATCTTTGAAAGATATTCAGGCTGGCGTCATGACGAATAAATTGACCGGTATATCCAGAGCTGTCATGAGACTGACAAAGTTAGAACAGCTTTTTGTGGGTAATTGTCCCATTAAAAGTGATCATTTCTTTGTGGATGTGAAGCCGGACTCTCCTTATTATGAAGAAAAGGATGATTGGAAGTGGGCGGATATGGCTGCTCTGACGGATATTGAAATATACAACTGCCCCAAACTGACGAGCTTACCCACGGAAATGCTAAGTGAGTTGACCGAAGTGATTTCACTTAACATTGCTTGCAACCAAGGTATCCCCGGATACCAACTTAAATTGGACTGGGAAGCAATCACTGAAGGAAAATCGGCGGATAAAATCCAGCTTCTCTATATGGGATTCAATAATCTGGAAGAATTTCCGGACAACGATCATCTCAAAAAGATGGTTAAATTGGGATTGTTGGATTGCACGAATAATAAAATCCATACGTTGCAACCTTTTGGAAAAGAAATTCAACTAGTGAAGTTTTATTTGGATTATAATCAGATTACTGATATTCCCTATATCTACGATAATGCCACTGAAACGAACTTCTTCTTCGGATGGAATGATTTGGAAACCTTCAGTTGCACGCACAATCAGTTGACGAAAGTTCCGGATATCTTTAATGCGAAGTCTAAATATGTGATGGGTGCCGTTGACTTCTCTAATAATATGATTAGTGGATTTGAGAATAATGATGAACACAAGGGGATTAACGCTGGCTCCATCAACTTGAGCAATAACTGCTTAGAGGAATTTCCAGCTATCTTAGCCAAGAAAGAATCTCCTATGCAGATGTTGATGCTCTCGGGCAATGGGATGAAGACCATTCCTAAGGGGGCACTGTCCGGAAAGATGGTACGGGAGGCTCTTACCAGCCTGGACCTCACTCACAACAAACTGTCCGAACTGACCGATGACTTCTACGTAATCAATATGCCTGTGTTATATGGAATAGACCTTAGTTACAATTGTTTCTCTAAATTCCCTACTCAGCCGTTATCAATCAATTATTTGGCTGTATTCGGTATCACTAATCAACGGGATGCGGATGGAAACAGAATATTACGTGAATGGCCTACGGGGCTTTATAAGAATCCTAGTCTGAAAGCTTTCTATATCAGCTCTAATGATTTACGCAAGATAGAGGATACTATCTCACCATTTATTTCTACGTTTGATATTAAGGATAATCCTAATATCTCAATCAACTTAAGCACTGTATGTCCCTATATCCAAGCCGGACAATATAGGTTGATTTATGATAAGACGCAGGATATTCGCGGCTGTGATGCACTAGACCTGGATAAATAAACAAATAAGAGAAATATCAATGAAATATTTAATAAAAATAGCATTAGGATTATTCGTTTACATGGTTGCTATAGCAGCCTGTAAAGATGATGATGATAGTGGTATTGCAGGCTTCGCGATAGACAAGGAGGATATCACGATGGGCGCTGACGGGGGCACAGACGTAGTAACTGTTTCTTCGGGAGGCGAATGGACGGCAAGTTCTTCGGAGCCGTGGGTAAGTATCTCACCTGCCAGTGGTAGCGGGGTAACCGAGTGTGCGATTGCCATCGACTCTACCCTCATAAAAGGAATGCGCACGGCAGAAATTCGCTTTACTCCCCGTGGACAGGCTCCGGGTGTGATGACCGTACATCAAACGGGATATGGTAAAATGATCCATATCGAAAAGAAGGATATCGAAATAGAATCTTCCGCCAAATATGAAGAGCGTCATTTCGATGTTACCGTAACGACAAACGTTGCTTTCCAAATGAGTGTGGAGTATGTGAATCCCGACAATACGGGCTGGATTATTTTACCAACAAAGACTACTGTCGACCTGGATAGGGGATCGCGTCCGCGAACTACTAAAATCCGTGTGGACTGGATGATGAATCCAGATTTTGATACTCGTGTAGCCAAAATTAACTTCCTGCCTCAGAAAACAGAAGATGAACTGGAACAGCCGGTATCGATGACTGTTACTCAAAAAGCCGCTCCTAAAATTGAAGATAACCGAACGGGTGATTCCTTGACATTGCTTACTATCAGAGAACGCATGGGAGCGGGTAATAATTGGGACCCCAGTGAGAATATGAGAAACTGGGAAGATGTGGTCTTGTGGGAAGAAGGCGATAAAGGCCTTCCCGATGATAAGGCTGTGGGACGTATACGTTCTGTTAATTTCACTTTGTTTGATACCAAGGAGTCCATTCCGCAGGAAGTTCACTATCTCACTTATGTAGAGTCCTTATATTTCTTTAGCAATACCAATACGGCAACTAAAAGCATCAAATTGGAAAATGATGTATGCGGCTTGAAGTATTTGAAAAAGTTGACGGTGAGTGCCTACGGTCTGACGGAAATAACAGATGACCTTGCTGAGAAGCTAGGCAATCAATTGGAACTTTTGGATATAAGCAGCAATAATTTTGATTTGATACCTGATATTTTGACCAAAGAAAACTTCCCTGTACTAAAGATCTTGGATTTGAGAACTAATCGGCGAATGGTACTTACCGACCTTAGAGAGAAAGATAATGCTACCAAATATCCTAATGGTATCGGTATGTTCTTTAATACAGAAAAAGACCCTTCATTACGGAGGTTATTATTGTGGGATACGTTGGAGGAATTACGTTTATCCTATAATTATATGGAAGGTACCATACCCGACTTTAAGGTTGGAGAGGATGGAGTGACCGGTTATACAGATGAAGATATAGAGGTGTTTGGAGACACCATACAGTATTTGTATGACCATCCTGAAATACCTAAGATACTTCCTAAAGCTAGGGTGCTGTCTTTGAATTTGAACTTTTTCACCGGAAAGCTGCCCGATTGGCTATTATACCATCCGCACTTAATAGAGTGGAATCCGGAAGTATTGATCTTTAATCAAGAAACAGGTATAGACACTGAAGGGAAGAAAGCCCGTTTTGACAACGAGCCTGCTACCTTGGATTATTATTATGATGCATTTCCAAAATTCAGAAAAAAATATCAAACTAAAAAATAAAAGATGAAAAGGCTATATATATACATCTTGATATTCGCCTTGGTGGCAGGAGCTTGTAGTGACCATGACTTGGTCGAGCAGGCTCCGGCAACTCCGGGCACTCCCGGTACAACGATACCTGAAGGGGCTGCCGACGGTGAATTATTGATTAAGTTTGTTCCGGAAATGAGCGATTTACTCGACCGGACATTTAAGACACGTGCTGCGGGCGCTGCCACACGCTCCGGCATTCCTTCCACAGACGAGGTACTTTCTATACTGGGAGCATACGAATTTGAGCGAGTCTTTCCGGTAGATGTACGTACTGAGGAACAGGCACGCAGGGCAGGCATGCACCTGTGGTACATTGTACGCTTCGATAAAAATACGGATCTGAATGAAGCAATGGAGAGACTCTCCAAATTAGGAGAGATATCGAAAATTCAGTGCAACCCTACTATTCAGCGGGTTTATGATCCTAAAAAGAAGATGGTGGTGGTTAACGAAGCATCTCTGAGTAAAATGAAAACCCGTGCTACTGATAATGACTTTCCGTTTAATGATGAACTGTTGCCGCGGCAGTGGGGGTATATTAATCAGGGGAGTTATGACTTCTCATACATTGCTCCTGCTATTGCAGGCGCCGATGTTAATTGTAAGGAAGCATGGGATTTATGTACGGGTGATCCTGAAATCATTGTGGCTGTGCTGGATGAAGGCGTTATGTGGAGTCATCCCGATTTGGAAGCCAATATGTGGGTGAACGAAAGTGAAGAACTGGGTTCCGATAGGGATGCCGACAACAATGGATATAAAGGAGACAGGTATGGCTACAATTTTGTAAAGAATACCGGAATTATTTCCTGGCAAAATGCTGAAGACACAGGACACGGCACACATGTGGCCGGCACCATAGCAGCTGTTAACAATAACGGCATAGGAGTCAGCAGTATTGCCGGAGGTGATGGTACCCATAAAGGCGTGCGGATTATGACTTGCCAAGTTTTTGAAGGTGAGGCGGGAGTAACGATGGCGGCGGAAGCAAAAGCAATTAAGTATGCGGCCGACAATGGTGCCGTTATTCTTCAGTGTAGCTGGGGATACAATTCTGCCTATTCCAGCCCACTGGTGTACATACCGGGACCGGCTACCGATGAAGAATGGGGACAGCTTTATCCGCTCGAAAAAGATGCTTTGGATTATTTCATTCATAACGCCGGTTCCCCCAGTGGAGTTATTGAAGGCGGACTGGCTATTTTTGCTTCCGGCAATGAATATTCAGCCATATCTTCTTATCCGGCGGCTTATGAAGGTTGTGTTTCGGTTGCTGCCATTGCGGCAGATTACACGCCGTCCTCCTTTACAAACTACGGAGCAGAAGTAGACTTTTGTGCGCCAGGTGGTGACAGTGACTATTATGGTGCTACGGGTGTAGAACAGGATAATGAAGATACAACTATAGATCAGGGTATGATTCTTTCCACATTAGTGGTAAATGCCAAACCTGCTTACGGCTATAATGAAGGAACTTCGATGGCATGTCCGCATGTGTCGGGTGTAGCAGCACTGGGCTTGTCGTATGCAGTGCAGAAACGCCGGCATTTCAAGGCACAGGAATTCCTTGATTTAATGAAATCTACAGCTCGCGAAGTAGACGGTTACTACAAGGGTTATAAGAAGTACAATTACCTGCATGTGTCGCCGGGCTTTACACCTACCAAAATGGACCTTCCTTCCTACCGCGGTAAAATGGGGAAATTGATTGATGCCGGTGCACTGTTACATGCTATTGCAGGAAGCGGTTCCGACATGAAAGTTCCCAATTTGTATGTGGCAATAGATAAAGGAGTCGTAATTGACTTTGCGCGTTATTTTGCCAATGGCGAAAACCTGACTTACGAATGTACGGTAAATAATGCGTCAAAGGTGCAAATTACACTTCAAAATAGCCGTCTAACAGTTAAAGGTCTTGCAGCAGGCATGACCAGTGCTATGGTAAAGGCCAGTGATGGAAAAACGCAGGCTTTTACCATCACTGTGCGCAAAAATGCGAGCGATACCGGATGGATGTGATAACGTTGAAGCAGACCCATGAAGAATAAACCGTATACATATTATTTGCTTTGTATGTTGTGGAGCTTTTTCCCTGTAGCCCAGCTTGGAGCGCAGGGAGGAGGATTCCACTCTGCGGTGGCGGATTCTTTGGTTAATCCATCGTTGCTGAAAGAAGGGGGACAGGTACTGCATTTCGATTCATTGGATATCCATATTGGTAAGCTTTATGATAGTGATGCACCCCGTACCTATACATTTCGGTTTCGCAATGTGAGTTCTTCGGATGTGCGGATTACCAAGGTATCCACTTCATGTGGATGTACTGCGGCAACTGTTAATTCTAAAACGATAACTCCGGGAGCCGAAGGTAGCGTGGTATTGGTATACAATCCTAAGAATAATATCGGTACGGTAAAAACATATGCATTTGTATATACAACCGTTTCTGCCAAATATCCGGTAGTGCGTCTTACATTGACTGGTGAGGTCGTTTGCTCTGATGAATGGGATTATCTTCCATATGCTATGGGTGCTGTACGGATGAAACGCAAGCAAGTGGTCTTTTCGGAAGTAACATCATCCATTCGTCCGTCGGAGCGTATACTTTGTGCCAACACTAGTAAAAATCCTTTGAAACTTTCGGCTCGTATGCTTCCGCCATATGCAGGTTTCCATAGCGAGCCGAATGTTATTCCACCAGGACAAGAAGGTGACCTGGTGATAACGGTGGATGGACATAAGTTACCAGAAAAGGCCCCTGATAAGTTACGTTTTACTTTTATTGTAGAAGGGGTAGATGCGCCGCTGTCTGATCGGTTGGTTAATGTGATTATCAATCGTATTCAATAATAATTTTGTTTATTAATCATATATAAAAACTACAGTATGAAAATTCTTTTCAGAATAATGATATTATCGATATTTCTGACCAGCTTTATAGCTTGTGATGATGAAGAAGAAACGAAAGGGAGAACTTTGGAGGTAACTCCCGCTAATTTAAATGGTACATGGCAACTGACAGAGTGGAACGGACAACCGTTGGCGGAAGGAACTTATTGTTATATTACTTTTGTCCGCAAAGATAAAACTTTTAAGATGTATCAGAAGTTCGACAGTATGTATGCACGTTTTCTAACCGGCTCATTTGATATAGAGAAAGATGATTATCTAGGATATATCATTACCGGGAAATATGACTACAGTCTAGGAGGACGTTGGAATAATTCGTACATTGTTACAGAACTTTCGTCTTCGGGAGCTATGGTTTGGATTGTTAAAGATGATGCAGATGATGTATCCAAATATATTCGATGTGATGATGTGCCTTCCTTTATAAAGGATGAGTCGCAAGGTCATGAATATTGAATTAGTTTATTAGTAAGCCTAAAAAAGTTCGGATATACAATTAAGTTGGATATCCGAACTTTTTCTCTTAATTAGTTTGATAATTCGGAATTACTCTTTATCTTTGCATTAGATTTATAATTGTAATGAATACAAGTTTGGAAAGAAAGGGATAAATGATGAAACCGTACGAAAGATTATTAGAACATAATATAAAGCCTTCGATGCAGCGTATTGCTATCATGCAATATTTGATGGAGCATCCCATCCATCCGTCGGCTGATGATATTTATACTGCATTGTCTCCTTCGATGCCTACACTTTCAAAGACGACAGTTTACAATACTTTGAAACTGTTTTCAGAACAAGGAGCGGCTCAGATGCTTACTATTGATGAGAAGAATACTAATTTTGATGCGGATACTTCCATTCATTCTCATTTCCTTTGCAAACGTTGCGGACACATTTATGACTTGCAATGTCCGGAAGCGATAAAAAAGGTAGAGAGCTTGGAGATGGACGGCCATCAGGTATCGGAAGTGCATTATTATTATAAAGGTATATGCAAGAATTGCTTAAGAAAAGATAAAGAAACACGTATTGACTAATTAATTTAAAATTGAGAAGAAAATGAAAAAATTTAGATGTACTGTTTGCGGTTACGTTTATGAAGGTGACGCAGCTCCTGAGAAATGTCCTTTGTGTAAAGCTCCTGCCAGCAAGTTCGTAGAAGTTGTTGAAGTAGAGGGTGGTGCATTGACTTTTGCTGACGAGCACGTTATCGGTGTTGCAAAAGGTTGTGACGAAGAAATGATTAAAGACCTGAACAACCACTTCATGGGCGAATGTACTGAAGTAGGTATGTATCTGGCTATGAGCCGTCAGGCAGACCGCGAAGGTTATCCTGAAGTAGCTGAAGCTTTCAAACGCTACGCTTGGGAAGAAGCTGAACATGCTTCTAAATTCGCAGAGTTGCTGGGTGACTGTGTATGGGATACTAAGACTAACCTGCAGAAACGTAAGGATGCTGAACAAGGTGCATGCGAAGACAAAAAACGTATCGCAACTCGTGCTAAAGCTTTGAACCTGGATGCTATCCATGACACTGTACACGAAATGTGCAAGGACGAAGCTCGTCACGGTAAAGGTTTTGAAGGTCTGTACAACCGTTATTTCGGCGATAAATAATCAAACCTCATAATAACTCTTAAAAGGTCTGTATTCGAAAATGAATGCAGACCTTTTTTGTTTATATTTGCTCATCAACTTTTAATACCACAGTTATGAAAAGAGTACAACTATTGTTAGTTTGTTTAGTGCTTTCGGCAGCTGCTTTTGCTGCTGATAAAGTGATTAAGTTGCCACAGCCTAATTTAAACCGTACAGGTACGGTAATGAAAGCGTTGTCCGAACGTCATTCAACCAGAGAGTTTGCTTCAAAAGCTCTGAACCTGGCTGATTTGTCGGATTTGTTATGGGCTGCTAATGGCGTCAATCGGAAAGATTCAGGTAAACGGACGGCTCCGTCGGCTTTGAACAAGCAGGATGTGGACGTATATGTAGTGTTGCCGGAAGGTAGTTACTTGTACGATGCAAAGAATCACCAGTTGAATTTGATAGCTGAAGGAGATTACCGGGGTGCAGTTGCTGGTGGGCAGGCTTTTGTGAAATCGGCTCCGGTTTCTTTAGTGCTGATTAGCGACCTTTCCCGTTTCGGAGATACGAAAAATGCACATACCCAGTTGATGGGGGCTATGGATGCAGGTATTGTTTCACAGAATATTTCAATTTTCTGTTCTGCTGCAAATTTGGCTACAGTGCCACGTGCTTCGATGGATAATAATCAATTGAAGAAAGTCCTGAAGCTGAAAGACACTCAGATTCCTATGATGAACCATCCTGTAGGGTACTTTAAATAAGGATCGATAGGTATATAAAAATAGTGACGCTATCCTCGCGGGATACCGTCACTATTTGTCCATTATAGCGTCACTATCCTTACCGGATGGCGTCACTATCTTTTTCCTTTTTTTACTTTAATAAAAACTCATCGATTGCTTTCTTATAGGTTGCTTTGTCAGCAGCCCCACGGAAAAGCTGTGGATCTCCTTTCATGGGGATGAATACGAACAATGGAATACTGGTTGCATTGAACAGGGCTGCCAGTTCTTTTTGTTTATCCACATTTACTTTGTAGATTGTTATTTTCCCTGCATATTCCTTTGCTAATTCTTTCATGATAGGAGCTGTCTGGCGGCAAGGTCCGCACCAATCAGCATATAAGTCGATGATGGCAGGCTTGTCACCTTTGTATTTCCACTCCTTTGATTTTTCATAATCGAAGACGTCTTTCAGAAACATTTCCTTGTTCATTACGACGACTTCACCGTTACCTGTTACCTCTTTTTTACCTTGATTGGTTTCTGCTTTATCATTGAAAGCGTACACAATCACACTTACCATGACAAGAGCCACCATTACTAATACTTTTTTCATTCGTTATCTTTATCTTTTTATGTATAATGCTTCTCGATAACCCCTTGCAGTTCACTGCTATGGATTACGCCGGAATGTCTCCATACCGCTTCCCCATCCTTGAATACTATAAAGGTAGGTACGGCCTGTATACGATATTTAGTAGCCAGTTCTTCGTGCTGGTCAACGTCTATCTTTACGATCCGGGCTTTGTCACCTACAACTAATTTCAGTTCTTCCAAAACGGGTTTCATTGCTTTACAAGGTCCACACCATTCAGCAAAGAAATCAACCAAAACGGGTACCGGTGACTTTATTAAATCTTCAAACTTTTCCATAATCTTTCCTTTCTTAAAGTTAAATGGCAGCCATTGAAGACTGCAAATACAAATTCTATTTCATTAATATAACGGGAAAAAACTGTTTTTGTTCACAAAATAGTAGTGGTAGGGAACTCATTGTGAAACAAAGTCAGTAATTGAAAATAATATTCGCAAAAATTGTGAAGATTGGAATGAAAGAATTATCTTTGTGGATGAAACAAGAACAGTTGATGAAATGGAAATCAATTTCAATGAGATGTATTTGCGAGATTTGTATCTCGCAGGTAAAGCGGACAAGAAACATCGTTTTCAGCCACAAGTCGTCAAAAAGTATATTCGGGTCATTGACCTGATGAGAGACGAAGATAATGTGAGAAACAGAGGATGGCAAGACTGTTGCCACAATCTGCAATATTACAGAATTATCGAATCATTATAAGTGAAAGAATATGAGTAAGAAAAAATTTCCGTCCGATATGGTGGCAAACAATATGCTCCCTGTATACCCAACACACCCGGGAGCGATTCTGAAAGAAGAAATCGAATATCGGGGAATTTCTCAGCGGCAGTTGGCTAAAAATATGGGAATTGCCTATTCTGCCCTAAATGAGATTTTGAACGAACGCAGGCCTTTGACAGAAAAAACTGCGCTGCTTTTCGAGGCTGCTTTGAATGTTAATGCAGAACCTCTATTGCGCCTTCAAATGAGGTACAATATGCAGGTTGTTCAAAAAGACCGTTCTTTCATGGAACGATTGGCTCAGGTCAGGAAGGTTGCTGCAATTCTTTAAGGTCTTGCGTGAATGTAATGATTAGTTCCGGATGTTTTGGCGATAATTTATGATATAATAATCATGAAAGACTTTGTCTGATTAATGGAGGACTGGAAAAATGGATAATGAATGATGATATAAAACATATCAGCTTCATTATCCATTTCTTCTTTATGAATGATATTTCTAATTATTCCGCAATAGTCAATTCATCAATGATATGGGAAGCTCCCGCAAATTTATCTATGATAAAGAGTGTATAGCGAATATCGACACAAGCGGCACGCTGTGATGAAGGGCGGAAAGCAATGTCGCCCGTCAAGCCTTCAAAGTTACGGTCGAAAGCAGTTCCTACCAACTGACCTTTACCGTTGAAAACCGGGCTGCCGGAGTTCCCGCCTGTATTATCAGTGTTTACAATAAAGCAGACAGGCATTTCACCGTTTTTGCCATAGCGTCCATAGTCTTTGGCTGCGTATAACTCTTTCAGTTTTTGAGGCACAACAAATTCCCAGTTTCCCTGATCTTCTTTCTCCATTACTCCTTTAAGAGTGGTATGGGCATCATAAATAGCACCGTCGAACGGTTCATAAGAAAGTACCTGCCCGTATGTCAACCGTAAAGTCGAATTTGCATCCGGATAAATAGGAATACTTTTTTCCTGTCTCATATCCATCATACCTTTCACCCATACTTTGTGAGCAGCATCGTAGTTCTGATTTGCTTCTTTCATGGCGATAGCCGTTTTCAATATTCCGTCAGTAATGGAATATTTGAATAATACCATCCAGTCGTATCCTATTTTATACAAGCTCGGTTTTTTGATAAACTTTTCAAAATTTTGGGGATTGCCGAAGATGGAATGTTCGAAGCACTCATCAACGAATGCGTCGATATTGCCTTTAAAACGGGAATTGATAATCTCAAAGATATTAATCCGCTGTTCTGCCGGAATATATTTGGCATAAGTTTTCAGCATCTCTTTGCCGACCTTTTTCTCCACTTCCGGGAAAGGAACATTGGCAAAATATTTATCAGCTTCTTTTTTCAGGTTTAGCTTTGCTTCTTTTATCTTCTCTTTATCTTTAGATTTCAAGGCAGCAACTATTTCCATTGTAGAAGGAATACGCATAAAATCGAGAGCAGTTACCAATGCTTCATTAATAGCCTGCTGATGATAGAGAGCATCACGACGGTGAGCTACGATAGAACGGATTTCATCGAAAGCTTTCTGATAAGAATCATCTCCCTTTTCACGGCCACGTGCCAAAAGTTCTTCTTGTTGTGCACGTTTGGTATCTAGTACGTTGAGACGTATCAGACCTTCGTTCATGCCGATAGCATTTTTCCAATAGTTGGCAGATGATGCATATTTGCTGGCATAATGAATACGTACGGCGGGATCTTTCAGCATTTGTTCCATAAGTACCTTTTGACGGGCTCCACGTACATGCTGACGCATAAAGTTGGTAGTCTGCATGCGTTCTTCCACTTCATCGGAAATCATGTATCTCCAGTTGCGTCCGGGGAATCCCATGACAAAGGTGAAATCACCTTCCTGTACTCCGGCGAGGCTGATAGTCAGATGTTTCTTTACTTTCAAAGGAATGTTGTCTTTAGAATAGGCTGCCGGTTTCCCATCTTTATCCGCGTAAATGCGGAAAAGAGAGAAATCCCCCGTGTGACGCGGCCACATCCAGTTATCCGTATCTGCTCCAAACTTACCGATAGAAGAAGGAGGAGCACCTACCATACGAATATCGCTGTACACCGTTTTGATGAACATATAGTATTTGTTTCCACCATAGAAAGCCTTAAGCTCCAGTTTGGTGGCGGGGATGATTTCTATATTCTCGGCTTTGGCAAAACGTTCTGCCACTTTGCTAAGATAGCTTGGTGACAGGTAGTTAACTCCTTCCGGATCCGGATCTTTCTTTAGTTGTTCTGTGACATAATCGGTCACATCGAGAATACGATCGATATATGTGACGGTAAGTCCCGGAGTAGGAAGTTCCGCCTCGCGGTTCATAGCCCAAAAGCCTTCAGTCAGGTAATCATGCTCTACATTGCTATGTTGCTGAATAGCTCCATAACCGCAATGATGGTTCGTCAGAACCAGTCCTTCGGAAGAAATAACTTCTCCCGTGCATCCACCGCCAAAGTGTACAACCGCATCTTTCAGAGAAAGACCGTTTGCGTTGTATACCTCTTCGACAGGAATTTCAAGACCAAGTTCACGCATGGCAACTGCATTCTGAGTTTTCAGGTCAGGCAGCATCCACATCCCTTCGTCGGCGTGGATGCTAAAAGCTGCCAGTGAAAATAGGACAAATAGGATTTGTTTTCTCATTTATTCTACGATTGTCATTTCGTTAATCAGATGTCCGCAGTTGCCCAGTTTCTCAAGGATGAACAGGACATAACGGATATCCAGGTTGATGCAGCGTTGCAGGTTGTTGTCAAAGTTGATATCACCGCTCAACGATTCCCAGTTGCCGTCGAAAGCGCAACCAATCAGTTCTCCGTTTTCATTCAATACCGGGCTGCCGGAGTTACCACCGGTGATGTCATTGGTAGACAGGAAGCAAACCGGCATATCGCCGTTCGGCAAAGCATAACGTCCATAATCCTTCTTTTCTATCAGTTCTTTCAGTTTGGCAGGTACAACGAATTCGCGATCTTCCGGGTTTTCTTTTTCAAGAATACCTTTGGTAGTAGTGTAATAGTTGTAGTGTACGCCGTCTTTCGGGTCATAAGGTTTCACGTTACCGTAAGTCAGACGAATTGTAAAGTTAGCGTCCGGGTAAGAAGGAACGGGTAATTTCATATCGCCAAGACCGCGAATGTACGTTTTGTGCAGTAAGGCAAGTTCCTGATCCATATCTTTCAGTTGTGAAACAATTTGCTCGAATAAGTCATATTTGGATTGACAGTATTGTAAAGCCAGGTCATTGTCGATAGCTTTCACTGTCGGCTTTTTGATGAACTTCTCAAAGTTTTCACGGTTGGCGAAGATGGAGTTATCATACATATCGTCGATAAACTTGTCATAGTCGCCTTTGTATTTCTGTTCGATCACCTTATAGATAGACGGACGCTGGTCAGCCGGAATCATTTCTGCATAAAGCGGAAACAGAGCTTTGGCTACCTTACGGTCTACTTCGTGATCGTAGTCCTTATTATGGATACCGTCATAGGTTTCTTTCAGAGCTTCTATGCGTGCGTTGATTAAAGAGTCATTCTTTTCAACCAGTGCTTCCCGTGTTTTTGATAGCAGGGTACTACCAAATTCGATAGCGCCGAAGAATGTCTCTCTTAGACAAGTGAATTGATAGTTGAGAGGAGCGGTTTTAGCTACCAGGTCATCTATCTTCTTTACTACTTCCGCATATTCGGCATTGTTCTTTTCTTTGGCAAATTCTGCGAATTTAGCTTCCTGTGCAGTTTTTGTACCCAACACGTCATTATCAATAATCGCTTTGTTCATTCCGATGGAGTTCTTCCAGTAGTTGCTGGAACCGGCATACTTGTTGGCATACTGGATACGGATTTTGTCGCTGGCATTCATTACTTCTTTCAGAACAGCCAGGCGGGCACCCCGGATGCGGATACGCGGTTCGTTTTCAGATTCCATACGTTCTTTCACTTCCGATACAGTCAGATAACGGCTTGTACTTCCGGGGAATCCCATAATCATTGCATAATCTCCTTCTTTCAGACCTTTGATGGAGATAGACAAATGTTTCTTGGTTTTCAGAGGAGTATTGTCGGCACTGTATTCTGCCGGTTCACCGTTAGCGTCTGCATAGATACGGAATATGGAGAAGTCACCTGTGTGACGCGGCCACATCCAGTTATCCGTTTCGCCGCCAAACTTACCGATAGAAGAAGGTGGTGCGGCAACCATACGTACGTCCGGATATATTTTTTTATAAAACATGTAGAATTTATTTCCGGCATAGAACGGAAGTGCTTGCGGCACAATTCCCTTTTTGTCTTTCAGATCACTTTTAGAGTAAAGTTCTTCTGCCAGTTTCTGAAGGAACGCACCAGTGAATGATTCAGATTCGGTGATTTCTTTAGCAGCAATTTTTGCGTTGACAATATCGGTAATATCTTCAATGCGTTCGATAAAGGTGAATTTCAATCCCGGAGTAGGGAGCTCTTTATCTCGGGAAGTAGCCCAGAAACCGTCAGTCAGGTAATCGTGCTCAACGCTACTGTGTTGTTGGATGGAAGCATAACCACAGTGATGGTTTGTCAGGATCAGACCTTCCGGTGAGATGATTTCTCCCGTACATCCTCCACCGAATATGCCGACAGCATCCTTTAGAGAGACACCGTTAGGATTATATAAATCTTGGGCTTCCAACTTCAAACCTTGTTTCTTCATCATATCTATGGAATGTTGCTGCTGCATCAGTTGCAATAACCACATACCTTCATCCGCCTTGGCGGAACATACGATCAGCGCAGTCAGCGCCAATAAATAAAGTCTTAGTCTATTCATTAATTAAGTGATAAAAATTAAATATATGATTGTTAATATGTTCTGTTTCTTATTATTCTGCTTTGAATGTTCCGTTCTTCAGCGCTTCCATGATGTTTGCCGGTGGACGTTGGTTCATCAGTTCGTTTTTCATGAAGTCCATGTATGGAGCTACATGCTTGAAGAACTGATAGTATCCTTTGCATAAGTAATTCAAGCCGGGTTCGCCTTCTGATGTTTGCCTGAAACGATTCTTCGGACACTCCCCGTTGCAGGCAAAGAGGAATTCACATTCCTTGCATTGAGCAGGGAGAGACTGATATTTCATGTTTCCGAAGTTATGCTGGTGTTCGCTGTGCATCATTTCCACGAGCGTTTGGTTGTAGATATTTCCCAATTTATATTCGGGGAACACAAAATGGTCACAGGAATAAACATCTCCGTTAAATTCCATCACACCGGCATGTCCGCAGGTTTTTGCCATCGTACATATACCGGGTTGTTCGCCCATCCAGTTGGCGAGGGTAGAGTCGAATATCTGTATATAGTAGTTGCCTACATCTTCTTTTACCCATTCGTCGAAAAGGGTACAGAGGAATTTACCCCACTGCTCCGGAGTGATTGAGAAGTCAGCCAATGTTCCTTCCTTGTTTTCTGCAAGAGAGGCTAGGTGCCGTCCGTCCTGATGTGGAAGGATACGCTCTACGATAGGGGTAAACTGAATATAGTGACAGCCTATCTCTTTGAAGAAATTGTAAAAATCCAATGGATAGTCGGCATTGAAGTCATTGATAACGGCCATTGCATTCCATTCTACTTCATGCTTTTTCAGTAGATTGATGCCCTGCATCACTTTCACGAAAGAGGGTTTTCCCATCTTGTTTTTGCGATACTCATCATGGAACTCCTGCGGTCCGTCGATAGAGACACCTACCAACCAGTTGTTATCATGGAAAAACTCGCACCATTCATCGGTGAGCATTGTTCCGTTGGTTTGGATACAGTTGTCAATCGTACGTCCACGGGCATACTTCTTTTGCAGTTCCATTGCCCTTTTGTAGAAAGAGAGCGGGCGCATCAGCGTTTCTCCACCGTGCCAGGTGAAAAGCACCTGTGGCATGGTCTGTGAGTTGATATACTCGTCGATAAACTTTTCAAGAAGTTCATCGCTCATTACGTGTTTCGGATTGTCTTTGTATAGATTTGCCTTCTCCAGATAGTAGCAATAATCGCATGCAAGATTGCATACGGCACCTACTGGCTTTACCATCACATAAAGCGGTTTGGCAAAAGGGGCATAAGTTGATGTTTTCATGACTACAAAATTAGATAAACTAAATGAAAAAAAGTCCCTTATACGTATGTTTATAAGGATTATTAAAGAAAAGAGACTTACAAGATTTAAATATTGATAAAATGTTTCCTTGAATTCTGAATCAGTTGTACCTTTGCACACAGAATTTTAATGAATAGATGAACGTGAATAAAATTTTGCCTTTTTTGCTTATGCTTCCGTTTCTGGCTTCTTGCACCAGCAAGTACAAGATTGAAGGAACATCTTCAGTAAACAGTCTGGATGGAAAAATGTTGTATCTTAAATCCCTGAATGACGGCGAATGGATAAAACTGGATTCCGCCGAAGTGGTGCATGGGGGATTCTCCATGAAAGGGAAAATAGATTCCGTGCAGATGGTAACACTCTACATGGATAATGAAAGCATCATGCCGATTGTGCTGGAAAATGGCAAGATTACGGTAACTATCAGCAATACCGACCTGAAAGCAGTGGGTACGCCCTTGAATGCGGCATTGTATGAGTTCATCGACAAAAGAAATAAGCTGGAAGAAAGCATTGGTGAGTTGGAGCAGAAAGAAACCCGCATGGTGATGGATGGCGGTGACCTGGAAGAAATCCATTCACAACTGATGGTGGAGGGCGATTCACTGATGAAAGAAATGAACCAGTATGTAAAAACTTTCATCTCGACCAATTATGAGAATGTGCTGGGCCCAAGTGTATTTATGATGCTTTGCAGCTCCTTGCCATATCCTGTTATGACTCCTCAAATAGATGATATAATAAAAGATGCTCCTTATTCTTTCAAGAGCAACAAGCTCGTGCGTGAATTCCTTTCCAAAGCGAAAGAGAATATGAAATTGATAGAAGAACATCAACGTTTAGAACAAAATACTCCGACAAATAAGTAAACTTTGAGTTTTTTGCGTATTTTTGTGCAAAACTCAAGTAAAATGAAAACGACTATTTCGGTATATGCCGCTTTCTTTTTTATTTCTGTCTTATCAATTTCGTGTCATAAGGATTCGGATGTCCTCGGTGGGACTTTTTCTAAAGTGGAAGAGTATATGGACATCTGCCCGGACACAGCCTTGTATATATTAAATTCAATTCCAAATCCGGATGAGTTGCGTGGTAAAGCGGGAGCCGACTATGCACTCTTGATGACGCAGGCCATGGATAAGAACTATATGAAGTTTAGTTCGGATTCATTGATTGCACTGGCTTTGAATTACTACTCAGTGGATAAGAGAGAGCCTGACATGTGTGCAAAAGCCCAGTTCTACTATGGACGGGTGTTGCTGGAATCGGATAAAGCAGAAGAAGCCTTAGGATATTTCCTTGCTGCAAAAGAATATTTTAAAAGTGTCCGAAACTATAAGATACTGGCCTTGATTGCCGAAGAAACAGGAAAAATAAGCCGGAAGCAGAAGAAGCATGCCGAGGCTTTGGCTGATTTCCGGGGAGCATTTGCCATACATCGGCAATTGAAAGACTCTATGGGAATCGTACGGGCCAGTCTCCATATGGCGCGTTCCTTTTTGTTTGAGAACCAATGGGACAGTAGCCACTACTATTATAACTACGCTTTAGAACTTACTGAGTTAAAGAAATATCCTTTTGAAATTTCAATTTTGCATGAACTGGGGATATTATACCGTTCAATGGGAGATTTGAATGCTGCCGAACCTTATTTTCTTTCCGCTTATCAGAAAGAAAGCGATGAAGAAAAGAAGTATATGGAATGTCTGTCTTTAGGCTATCTGTATATGCAGATGGGGAGAGTGCAGGATGCCAGGAACTATCTAAAGATGAGCATGAACTCTACCCATGCATATACGCGGATTGATGCTTATACCTATTTATATTTTCTGGAAAAAGACATAGATAATTTTGAAGAAGCCATTGTCTATCATGAGAAGGCAGATTCCATAACGAATGCAATGGAAGCGGTAAACTCCGGCGAATTGATTACTCAATTGCAGAAGCAATATGAGAAAGAGAAACTTCAGAATGATAACTTGCGGATGAAGATACAGTATACGAGCTTCACTCTGTGGAGTGTCGTTGCTTTTTTGGCGGTAGCCTCTTGTATGTGCTATTATTATTGCAAGAATCGGGAACATAAGAATAAAATTATCGAAATAGAATCGCAAATCAAAGAAAATGAGGAACAAATAAAATGTTATCAGCAGGAAATAGATGAAATTCAGAAATCAAAGAAGCAAATGTTGGAAGAGAACAGGATGCTCGAAGAAACCCGACTGAAAGTTGGTGAACTGAATGGCAAAATCATTCTTTTGAGCATGCAGAATAAGACATTATCGGGACTGCTCAAGGAATTAGGGGGAGAATTGACAGTAGGAGTTTCTTCCGAGCAATATATATCAGCTTTTCGTTTATTGCTCGCTATAAGAGAGGGTACGCTGAGAGGTAAATTGTCGGATGGAGAGCGTTATAAATTATTAAGCTTGTTCGATTTGCTCTACTGTAATTATGTAACCCGTTTACTTGAAAAAACTCCTTCCTTGACTAAACGTGATCTTGAAATCTGTTGCTACCTCAAGTTCGGACTGAATAATGAAGAGCTGGCACGTATTTTCCAAACTTCTTCCGACTCTGTAACTAAAGCAAAGGGGAGGTTAAAAGGGCGTTTAGGTATTTCTTCACAAGATGATTTGGCTGTTTATTTGGGTGGATTTTGATAAATAAAAAATGAATTGTCCGGTTCTATTTTTAAATAGTATTTATACTTTGTTGATTATTAGTTATTTAAGTTTTGTTCTGTATGCTAAATTTGTCCGGGTAACTTTTTTGGCGTTTTTCGAAATATGCCGTACTTTTGGACAGACAAAAACCAAATAGCTATATGAAAAATTTTAATGAGTTATCCGTTACTTCTTCTTATAAGGAGAGTAATTTGCAGTTTGCGGAACAGAAAGCCTGCATTGTTGTCGGGATTGCTAATCCCCGTATAAAAATAAGAGTGGAAGTTTTATTGAGTGAAAACCCGGAATATCAAACAATTTATATATCTTCTGGAAGTGAAACAGGTAAACTGATTGAAGAGGCGGATCTGATTATCGGTTCGGGGATTACAGCGTATGAAGGGGTGGCACGCCGGAAACCAGTGATTGTAGTAGGAGATTACGGACTGGGTGGACTGGTTACCCCTGATACATTCCGTAGTCAATATAATAACCGTTTTAGAGGTAGGATAAATGGTATGAAAGATGAATATTTCTCGTTGGAAAGTCTTGAGAAAGATATAAAGAAGGCTTTCAGGCTGACTTTTCAGGAATTACAAATGATGTCTAACCAAATTATCACATATCAAAATATCTAAATTTCTAGTTTTAATAATTTAATGCATAAAAACTGGTTAGGAATGTGGGGGTGCGTGAGTATCCCCACATTTAGTATCCGTATCACCGGTCTTGATCTTCGTTTTTCACCATACCCTTGTACTTTTCGGGAAGTGCGCTTTCAACCGCAGCATAAGCCTCTGCCATAGTAGCTTTGATATTATCCATGCCTTTTCCTTTGGGTGGAATAGGGTCGTGAATTGTCAGAATCATACGATGACGATGTATCCACTTCCCTGTACGTGGTAGAATTTCAAATGAACCGTCGATGGTGACAGGCACCACTGCCAGTTGTAAATCATCGGCCAACTGGAAAGCTCCTTTCTTGAAATATCCCATATGTCCTGTGAATGTACGTGCCCCTTCCGGAAAAACCACTAAAGAAACCCCGTCTTTCAGAGAGTCTTTTGCTTGTCGGATAGTCTCCAGTACTTTCTTCGGACCGGAACGGTCAACAAAGATATGTCCTGCACTCTCACAAGCTTTTCCGACGAATGGCAATTTACGCAGGCTCTTTTTCATCATCCACTTGAAGTTTCTTCCGATAAAGCCATAGATTAGGAAAATATCGAATGAACCCTGATGGTTAGGTACGAAAATATAAGAAGTTTTATTATGTAACTTTTCACGCCCGCGAATCTTTACGGGAATCAACAGGAAAAGACAAATTAATTGTGACCATATCTTCCCCGGATGATATCCCCAGAAGTGGGCTCCACCCAAAAGGGAACCTGCAATAGTGACGAGTGCCGTAAGGATAGTCAACACTAATAAAATAGGCAAAGCGATGCAAATCTGATAAATATAATACAGTATCTTCATAGGGTTGGATTATTATCCTGCAAATATACATGATTATTGGTAAAAAAGAGATGCAGATGCTATATTATCTTTTCGATTGTGTTATTTTTGTCTCTTGTTATTAGAGATAGTTACAAAAATATGATACGTATATTACATACTGCCGACTGGCACCTTGGACAAACCTTCTTCGGCTATGATCGTGCCGTAGAACATGAGGTGTTTTTGAATTGGCTGTCAGAAGAAATTCGTCAGAAAGAGATTGATGCATTGATTATAGCCGGGGACGTTTTTGATGTCTCCAATCCTTCGGCTGCGTCCCAAAGCATGTATTATCAATTTATTTACCGGGTAACGGCAGAGAATCCGAACTTGCAGATTGTGATTGTTGCCGGCAACCATGATTCGGCGGCACGTCTGGAGGCTCCTCTGCCTTTATTGCAGGCTATGCGGACAGAGGTCAGAGGAGTGGTGCGCAAACGGGAAGGTGGAGAGATAGATTATGACCATTTATGTGTGGAACTGAAGAATCGCCAGGGAGAAGTAGAGCTGCTTTGCATGGCAGTTCCTTTCTTGCGTCAGGGGGATTACCCGTCTCTACAAACGGAAGGTAATCAGTATGCGGAAGGAGTTCGTGAACTTTATACGCAACTCCTGCAAAGATTATGGAAGCGAAGGAAAGCCAACCAGTCGATTCTTGCCATCGGTCATTTGCAGGCTACCGGATCGGAGATTGCAGAGAAAGATTACAGTGAACGTACGGTCATTGGCGGTTTGGAGTGTGTATCGCCGGATGCTTTTTCAGAACAGATAGCCTACACTGCCTTGGGACATATTCATAAGGCCCAGCGAGTATCCGGACGCGAGAATGTACGCTATGCGGGGAGTCCTATTCCGATGTCTTTTGCAGAGAAACATTATCATCATGGAGTGGTGATGGTAACTTTTGACGGTGGTTGTGCGGTAGATATAGAACGGATTGAATGCCCGAAGTTAGTCCCTTTGGTGAGTGTACCGAATGGAGAACCTGCATTACCGGAAGTTGTACTGGATGCTTTGAAAGATTTACCGGTGGCAGAGGAAATGGCTCCTTATCTGGAAGTGAAGGTGCTGTTGGAAGAACCGGAGCCTATGCTTCGGCAGGCGATAGAGGAAGCTCTGGCAGATAAAAACTATCGGTTGGCACGCATTGTTTCCACGTATCACAATGATGCGGGAAGGGTGGAAAAAGAGGAAACGGATTGGAAAAGGGGATTACAAGAGATGTCCCCTTTGCAAATTGCGCAATCTACCTTTGAGAAGATTTATCAAGCGGAAATGCCTGAAGAACTAACAGAACTATTTCAGGAAGCCTACCTGGCTGCTACCCGTAAAGAAGAGGAGGAAGAAGGATGAAAATATTAGCGATACGATTGAAGAATTTGACTTCGATAGAAGGAACGGTTGAAGTGGATTTTACTTCCGAGCCTTTACATTCAGCAGGAATTTTCGCCATTTCGGGACCTACGGGAGCGGGTAAATCTACTTTACTAGATGCACTATGTCTGGCATTATATGATAAAGCGCCCCGTTTTGCCACTTCGGTGGAAAGTGTAAATCTGGCGGATGTGGGAGATAATCAGATTAACCAGTCCGATGTCAGAAACCTGTTGCGTCGCGGAACGAGCGACGGTTATGCGGAAGTCGATTTTTTAGGAATAGACGGACATCGCTATCGTTCCCATTGGTCGGTAAGACGAACAAGAAATAAGGTGAGCGGCTCTTTGCAACCACAGGCGTTGGAAGTGAAAGAACTGGATACGGAAAAAGAATTTCAAGGTACTAAAAAAGAACTGTTGGCTCAATTGGTCGATTTGATCGGTTTGACGTATGAGCAGTTTACCCGTACGATATTGTTGGCGCAGAATGATTTTGCTACTTTCCTGAAATCGAAAGGAGCGGCAAAAGCGGAATTACTTGAAAAGCTGACGGGAACGAGTGTTTATTCGCAGATTTCACAGGAAATTTTTATCCGGAACAAAGCAGCACAAGAGGAAGTGGCTCTGATTCATAATAGAATGAGTGTGATTGAACTGATACCGGAAGATGAACTGTCGGCTTTACACCAAGAAAAAGAATCATTGATTGAAAAACGTGCGGCGGGAATAAAATTACTGGCGGAGCAGAATACACAATTGAATGTTGTCCGCTCATTAAAGATGCAGGAAGAACTTCGGAAGAAGAAACAGGAAGAAGAACAGGGTGAGCAGGCGAAACTGAAAGTGTCCTTGGAAAGGCTTGCTTCACAAGAGGAAGGACTAGCGCATTTTAAAACTCAATGGGAAGCCATACAGCCGGATTTGAAAAAGGCGCGCCAGTTGGACGTACAAATACAGTCACAGCAAGGCGGATATATACAGTCACAACAGATTTTACAGACAGCCTGCGGGCAGGTGACAGAACAGGAAAAAAAGATGCGGACAGCTACGGAGCACTTGCAATTATCTTATCGTTCTTTGAATCGCTTGTTGAATCATGCAGGAGTAGAAGAAACTTTGCAACTTGAACAGGTGGAGACAATCTTGCGGCAGGAAGAAGATGTGTTAAATGCCGGAGTAAAGGCGAACGAAGAACGGTTGGAACGATTGAATTCTTTTGGCTATCCGTCATTGGCTGAAGAACAAGTGAAGTTGCAGAAAGAACAGACGCGGCAACAGACCATTCGGCAGTTAACTGAAACGCAAACGAAAGCCAAGACGGAAATCGAAAGATTAGAGAAAGAAACGGCCGATTGTTTAAAGCAACTGGCAGAACAGGATACTGCACTGAAAACAGTCCAACGGCTTTATGAAAATGCCCGTATGGCGGTAGGAAAAGATGTGAAGGCTTTGCGCCGGCAGTTGCAAGAAGGCGAAGCCTGTCCGGTTTGCGGTAGCACATCGCATCCTTATCATCAGGAACACGAGGTAATAGATACTCTTTTTCGGAATATAGAGCAGGAATATAATACAGCGGTAGCTGCTTGTCAACAGAACAATAACCGTAGTATTGCCCTGCAACGTGATTTGACACATCAGAAAACGATTGAAGAACAGGTACGTGAGCAGTTGGCTACATTGCAGAAAGAAGGTTTGGATGTTGGTGACGAAGAACAGATACAGCATCGTCTGGAAGAGTTGGCTAAACTCATTTTAGAGTACCGCAATCTTTATGCGGAATGGCAACATAGCGATGAAGAGATTAAGAAAATGCGTGCCTATTGTGAGGCTCTGCGAGAAAATGTCTCCCAATGCCGTTTGGCAATGCAGAAAGTATCGTCTGACAAAGAACAACTGACTATTTTGCAAAACGCAGTCGCAGCCGAACAGAAACGATTTGAAGTGATGGAGAAAGCATTGAACACACTACGTCAGGAACGTTCGGTCTTATTGAAGGGCAAGAGTGCGGACGAAGCGGAAGCTGCCGTAGCGAGAAGGGAAAAAGAGCTGAATCTTGCTTTGGAACAAGCACGTAGAGAAGTAGAGACAGCACAGAATCGTCTTTCCGGGTTACAAGGAGAAATAAAGCAGATAACTTTAGCTATTGGAGAATTGCGGGAACAACAAAAACAGATTGAATTCCCCGAACAACTTCCTGAAATAATCAAGAAGCAACAGGAAGAAAATCTGAATACGGAACGAACCTTTTCTACTATTGAAGCCCGATTATTGCAACAGATAAAGAATAAGGAAACAGTAGAAAAAATAGCCAAAGAACTGGCTGAGAAACAAGCTGTAGCGGAACGCTGGGCGAAGCTGAACAAGCTGATTGGAAGTGCGGACGGAGCGAAATTCAAAGTTATCGCGCAAAGTTATACTTTGAATTTACTGTTGCTTCATGCCAACAAGCATTTGTCCTATCTCTCCAAACGCTATAAATTACAGCAAGTTCCCGGCACATTGGCACTTCAGGTCATCGACTGTGATATGTGTGATGAGGTGCGGACTGTATATTCCCTTTCCGGGGGAGAATCCTTCCTGATCTCTTTAGCATTGGCATTGGGATTGTCGTCCTTATCCAGCAATAATCTGAAAGTGGAATCCCTTTTCATTGATGAAGGATTCGGCTCTTTGGATGCGGAAAGTCTGCGAACAGCTATGGAAGCGTTGGAACAACTGCAAATGCAAGGAAGAAAAATCGGAGTTATTTCTCATGTGCAGGAAATGAGTGAACGGATTTCCGTTCAGGTACAGGTACATAAGAAAGTGAATGGAAAAAGTGTGCTCACCGTCGTAGGGTGAGCACCGTTATTTCCGGCCATGCACCGAAGCGGAAAGGTAATCCTACATAACCGATTCCAACATTGACATATAAGCCACGTGTACCTTCCAAGTACATTCCACCCCATTCGGGATAGACATATACAGAAGGAGAGTAGTTACCGAATTGAAGCTGCATGGCGTGAGTATGTCCTGCCAACATTAAATCTACGTCCGATTTGGGTAACACTTCCCGCCGCCAGTGCGTAGGATTGTGGCTCAACAGTATTTGGAACATACCGTCAGTGCCGGCTTTTGCCCCGGCGAGATCGCCATGTTGGGAGAAGGGCGGTTCACCTTCATTTTCTACTCCGATAAGGGCAATACTGTCATTTCCCTGAATCAGAATGGAATGTGAGTTATTCAGCAGTTTCCATCCCATAGCTACCTGCCTTTGCTCTAAATCAATCAGATTATCGTCTTGCTCCTGCTTGCTTTTCCAACGGAAATAAGGACCGTAATCGTGATTTCCCAAGATGGAGTAAACCCCGTCTTTAGCTTTCAACCGGGCTAGTATTTCCTGAAAACCGTCCAATTCCTTCGCACGGTGATTTACCAAGTCTCCGGTGAAGACAATAAGATCGGGCTGTTGAGCGTTTACCAGGTTTACCATTTTCTCGATATCAGGTGCATTTCCTATCCAACTACCGATATGTAAGTCTGAAAGCTGTACAATGCGGTATCCGTCAAAAGCTTGGGGAAGCCGGGGAGAGGAGTAGGTGACTTCTTTGACCTCAAACCGGCTTCGTCCGATGAAAGAACCGTAGAGAATCATAATAATACAGATGACAGCTAATGTCAATCCTGTACAGATAAACGGAGTACGTGGCACCCGGAGCCATTTATGAAAAGGAATCCCAATGACAGTGCAGACAGCCAATAGCAGTTTGGGAGCTGCAAACAGGAAGAAGAAGACAGAAAACCATCCGATATCCCTCGTATGGCTTTCGGAGAAAGGATTATTGGCAAAAAATACCAGATACACCAGTCCCGC
This sequence comes from Bacteroides faecium, assembly GCF_012113595.1. Lineage (NCBI taxonomy): Bacteria > Pseudomonadati > Bacteroidota > Bacteroidia > Bacteroidales > Bacteroidaceae > Bacteroides > Bacteroides faecium. The sequence goes on from NZ_CP050831.1 coordinate 4,147,378, forward strand.
AAGGATAAGGACACTCGGTATCCAATAGAGGATTCGCAACCATCGCTTTGCTGTGAGCCGGACGATAAAACGAAGATACAGATATATATCCGGTAGGATCAGAAACAATAGCAGGAATATAAATAAACGTTGTAACATGCTGATTCGGAGTTAATATATTTAGAGTCTCTATTTTTATATCAATTCATTTAATTCGCTCAGGTTCTTTTTGATTTCGTGAATACGGTTAAGGAATTTCTTGCGGTAAATCCATAGGATCAAGCCAAGTCCGCCACCCCATAACAGAAAGAAAAAGAGCATCATACTTATTCCATATTGCCATACTTGCCAGTAAATAAATGAAAGTACAGCCAGTATCAGAAGAAAGATAATGGCAAACAACCGTTCTCTGATAGTCCACCGATGGATACGGTTGACGCGGCCAATCACTTCCACAAGCGGCATTTCGTCTATTTGAGTCCGTTGGAGAAAACGGGTGGTGACGATGTCCCAGCAAAGTGCCGGAATCCAGGCAAGAAGGATGATGATATAGATTGGATTCAAACGGTTGTGTAACAATACTTCCGCTAAAAACAATATTAATACCGGCAGAGAAATCAGGATCAGCTTGATATTCAGGTTGGCAATGGCATGGATACCTTTGTCAGCATGTCCTATCAGCTTCGAAAGCTCTTCTTCCTTGATAAGCTCCTTGTCTTTCAAGTGCTCATCGAGGGCATTCCAGGATTTTTTCAGTTCTTCCAGTTCCATATATCTTATTCCTCCTTTTTCATTCTTTTAAGTTTGTCTTTGATACGACTTAGCTTGGTCGCCACGTTCGTTACCGTCAACCCCGTGATTTCTGCGATTTCCTCATAACTTTTATCTTCGAGATAAAGCAGGATGATTGACTTGTCGAGTTGTCCCAGTTGGTTAATCATCCGATAGAGCTGTTTCAGCATTTCATTGATCGGGTCGTGTGCTTCGCTTGTCCAGTCAATCTCATGGGTAAGGCTGACGATTTCCGGTACATTTTTCTCTTTACGATAAAAACTGATACAGGTGTTGAGGGCAATACGGTAAATCCATGTGGAAATCTTACATTCTTTTCTGAATTTGGGAAAAGCTTTCCAAATATTCAGTATCACATCCTGATAGAGATCGTTGAGAGGAGCGTTCGGATTGGCATACAGATAGCATACTTTGTAGATAACCCGTTCATATTCACGGATGACCGACAAGAACTCTTGCTCAATGGGGTTATTTGCCTCTGTTGCTCGTTCTCTCATGGAGTTTATAATTGCTTTTTTGGTTAGTTAGTCGTGAGAAAAGGAGAAAAATCACAGTAAATGGAAGCTATTGTAAATTGGCTGCCAGGAATTTACGGATTTCTTCTACGTTCTTTCCCCGGCGACGGGCATAATCTTCGAGTTGGTCTTCACCAATCTTGCCAACAGAGAAATATTCGGCTGCCGGATGCGCGAACATCAGTCCGCAAACGGATGCGTGAGGATACATTGCTCCGTTTTCAGTCAGCGAAATACCTATCTGTTTCATATCTAAGAGGTCGTCTAGCAGGAAGTTGACGGATTGATCCGGCAAAGAAGGATAACCGACTGCCGGGCGGATTCCCTGATATTTCTCAACCAGCAAATCTGCCATACCTAAATTTTCATTCTTGGCATATCCCCATGCTTCTTTTCGTACATATTCATGCATCTTCTCCGTAGCTGCTTCCGCAAGTCGGTCGGAGAGGGTTTGGACGAGTAAATGTTTATATGGATCCTGTTCATACAGTCCTTCCATATCTGCGTCAATAGAAGAAGCAAAAGCACCGATAGTATCCGGGATGCCGGAAGACAGCGGACGGATAAAGTCGCTTAAACAGACAAAGGGACTACCGTCCTTTTTAGGCGTTTGCTGACGAAGTAAAGGGAAGGTAATGAACTGTCCTTCCTCCTTCTCAATCAACAGGTTATCTCCATCGGAATTTGCCTTGCAGAGTTTGAAGATTGTCTTTACTTCATAGTCACGGTCGAGCGAATCCAGCATCCGGTTGGCCTCTTTGAATAATTGCATGGCTTCGGCGGCTTTGCTACGCTCTTCTTCGGGGAAGCTGGCCAGCCACATGGCACGGCAGGCATCGCATCCATGAATGTTGGCAATAGCCGCAAAACGTGGTTGGAAACCCCATGCATGAAAGAAGTAAATCCAGTTGATGTATGGGGTGACGTTATGTATTTTATAAGGTAGAATCATAAGCCATATAATTAAATATTTAGGCGCGGATTACACGGATTTCACGGTTTTTAGAAAATGGATTACATAGAACGACAGCGTAATCTGCGTAATCCGTGCCTGAAAAATCTTATTTATCGTTCAAAGAACAACTCTTGTCCGCGATAAGTTTCGTCTATCTCTCCGTTGTTGTATAACAGATGTCCGTTTGCAAATGTTTTCTCCACTTTCCAGTTGAAAGTATACCCTTCCAGCGGGCTCCATTTACATTTGCTTAAAATACAGCCGGTTGTTACTGTCCACTTATTGTCAGGGCGTACCAAAACAAGGTCTGCTTGATAACCTTTACGAATGAATCCGCGATTTTGTATTTCGTACATTTGCGCAGGTGCGTGAGCCATCTTTTCTACTATTTTTTCAATGGTAAACGCTCCTTTGTCAACCAGTTCAAGCATACTGACTAATGAGAATTGAATCATCGGCATACCGGACATGGCTTTCAGTGCTCCTCCCTCTTTCTCACTTAGCAAGTGCGGAGCATGATCTGTTGCAATAGCGTCAATAAGACCGCTATTGACTGCTTCCTGCAATGCTTTCCGGTCTTCGGCTGTCTTGATGGCAGGGTTACATTTGATACGTGCCCCTAGCGTCTGATAATCTTCTTCGGTAAAAAGCAAGTGGGAGTCGCAGGCTTCTGCTGTGATTCTCTTTTGTGCCAAAGGAGCGTTGGAGAACAAACTCAATTCTTTAGCGGTGGAGATATGCATGATATGCAGACGCGCGTTGGTTTCACGTGCCAGTTTCACTGCCAGTTCGGAAGAGCGGTAGCAGGCCTCTTCTGAGCGGATCACAGGATGGAGAGCCAGAGGTACATCGTCTCCGTATTCTTTTTTATATTTATCCGTATTTTCTTTGATGATTCCCTGATCTTCGCAATGGGCGGCGATAAGCAGATCCGTTCCGCCGAAGATATTGCGCAGGCTGGCCATGCGGTCTACCAGCATATTGCCGGTACTTGACCCCATAAACAACTTCACACCACAGACACGGTGTTTGTCTAACTTTGTAAACTGGGTATAGTTATTATTGGTTGCTCCGAAATAGCAGGAGTAGTTGACTGACGACTTTTCGCCCAGTAGAGCAAATTTCTCGTCCAGGGCTTCCAAAGTGGTGGTTTGCGGATTGGTATTCGGCATATCCATGATGGAAGTGATGCCACCGGCTGCCGCGGCATGGCTTTCTGTGGTAATATCTGCCTTATGAGTCAGTCCCGGATCACGGAAATGTACATGTTCGTCGATGGCACCCGGCAAAAGGTAACATCCGGTTGCATCTATGATTTCGTCACAAGGCGCAGTTGCTTTTTCTTCGCCTGCCAATATTTCGGCGATTTTTTCGTCTTCGATTACAACCGAACCCAGTACTTTTCTTCCTTCGTTGACAATAACGGCATTTTGAATCAGTGTACGTTTCATTTCTTTTGTGGGAATTTATGGAACCAACTATTTACTTTTAATTTAATCACACCGAATATGGCTTCTCCGAAGATACTGCTGTTCATCTTGGAAGTACCCAGTTCGCGATTGATGAAGATAACGGGAACTTCGATGATTTTGAAGCCGCATTTATAAGCGGTGAATTTCATTTCAATCTGAAAAGCGTATCCTTTAAAACGAATATGGTCTAAATCAATCGTTTCCAATACCTGGCGGCGGTAACAAACAAATCCGGCGGTTGTATCGTGTACGGGAATGCCTGTGATAAATCTCACATATTTGGATGCGAAATAGGACATCAGTACCCGTCCCATCGGCCAGTTCACTACGTTCACTCCGCTGACGTAGCGGGAGCCGATAGATACATCTCCACCCTGTTCCGAGCAAGCCTGATATAAACGGGGTAAATCGTTCGGGTTATGGCTGAAATCGGCATCCATTTCGAAGATATATTCGTATGCGTGTTCCAGTGCCCATTTGAAACCGGTAATGTAGGCAGTGCCCAGTCCCAGTTTTCCTTTACGTTCGATCATGAAAAGACGTTCGGGAAATTCTTGTTGCAAGGTCTTTACGATAGTTGCCGTTCCGTCCGGCGATCCGTCTTCTATTACCAGAATATGGAATACTTTGGGAAGTCCGAAAACGGCACGGATGATATTTTCTATGTTCTCCCGTTCATTATAGGTGGGGATAATTACGATGCTATCCGATGTTTGCATATAGTTTCTATAAATTTAGAAACAAAAGTAGCTCTTTTCCTTTAGTTACGGATGAACTAAGGAATATTTAACGTGAAGATTAAGGCTCTGTAACTAGCCGGTGTTGGTAAAGAACGAACTGTTACTTATAAATGATTGTGCAGAAGTCTTAAAACGAGTGGTATCCGGGATGCTCATCCGGGGATGTACAAGATGCTCATCTGGGAATGTACGAGATGCTCATCTGGGGATGTACGAGATGCTCATCTCGGTTATGTTTTCTTTTAATGCAAACTGTGGAGTGGTTATACGCTTCGCCTCTATGTTACTTGTGAACTCTTCTTTTCCGACTTATTTAAGGTCTTGTTCCGCTTTTTTTGTACTTTTGCGGTGAAATTCTTAATAGGTATGACAATAACTGAGTTGCAACAACAATATGCTGCCCACCCCAATACGGCAGTAATGAAGCGCTTGTTGAAGGACACTTCTGTTCAAACTATCTTTTGTGGTGGACTGTGCGCATCTGCTGCTTCCCTTTTTTCTTCTGTATTGGTGCAAGAGGGTGGTTGCCCGTTTGTTTTTATTTTAGGTGATCTTGAGGAAGCCGGATATTTCTATCACGACCTGACACAGATATTGGGTACGGAGACGGTACTTTTCTTCCCCTCTTCTTTTCGTCGTTCCATCAAGTATGGGCAAAAAGATGCGGCCAATGAGATTTTGCGTACGGAAGTATTGAGCCGTTTGCAGAAAGGGGAGAAGGGGCTGTGTATCGTTACCTATCCGGATGCGTTGGCGGAGAAAGTCGTGTCCCGCAAGGAACTGAGCAATAAAACGTTGAAACTGAACGTAGGCGAGAAGGTAGATACCATTTTTATAACGGACATTCTGCATAGCTACGGTTTTGAATATGTGGATTATGTCTATGAACCGGGACAATATGCCGTTCGTGGTAGCATTATAGATGTTTTTTCTTTTGCTTCGGAATATCCCTATCGTATCGACTTCTTTGGTGATGAGGTAGAAAGTGTCCGTACCTTTGAAGTTGAAACCCAATTATCCCGTGAGAAGAAGGATGGAGTATCTATCGTGCCCGATTTGGCTGTGACAGGTGATGTGACTACTTCTTTCCTTGATTTTATTCCGAAAGATACGACTTTGGCGATGCGTGATTTTCTTTGGTTGCGCGAGCGGATTCAAGTGGTGCATGACGATGCGTTGACACCGCAGGCGATAGCCGTTCAGGAAGCCGAAGAAAATGGCGGTATTACGTTGGAAGGGAAGTTGATAGACGGCAGTGAATTTACGGTACGTGCGCTTGATTTCCGCCGTTTGGAATTTGGTAACAAGCCGACTGGTACGCCGAATGCCAGTGTGACTTTCAGCACTTCCGTCCAGCCTATCTTTCATAAGAATTTCGATTTGGTAGCCGGTTCTTTCAAGGATTATCAGGAAAAAGGATATTCGCTTTATATCTGTAGTGACAGTATGAAACAGACGGATCGTATCAGGGCTATTTTTGAAGACCGTGGCGATAAGATACAATTCACACCTGTTGAACGTACCATTCACGAAGGATTTGTAGATAACACTTTACGGCTCTGTATCTTTACAGACCATCAGTTGTTCGACCGTTTCCATAAATATAATCTAAAAAGCGATAAAGCCCGTTCGGGAAAAGTGGCTCTTTCTTTGAAAGAATTGAACCAGTTTACTCCGGGCGATTATGTCGTACATACGGATCATGGTATCGGTCGTTTTTCCGGCTTGGTACGTATTCCGAATGGAGATACTACGCAGGAAGTTCTGAAGCTGGTCTTTCAGAATGAAGATGTTGTATTTGTTTCTATTCATTCCCTGCATAAGGTTTCTAAATATAAAGGAAAGGAAGGTGAAGCTCCGCGACTTAATAAGTTGGGTACGGGTGCATGGGAGAAACTGAAAGAACGTACAAAGAGCAAGATAAAGGATATTGCCCGTGATTTGATTAAGTTGTATTCGCAACGTCGGCAGGAGAAAGGTTTCTCTTATAGCCCCGATAGCTTCTTGCAGCGTGAGTTGGAAGCATCCTTCATTTATGAAGATACGCCGGATCAGAGCAAAGCGACTGTTGACGTAAAGGCGGACATGGAAAGTGATCGACCGATGGATCGCCTTGTTTGCGGGGACGTAGGTTTTGGAAAGACGGAAGTGGCTATCCGTGCCGCCTTCAAAGCGGTAGCCGATAATAAACAGGTAGCTGTTCTGGTGCCGACAACGGTGCTTGCCTACCAGCATTTCCAGACATTCCGCGAGCGTCTGAAAGGATTGCCTTGCCGGGTAGATTATCTAAGTCGCGCACGTACGGCTGCACAATCCAAAGCGGTTCTGAAAGGGTTGAAAGATGGGGAAATCGGTATCCTTATAGGTACTCACCGTATCCTGGGAAAAGATGTTCAATTTAAAGACTTGGGATTGCTGATTGTTGATGAGGAACAGAAATTCGGAGTTTCTGTAAAGGAGAAGCTGCGTCAACTAAAAGTGAATGTAGATACATTGACAATGACCGCCACCCCGATTCCCCGTACACTTCAATTCTCATTGATGGGTGCGCGTGACCTGAGTGTTATTTCTACCCCGCCGCCCAACCGTTATCCGATTCAGACCGAAGTGCACACCTTCAATGAAGAAGTAATCACGGATGCGATTAATTTTGAAATGAGCCGTAACGGTCAGGTTTTCTTTGTCAATAACCGAATCGCTAATTTACCGGAATTAAAAGCGATGATTGAACGACACATTCCGGATTGTCGTGTGGCAATCGGTCATGGGCAGATGGAACCGTCACAACTGGAGAAAATCATCCTGGACTTTGTCAACTATGATTATGATGTACTTTTGGCGACGACTATCATTGAAAGTGGTATTGATATTCCGAATGCCAATACGATCATCATTAATCAAGCACAAAATTTTGGATTGAGCGATCTTCACCAAATGCGTGGACGGGTAGGACGTAGCAACAAGAAAGCCTTCTGCTATCTGTTGGCTCCGCCATTGAGCAGCCTTACCGCAGAAGGAAAACGACGACTTCAGGCAATCGAGAACTTTAGTGACCTTGGAAGCGGAATCCATATTGCCATGCAGGATTTGGATATTCGTGGAGCAGGAAATCTGCTCGGTGCGGAACAAAGTGGATTCGTTGCGGATTTGGGATATGAAACGTATCAGAAAATTCTTTCCGAAGCTGTCCATGAACTGAAGAACGACGAATTTGCAGATTTGTATGCAGATGAAATCAAGAGTGAAGGACAGATTAGTGGTGAAGGATTTGTTGACGAATGTCAGGTGGAAAGCGATCTTGAGCTTTTATTACCGGCTAATTACGTAACCGGTAGTAGCGAACGTATGTTGCTCTATCGCGAATTGGATGGATTGACATTAGATAAGGATGTAGATGCCTTTCGTTCACGACTGGAAGACCGTTTCGGTCCTGTTCCACCGGAAACACAAGAGTTGCTGCGTATCGTTCCTCTCCGCCGCTTGGCAGCACGTTTGGGGGCGGAAAAAATATTCTTGAAAGGTGGGCGCATGACCCTGTTCTTTATATCCAATCCGGATAGTCCGTTCTATCAGAGCCAGGCTTTTGGTAAGGTGATAGACTATATGATGAAATATACCCGTCGTTGTGATTTGAGGGAACAGAATGGAAGACGGAGTATGTTGATTAAGGATGTATTGAATGTAGAGACAGCAGTCAGTGTGTTGCAGGAGATTGTGGCATTGCCGGTAAAAGAAGGAGTCGGATAGTTTCTGTTCTCTGATGAAATTAAAAAATAATAAGTTTGTTTTATTGCATAAGTCTGTCTATCTTTGAACTCATAATAATAAGGTGTCACAAATATGGCTGCTAAATATAAATCACTGGAAAATAAAAAGCCGGAACAGGTCAATGAACCGGTGGCTGCTTATCAAAGTGCAACTTCCGATACGAATCTTTATGTTCCTACAGAATACGAACGGGAAATTATAATGCGTTCGGAAAAGGATTATGAAGAGGGTAGGTTGTATACTCAGGAAGAAGTAAATAAGCAGGTGAAACAATGGTTGGATTAAAGATTGTATGGACAGAAACTGCTACAATTATTTTGCAACAGATTTTGACTTTCTACCGTGTTAGAAACGGAAATTCGCAATATAGTCGTTCTATCTATAGAATGATAAACGATGTTCTAAAGTTAGTTGCCAAATATCCATATATGTACAAAGCTACCTCTGTGCCTAATGTACGTGTTTTTCATTGTGATTATTTTAGGGTATATTATAGGGTACTTGACGAATATATTTTAGTGGAAGCTGTCTTTGATACCCGCCAAGACCCTGGTAAAGCGCCTTTTTAAGAATTTATTTTTTCTTACCGTATAACTTGTCTATCAAGTCAGAACGTCCGATACGTCTCAACTCATTAATGATGTTCTTCCGTTCTTCCGGTTTATACCAAAAGAAGAACTGACGTTGAGAAAGTTTCTCCCGTTGAGTTTTAGCACTGAATGTCGGTTCTAACGTGTATGGATGAAATCCGGTATACCATGCTTCAGTAGCAACTGTCATCGGAGTAGGAGTGAAGTCCTGCACTTGTTCCAAATGAAAGTCCAGTTGTTTGGTGATAACGGCAAGTTCTGCCATATCTTCTTCCTTACAACCCGGATGCGAAGAAATGAAGTAAGGAATCAGTTGCTGACGTAGATTTTCCTCTCTGTTAATACGGTCGAATATTTTCTTGAATGTTGTAAACTGTTCGAAAGATGGTTTGCGCATAATGGATAATACACGGTCACTGGTATGTTCGGGAGCCACTTTCAGACGCCCACTAACATGGTTGATAATCAGCTCACGAGTATATTCAGCAGTACTGCGATTCGTTTCAGGGTCTTTACTTTGATGAAGTAATAAGTCGTAGCGTACTCCGCTGCCGATAAAGGATTTCTTAATGCCGGGCAAGGCATCTACCGCATGATAAATATCCAGTAACGGGCGATGGTCGGAGTTTAGATTCGGACAAACTTTCGGGTGAATACATGACGGGCGTTTGCACTTCTTGCAGATAGATTCATCTTTCCCTTTCATCTGATACATATTGGCAGAAGGGCCACCCAAATCACTTAAATATCCTTTGAAGTCCGGTAACTGAATAACCTCTTTTACTTCTTTCAGAATAGATTCTTTGCTACGACTAACGATAAACTTTCCCTGATGCGCGGAAATAGTACAGAAAGCACAGCCACCGAAGCATCCCCGATGGATATTAATGGAAAATTTAATCATATCATAAGCCGGAATCCGTTTGCCTTTATATTTAGGATGCGGCATACGGGTATATGGCAAATCGAAAGAACGATCCAAGTCCTTTTGACTCATAGGTGGATAAGGCGGATTTACCACAACAATCTTATTTCCGACAGCTTGTGTGATACGTGAAGCCGAATATTTATTAGATTCTTCTTCAATATGCCGAAAATTGCTTGCTTGTTTTTTCTTATCCGCCAGACATTCTTCATGTGAATGGAGTTGAAGATCATCTTCGGCAGAAGTCCACTCTGTCTCACGGCAAAGGTAGGCTGTTTGTGGAATCGTTCCGATGATTGTTTTGAATTTACTGTTTGTCAATAAAGTCTCTTCATCGGTAAGCAGGCTTTTCATCTTTCGGATTAACTCCGCAATCGGTTTTTCTCCCATTCCGTAAATAAGTAAATCCGCACCGCTTTCACATAATATACTCTTTTGTACTTTGTCCTGCCAATAATCGTAATGACTTAATCGTCTCAAACTGGCTTCAATACCGCCCAAGATAACGGGAACATCGGGATAAAGTCTTTTCAGAATTTGACTGTAAACGGTAGAAGGGTAGTCCGGACGCATATCCGGGCGACCGTCCGGGGTATAAGCATCCTCACTACGCAGTCGTTTGTTGGCTGTATATTTGTTTACCATCGAGTCCATGCATCCGCCGGAGATACCGAAAAACAGACGGGGACGTCCCAGTTTCTTGAAATCACGCAAGTCATCACGCCAGTTAGGTTGAGGTACGATGGCTATTTTCAAACCTTCCGCTTCGAGAATACGCCCTATAACAGCAGCGCCAAAAGAAGGATGATCCACATAAGCGTCCGCGCTGAAGAGAATAACATCCAATTCATTCCATCCGCGAAGTTCCACTTCTTTCTTAGTAGTGGGTAACCAATCAGTCAAACGATATTCTTTCATGCCGCAAAGATACGGATAATAAAAAAACATCCCAATGATTTTTTTATTCATTGGGATGTTTAACTTCAATCATTAGGATGTTTTTTCAAAACTTCTCATTGATTGTGAACTCTAATGTCATTTGTTCTCCGTCATAGATTTCACGAAAACCGATACCTTGCTCAGAAAGATACTCTTTCAAATCCTGAAATGCGTCGGCATGGTCCATGATAATCTCTATCGTCTCACCGGGAGAAGCACCACATATAGCTTTTATTGCAGGAATCAGCGGGCTGTAAGCTGTCGTTCCGCGAGTATCTACCGTAATCATCGTTATTCCTCTTCTTCCGTTTCCGGACTGGAAAGCCAGGTGAGATAGAGCTTGATAAGCTGCTGTAAGCCGAATGCTTTCATATTATTGTGATAAATCACGTCGATGCAGAGATCCAGCAAGTCTTTGCTGTCCTCTTCCTGGCTGGCGATGAGAGAACGGATGTTTAGTTTCAACTTGTCCAGTACGCTTTCATCTACAATACCGGTGCTGTCAATGAGGTGGCGGAACAGAGCATATTTTTCAATGGTTCTCAAGTTTTCGTTAGATACTTCTATGCTGCGTGTACCGCTGGGATTTGCTTGTATAGTATACATTGTTTTTTAGTTTTAAGGGTTATTACAGTAGCAAAGATAGAATATAAAATGAGAAACATATTAAAAAATGGGATATTTTTTATTTCTGAATAAAGAATTCCAATATGCCTGCCATAATCGTTGCCCGGTCAGCTTCCGACTGGATACTTTCAAAAGGAAAGCCCAATACGAAAGTGCGGTAGTTCCCTTTATAAGCGATACCTGCACTCTGGTTGCCGGGAGCATACGTGAATACCGGAAAAGCAGTATCTACCGGGACGATGCAATCCGGTGCCGGGACAGCGTAACTATCTTCATTGGGGACACGCGGAATCGTAATCGTGCGTCCCAATCCATTGATCCGATTCGAAGTCTTGTCCGTCAGAGTGCTCTGATAACCGTATTTCAATATCTTCTCCGTAAACTCCCGATTTCCCTGTGTGCCGCTCATATCGCTTCCCACATACGCTCCGCTGACGAATAAGTTACCGCCCGACTGGCAATAGCTGGTGATAATCCGTTGCATGGCCGAAGAAAATGTCTTATAATATGCTTTGTTTACAGGATCTTCCTTTTCCAGCCCCAGAATATAATCCACAATCGGATAGTCTTCCAGTGATACCAGTCCGTTCTCTATCGCTTCATCACTGCATGACACGAAACTATATTTTCCGGCTGCTTGGATAGCCTTTCCATGAATAAAAGGATAGTCAAACGTATTTCCCGCAATTTTCATTCCCTCTAATTCGCTTCCGCTATGTCCCAGGCTTCCTTTTCCTTCTTTACCTGCCTGCGAGCGGTCGAAACCTTCCTGTGCGCCGCTGAATGAAATATTCGACAGATATGGAACCCCGGGATCTTGCTCCAAGTCAAATCCCGCTTTATCAGAAGTATTAATAATAGCCGGACCGCTGATTCTGTCAAACCCATTGATGATTAATACTTTTTCCCGTTCCCGTTTCGCCTTATATGCAGAAAGAATTTCGGAAGGGAAACTTTCTCCACCCCTGTTTACGGCAGTTACTTTAAATGAATAGACAAGTCCCGGTTCTATCTTGATGGTGTATGAGGACTTGCTGACCAATGTTCCATTATCAAAGCCGCCATAACCGATGCGTGTATATACAATGTATTCTCGTGGGCGGGCAGTAGGTTCTTGCGGATCATCTTCCCCTTTCCATGAAAGTTCCAACGTATTCTTCTTTTTACCGAAACGAACGGCGAAATTGCTTACAGGCAGTGGTTGTACCACATATTCTTTATCATGTTGGCTAGTGATAAACTGCAAAATACCTTTATAGATGGCACGTCCTACGGTAAACTTGAAATTCGGGTCATGCCCTAACTGCATATCTGCAAAGTTTTGATGAGAAAGCAATTCGATAATCGTAGAAGGAGTGGCGGGAAGTCTCGTCTCGCTATAATTCCGGTTCCACATACTCCGGCGTGTCCAAGGCAGGTTATAACTCGAATGAATGTCTTTCTGAATCTGTGACAGCAGAATATCCGTTAAGTCACGAGATGCATACCGGTCTGTTCCTGTGTTCAGTTTGCCATTATTGAAATCGGTGGTATAAATGCCGAGTGAACCGATCAGGCCATCCGTTTTACTGCATCCTGCATCGCTGTGCAGTGCCATTGTCATTTCCAATGGTACACGTAGCCCCGGTTGGTCCGGATTATATACGGAACCTCCGGATAAGTAATTGACAGTGTTGGAACGTGTATTAATGTCATCCACATAATCATTTTCACCTTTGCGTCCGGCATATACATCGTATGGCATTCCTGCCCATTGGGCAGAATAACGTGCTCCTTCCAGATAACGTGGCAGTCCGCTGATCTTTCCACCCCGGGAAATATTTCCCATTCCCCCGCCGAAACGTACCGCATCGGCACATACTACGCCGTGCTCACTGCTCTCATTACTTAGTATGACCATTCCATAGTCATTGTTTCCTTTATCAAATTCAAATGTACCGAGATACACCCATGTACCGGCACCTATTTTTTGATTTACCTTAAATTCGGTAACTCCGCCATTGTGAAAAACGAGATACTTGGCGTCACTTACACTATTAGGCAATGTCTGATAAGAAACATAAACGGCATATTCACCTGTTGCCGGCAGGGTAGGTACCCATTCGGCAAATGCCTGATCTTTATTCTTTTTTTTCTTTCTTTCGGTGGGGATGAAACGGCAAGTACCGTCGGCAAAAGGATTTTCCCCATCCCTATAAATCTTTTTCTTTTGGGCGAATCCTTTTACAGGAGCCATTGCCCACTTCGCTTTTTTACTTCCTACTTCCAGATAAAGGGAAGCGTTGGGCGTATCGTTATCCACTATGATTTCATTCTTTTGTGTATCCCGTTCACGGGGAGTATAAACGATAGCGCCTGCATTCTCCAGCATGGGAATCACATAGGGCAGAACGAAAGATTGAGTAAACAAATCTTCTGTAGTGCAGAACAAGCGGGGACGTTGCCATCCCCATTCGTTCTTGTCATTCTTGAAATAGTTGCCATGGCTTTGCCAGATTGCGATGTGACGGTCTTGTAATCCGCGTGAAATATCATTAGGACGTGAGATGTTTTTCACCCAGGGGGCTCCTTTATAATCAACGTTCAGGGACATTCGTTCCTTATCCTTTTTCTTGTTCCGGTAGAAATTAGGAACTAGTTCTTCGATAGGCTTTCCATCCGCATAAATCGTCAATTGGTAATAGTGGACGGGGCCCGGGAGCAATTCTTTCACCTGGTTATAAATCGCCTCTACGGTTTCCGGCCGGAAAGGCTGATAGGCGAAGCTCTCCGAAGCATAGACAGCAATTGTCTTGCGGTCATAATTAATGTCGATACTGTTCAGCTTTGGTGTGCTGATTTTAGCTGTTGCGGTATATTTGCTGAAATAATCCGTTAACCGTTCTTTTACATTCCTTTCAATATCCTGCGCAAAAAGGAAATTTGCGCCGAGTGTAAGGCATAGAAAAAACACTATTATTTTTTTCATCATTCAATTCTTTTAGGTCATTTATCACAGATTGCCCGCAAAAATAAACAAAAAAGAGTGAGAAGTATCCAAACTTCCCACTCTTCTTTCATTGTTTTATATTCTCTTAATTAAGAATGTTTTTCCTTATAGTGGAATATACTCCACGAATGCTTCCATTGCTTCGTAAGAAGCCAGTCCTAACTGGTCGTACAAAGTAGCTGTACCACGGTTACGGTCTTCACTGCGTTGCCAGAACAAACGTTCGTCGTTACCCAGGAATGGAGCGCTTTCCATCTGAGACTGATGTTTCAGGATAGAGTTGCGTTTTGCACGAAGTTCTTCCGGACTGATAGGCACTGCCATTTCGATGTTTTCAATTTCCCATTCAGCCCACGCACCACGATACATCCAGATACGACAGTCTTTCAACCATTTTGCACCCTCTTCTTTCTCGAGGTCGACAGCTGCAAATACGGCATCTGTACATACACGGTGTGTTCCATGCGGGTCAGCCAAGTCACCGGCTACGAATATCTGATGAGGCTTCACTTCACGGAGCAAGTTACGTACGATTTCCACATCTGCTTCGCTGATAGGATTTTTCTGAATCTTACCTGTTTCGTAGAATGGCAGGTCAAGGAAGTGTACGCGATCCAACGGAATATTATTATAAGAAGAAGCTGTACGGGCTTCACCACGACGAATCAGACCTTTGATAGTCAGAATGTCACGGCTGTCCATATCGCCGTCTTTCTTATTTTTCAAGAAGTTACGTATCTCCGTATACTTCTCATTGATAATCTGATCCTCGCTATTATTGAAAATCTGATTGAATCCGTTGATGAAATGCATGAAACGCACCACTTCTTCATCACCTACGGCGATATTGCCGGAAGTTTCGTAAGCTACATGTACTTCGTGTTTTTGCTCTACCAGACGGCGGAGTGTTCCACCCATGGAGATAACGTCATCATCCGGGTGCGGAGAGAAGATTATCACACGTTTCGGGAACGGTTTGGCGCGTTCGGGACGGTAAGTATCATCGGCATTCGGTTTGCCACCCGGCCATCCGGTGATGGTATGCTGCAAATCATTGAAAATCTTGATATTTACATTGTATGCAGAACCGAAAAGTGCCAACAGCTCACTCAAACCGTTTTCGTTATAGTCCTTATTTGTCAATTTCAAGATAGGCTTGCCTGTCAACTGACATAACCAGACGATGGCGCTGCGGATCAGTTTGTCATTCCATTCGCAGGAAGTTACCAACCACGGACGTTGGATACGTGTCAGGTTCATAGCTGCCGAAAGGTCGAGAGCTACATGCGCGTTGTTGTGAGTTTGCAGATAAGATGCAGGAATTGTGTCAGTGATGGCACCTTCCACACATTCTTTAATCATGGCTGCCTTATTTTCACCCCATGCAAGTAGATAAACCTTCTTTGCACCGAGAATGGTAGCTACACCCATCGTGATAGAGCTGATCGGAGTATTGTCCATCGTTCCGAAAATCTTGGCTGCTTCATTGCGTGATGCATTATCCAGCAAAATCAAACGAGTGGTAGAGTTCAGGCGTGAACCCGGTTCGTTGAATGCGATATTACCTACACGACCGATACCCAGCAAAGCAATATCGATACCGCCAAAGCTTTCGATACGTTGTTCGTACAGACGGCAATATTCAAAGATAGTATCTTTGGCAATGCTTCCGTCCGGAGTGAATATATTCTGCTTGTCGATGTCAATATGATCCAGCAACATGCTTTTCAAAGCATTGAAGTTGCTGTTGACAGCATCGGGAGACAACGGATAATATTCGTACATGTTAAATACGATCACGTTGCGGAAGCTGAGTCCTTCTTCCTTGTGCATGCGGATAAGTTCCGTATATACATGTCTGGGTGAATCGCCGCCAGGCAGTGCCAATACGCAGAAACGTCCTGCTTTTTGTTTTTCGCGGATGGTTTGTGCTATTTCGCGAGCAATGTAGTTAGCGCCTTCTTCTACGGATTCATAGATGTCCGTAGGGATTTTTTCGAGTCTTGTCAAGACTGATTTTTCAAATGCATTCTCCGGTCTGTAGTATCTGGGGGAGACCCGGTGGAGACTGATTTGAGAACTAAGATTTGTTTTCATAAAGTTGTTAATTAAGTTATGTAAGATTAGCGTCCTTACGACTGTATTTTCACGACAAAGATACAAAAGAAGTCTATATTATTAACTACCTACTTCTAGGTATTGTTGTCGTTTCAATCCGTTTTTAACATTTGTTTTGTAGCGTATCCTATAGATGAAATTCGTCGGCATCTTTCCATACCGGAAACTTTTCTCTGAATTGGTTGAGAGAAGCCAGATTGAGCGTTGTCGTAGCTATTCCCTCTTGTCCGTCGGGCAGAGAAGCTACTTCTTCGCCATAAGCCGAGTAAACTTTGCTGCCGCCGTTATATTCCAAGTGATATCCGTCGGTTCCTGTTCTGTTCACACCGCATACATAGCATTGATTCTCGAGCGCACGCGCACGCAGCAGGGTATCCCATGCCAGGCGGCGGGGAATGGGCCAGTTTGCTACATATATTAATAGGTCATATTCGTTGTTTACATTCCGGCTCCATACCGGGAAACGAAGGTCATAGCAGACGAGCAGGCAGATATTCCATCCGTGGTAGGGGATAATAAGCCGTTTGTCACCGGCTGAAAAATGCTCTGCTTCCCGTCCCATGCGGAACAGATGTCGTTTGTCATAATAGAATTCTTCTCCTTCGGGAGTCAGAAAGAAGGCGCGGTTATAAAACTGTCCGTTTTCTGCCGCTATATAACTTCCGCAGATAGCCAGTTGAAATCGTGAAGCCCATTGCTTGAGAACTGTGATTGTCTCGCCGGAGCTTGATTCTGCCAACATTTTGCTCTGCATACTGAATCCGGTAGAGAACATCTCCGGTAAAACAACAATCTCCGTTGTTCCACGGAGGCTTTGCAGCTTTTCGTGGAGCAAACGGAGATTTTCTTGTTTATTTTCCCAAACGATATCGGTTTGTACTATGGAAATACGGATAGACTCCATAATTGAATACCTCTATACTTAATATTTAAAGTTCGCCAAGAGCAAAATTCTCAGGATGTTTTCCTTTGAAATCCTTGAAATAAAGTTTGATTTCTCTCATATCCTTGCTGATATCTCCCGACGGCATGATAGCTTTTGTTGCCGAGATTGTCTTTTTGCTGTAATCAATACCGATTAGAACAATAGGGACCTGAGCCTTCTGGGCGATAAAATAAAAACCTTTCTTCCAATTTGGATTCGCTTTGCGGGTTCCTTCGGGAGTGATAGCCAGGTGGAACTTTTTGCACTCGGCAAAATGGCGGACCATCTGGTCGACTAACGAAGTCTTCCGGCTACGATCTACAGGAATCCCGCCCACTGCTCTGAAAAACAATCCGAGCGGAAAGAAAAACCATTCTTTTTTCATCATGAAACTTGTCTTGCGGCCTAAA
The DNA here is from genome assembly GCF_012113595.1 of Bacteroides faecium. Lineage (NCBI taxonomy): Bacteria > Pseudomonadati > Bacteroidota > Bacteroidia > Bacteroidales > Bacteroidaceae > Bacteroides > Bacteroides faecium. The sequence goes on from NZ_CP050831.1 coordinate 4,165,122, forward strand.
GAGCCGTAAAACAGTTTTCCAATAAATAAGTCAAAGTTCGTTGTGTGTGGAGCGGCACATATCACGCATTTATCATAATTAGGTACCGTAACGTTTGTCTTCCACCCTAACAGGCGGTAATAGATAAAGCTATAAATTGCTTTCTTCATTCTTTTTTTAGTTCAATTTTCCTATAGCTTCAATAATCTCGTTTACCTTTGCATTAAAGTCTGCACGGAATTTCTTATAAAAACCTTTCACATTGCCCGGTTCCGTATGGCTGATACGGGTTACAAATTCATCCTGCATCTTCAGTACTTCAGCCATCAACTCATCAGCTTTAGCCTTGTCAGTTCCAGGGATAAACATGGTGTTGATTAAACACTCGGTGAATAATTCTCCTGCGATATAGTTTACGTTCTTTTTGAGTTCTCTTCTACTTGCCATAATCTTTATATTTAATGGTGAATAATAAAAATACTTGCGGTAAAGATAGGCACTTTCTTTGATTCAGGCGAATAAATAATCGAAAAAAACATTATTCAAGCCTGCATCTTCTTGCTGTATCCCTAATTTGATAGGAGATAGCGGGTGAAGGACAACCCTTTTTTAATTCTAATACATAACTGCTTTAATATATAAATCTAATTTAGATTAACTCTATTGATGGGCTATATTATACGGACTAATAATAAGTTCATGAAACCGCTTTCAGCCTTCAGTTTCTTTCAAAATGCTCCATTTCATCGAACGATTTGGCTGAAACCGCCTTTAAAATGAAAAGGATAGCTTTCAGCCTGTTTTTTAGAGCCTTTGTTTACTCCAAACAGAGGGTCTGTTCGACTGAAACAGAGCCTCTGTTTTACACAAATAGAGCCTCTGTTTTCTTTTTGTTTCCATATACACTCTTCGGCTATATTACGCCCGGGCATTAGCGAATGCCAGTCCACGTGTGGGCAGCCTTTTGCCGGCTGCTTAGTAAAGTTCTGCCTACGTGTTAGCAAAGCTTTGCCGGCACATGAGTGAGTACGTGCCTACAAAAAAGATGGCTGAAGGCGAAATGACTCCCTTTCAGGGTGTGCTTTCAGCCGAATCGCCTTCTATTAAGTCGTTTCAACGCTCAAACCAGACCTGAAAGCGACTTTTGTATTATATATTCGGAGGGGTAAAAACAGGTACTTGAATAGGAAAAAACATATAGGAGACTTGTTGGTGACAAGTACTGCATTTAGCCAAATGATATAGGAGAGTTGCGAAAGACAAGTACAAGGTATTTATCGCTGTAGTACTGAGAATTCTTTTACTTTTTTATTTTTATAGCCGTTAAAATCATAAAGTGGCTTATTTTTGTTCTTTCTCTTATAATGTATAATATAAAATAATTTGAGATGCAAAAGATGAGCAAAAATGGATTTAGACGATGTGCGGAGATGTACATCGAGTGTTTAAAGAAAGAAGGACGCTATTCTACGGCGCATGTCTACAAGAATGCACTGTTATCGTTCACTACGTTTTGCGGTACACTGAATGTATCGTTCAGCCAAATAACCCGGGAGCGTTTACGTTGCTACGGGCAGTATCTTTATGAATGTGGCTTGAAGCCTAATACGGTTTCTACGTATATGCGCATGCTTCGCAGCATTTATAATAAGGGTGTGGAATCGGGAAGTGCGCCTTATGTGCACCGGTTGTTTCGTGAAGTCTATACTGGAGTAGATATTCGGCAAAAGAAAGCCTTACCCGTTGCCGAGCTACACAGGCTTTTGTATGAGGATCCCAAATCAGAACGTTTACGGCATACACAAGTTGTCGCTGCTTTGATGTTTCAGTTTTGTGGAATGTCATTTGCTGATTTGGCTCATTTGGAAAAATCTTCTTTAGACAGGAATGTGCTACGGTATAATCGTATCAAGACCAAAACTCCTATGAGTGTGGAAGTGCTCGATACTGCGAAAGAGATGATTAATCAACTTCGAAATAATCATGTGGCGCTTTCCGGCTGTCCCGATTATCTATTTGATATTCTGTCCGGCGACAAGAAACGGAAAGATGAAAGGACCTATCGGGAATATCAGTCTGCACTTCGAAAGTTTAATAACCGCTTGAAGGATTTGGCAAGGGCGCTTCATCTGAACTCTCCCGTGTCCTCTTATACATTTCGTCACTCTTGGGCAACAACTGCCAAATATCGCGGAGTGCCTATTGAAATGATAAGTGAATCGTTAGGTCATAAATCTATAAAAACAACACAAATCTATCTGAAAGGCTTCAATTTGCAAGAACGTACAGAAATAAACAAAATGAATTTATCTTACGTCAAAAATTGCTATGTAGGTAGATGGTAAAAATGTAAAGTGTTAGTAACCAATGATAAAATATGTCTGTTACTTCTTAGGTAACAGAAATTAATCTGGCGCAAAGATAGATAAAAAAAGAAATAGCAAACAAATATTCTTCCATTTTTTTTCGTTTTATCTGAAACATAGGGCAAAAAAATATATGAACATGAAATAAACTAATCTTCATGCCCTGCCATTCCTTAGCTTTAAATTTAAAAGAATCTCTGCCTTCACTAAGGTCTGAAAACCTTTTCCTCTACATTTGTCGATGTTTTTCTTTATTTTCATTCCGGTTGGTTTCGATTGTGTGTATTCTGTTACCTAAGAAGTAACAGAAAATAGAATAGTAAAAATAGTAGATTAATCGGTTATCTGGTAAATCTCTATTGGGGAACAACATACAAATAACAATGGAACAAACTAAAGCGGTTTTCAAAGATAAGCCTCTTATCTTATTAAAAGGCATTATTCTACTTCTGATTTTCATTCTGACGACCAGTTTGGCTCGTGCACAATATTCCTTGGGAACAACGGGACAATTGATGATACCCACTGCCGAGATGCAGGAAACCGGTACATTTATGGGAGGAGCAAACTTTCTTCCCGAACAGGTAACTCCTTCCGTTTTCAGCTTTCCCACTATGAATTACTTCGTGGATATGACCTTGTTCTCTTTTATAGAATTTACTTATCGGATGACATTACTCAAAATGACAACTGCTACGGGGAGAACAGGTTATCACAATCAAGACCGCTCCAATACTATCCGTATCCGCCCGATAAAGGAAAGCCGTTACATTCCGGCTGTTGTGGTAGGCGCGGATGATCTTCTGACTGAAGGAGCAACTCCGTATTGGGGAGCTTATTACGGTGTACTTACTAAAACAATCAGATTTCGTTCGGGACATCAACTGGCGGTTACGGCAGGTTGGTATTTTCATCAAGGCGACAAGCCTGTATATAATGAAGGGCCTTTCGGAGGAATTCGTTATACTCCCTCTTTTTGCAGGGAACTGAAATTCATGGCGGAATATGATACGCATGGTTGGAACATCGGTGCCACTATGCGCTTTTGGAAACATTTGTCCGTCAATGTGTTTACCCGCGAATTTACATGCGTGTCTGCCGGTTTACGGTATGAATGTACATTAATACATTAAATGAAGATGAAAAGAATAGTTGGCATAATATGTATTTTTCTCTGTGGAGGGATTTCATTACATGCGCAGTCCGTCCGTGTGACCGGAGCTTTGAAGGAACTGGAGATGGAGAATATCTCTGTTGTAGAGAAAAGTGACACGATAACTGCGGCTTTTGAGACTTCTGTATATAGAGGAGCTTATAATGGAATCGGTATTGCCATACGTCATTTGATTGTCATGCCGGAAGTACAGACTTTGCAGTTGGTTATATTGGATAATGCAATCCCTCAATTATGCATAACTCTTCCTGCAGAACTGATTGAAAAGTATCAGTCCGGTGAATGTACGTTGGATGAAGTGTATCGTGATATGGGAATGACAACCTCTACCGGAACTGCCATGCATCACTTGAAAGGTGCGAAACGGGAAGACAGTACTTTCGGCAAAGTGGATTTGGTGTTATATCCCGGTGTGATGCTGGTCAATAATGTAACTTATAAATTGTATAAGGCAGCTCTTGACTTACAACCCGCCCTGGAGATGCAATTGTGGAAGGGAGCTTCACTACGGATGCAAGTCTGCCTGCCTATTGTGAATAATGAAGACGGAAAGTGGGATTGTGTTCGTTTGGGATTCATGACTTTACGCCAGGACTTCCGACTGGCTGACCATTGGAAAGGACATCTTACCGGTGGTAATTTTTCGGATGATCGCATGGGACTTGCTGCGGGAGTCGGCTATTTTTCATCGAATGGTCGTTGGACGGTGGAAGGTGAAGGAGGAATTACGGGCTCTTCGCATTTCTATGGTAGCGACTGGAAGATGAGTAAGTGGAAAAGAGTTAACGGACGGCTTAGTGTAGGGTATTATGTGCCGGAAGTGAATACGCAGCTAAGAGTGGAAGGAGCCCGTTTTATTTATGGGGATTATGGAATATGTGGAACGCTTTCACGTTATTTCGGTGAATATATTGTAGGTATATATGGTATGTATACGGATGGAGCAAAGAATGCCGGTTTTAACTTCTCTATTCCATTGCCGGGAAAGAAACGCAAGCGTCATGCGTTGCGGGTGATGCTCCCCGAGTATTTTGCTTTTCAGTACGATATGCGTAGTGGAAATGAATATGCCCACCGTTCGTTGGGTGAAAGCTATAATACCGAACCTAAGTCTGCCGGGAATTCACGTTTTTGGCAGCCGGATTATATCCGTTATTATTTGATTAGAACGAGTGAGAAATGAAACATGATTGATAAATGAACTTGTATTTTAAACAAAATTGAAACATTATGAAAAGTGTAAAATGGTTGTATGTAAGCGCCTTGGCGATAGCCTTTGGCATGTTATCTTTTGGTACGATTGCTTGTCACGACGATGATGACGATCCCAAACCGGAAGAAGGAGAAGTAATTGAAACTCCGAAACCGGTGGTGGAGTATTACATCATGGGTACTGTAACTTCAAAAGGGGTAGGAAAGAATGGGGTGACAGTCAAAGTCGGTGATAAGAATTGCACGACGGATGCGGATGGTAAGTTCTCTGTAACGGAAAGTAACGTGGGAACTTATGAAGTGTCTGTTGCTCCTAACGGTTATCTCTCTCAGAAAACTTCTGTGACAATAGCTGATAATGCGGAAAATCGTAGTGTGCTGACAGTGGCTTTCGCTTTGACAGAAGAGAGCCAGAAAACAGAAGTGAAATTGGACGAAATGGACGAACCAGTTAAGATAGAAGATTCTAGTGCGTCGAATGAGGCTATTCCTACAAAAACAGAAGATTTTGGAAAGGTTGAACCGGAGAACGTTGTTGAGGATATACCTCTTGCAAAAGTGGAAATGGAGATCCCCAAAGGTGCCATTAAAGAAGAAAACCAGACTGTAAGTGGAATTGTGGATGATGGCAAAGTAGAAATTAGTGTAACTACATTTGTTCCTGCTCCCCAAGAAGTTGTTACCGAAGTTGAACCAGCTAAAGAAGAGAGTGTAGATAAGGGGATTCCTTTGGCTGCTGCGCAATTTAAACCTGATGGCTTGCAGTTTGAAAAAGAAAATCCTGTTATTATTTCTATTCCTAATCCTATTCCGGGCATAGCTTTTCCTGACGATTATATGCAACTTACTTATCTGAATCCAGAATCTGGAAAATGGGAAGTAGAAAGACAGGAAGATAATAAAAAAGTAGAGGTTTCTTTGGATGATAATAACAATTATAAGGCTCCTGTTACACACTTCTCTGCCTATGCAATAGAAAATATCGTGAATAGTAAGATTGAAAAAGAAGTAATTCAGAAAGATGAAGCTCTAGGACAGGCAAGCCGTGATAATAGCGAGAATGCAAAAGCCGTGACAGGCATCGTCTTGAAATATACAGAAAAGGCTGGTTGGGACTATGTCGGTGATATTGCCCAGATTATAAAGAACGCATTAGGAAGTGACGCTCCGGAAGCAACTGTTAACGCAATGGCTGCTTACCTAAAAACTCGTATGTACTCATTAATGGGCTCAACATCCGGAATTGTTACAACTGAACGTACATATAATACAGTAAATGTAAATGGTTACACCGAGATGAATTATACTTGTTACGCTAAGACCCGTACGACTACATTGACGACAAAAGTTATATATAACGGGCAGACAAAAACAATATCTATCTCCGCTAAACGCTATACAGGTACTGACCAACAATATAAAACAGTAACTTATAATCCGACACATAGCGGAGGTAAGGGAGGTAGTATTTAAAATCTAATTGGAGATAAGCAGGGCCCTAAATTCATTTGTAGCAATGAATCCCTGCTTTACGCTGATTAGGAAAGTATACAGAGGTACATCATTCCTAATTTGGCCCGTGCATCAGATTTTATTTTGATGCATATTTCCCAAAATATCAACTGTCTGTGAAGATCGTTGATATAATTTTAGATACTGTCTGTCGGACTAATCTAGGTACGATAAGTTTTTAAGATTTAATTTTTAAGATAAAACCCTTTTGAACATGCCCCTTCACTAATAAACCCTTTGGGGCATGTTCATATAGAGTATAGAAGGAGGAAGTCGCTGTGAAGCGGTTTCCTCTTTTGTCTTGAATGACAACGCAGTGTTACTTTAGAAATAATATCCCAAATTCACAAAGCAACTCCCCTTATCCGTCTGATTGGAATATCCCAATGATATTTCCAGCGGTCCGAAGATGCTGTCCATTCCATAGCCTGCGCTGATACCGAATAATTGTTTACCTTTCAAAATCTCAAAGAAATTGCTTTCCGTTAGTCCATAATTCCCTGTCAGGGTGAGGTAATGAATAGAACCCATGCGCTGTCTGAATTTTACGGACGCAATCATGAGAGTGTTGTCCATCAACTCCAGATTATTGACTCCTGCAAATGGCAATTGCTGTGGAATATAGAAACCGGGTACTTCGCCACCAATCGCATTTTGTAAAGGATATGGAAATCCTTTTCCAATCAAGATACGTCCGTAAATGGAAGGAATGACGGAAAAACGACGGGTGATGGGAATGACACTTGCCCACGAAGCGCTCAATGCTGAAAACGGGGCATGTTCGTTGTATTGTGCCATGTTATCCGTATAGAGTGAGTAGGCGGCTTTGAAGTCACTTCCCTTGGCGGGGAAATATCCCTTGTCGTAAGTATTATACTGCACTTGCGCAAAGTAACTCAGAAAATGCTCGGATTCTACGTCCAAACCAATAAATTCCGGTTTCTTGAACAGGAAATCCTTGTATTTGTAATACTCGAAACGGAGTCCGAGCCCGAAGCGGAAATTCTTGTACCATACGTCGGAGAAACCAAATTCGGCTAAATGATACTTATAAGTAGTATTATAGGCACGGTCGCCTTCCTCGTATATGTTGATATCATTGTATTGGAACATGTACGAGAAGTTAAAATTGCGCTGTTGCATCGGTTCGAGCGTATAATCTATACGGGCGGCATACCGTTTACCCAATCGTCCGGTAAGGGACAGGCGGGACGGAATATGGGTTTTGAGGTCTGCCGTTGCATTGAGCAGTAGAGACGCGATTTCTTCCGAATCGAAACGAATCCCCAAATTGATTCTTTTTTCATATTTCGCCTGCAACAGAAAGTTAAGGTGGTAGCCTTCGGGAGTCTCGGTCAATGTATAGCTGGCACTGGAATAAGACTGGCTTCCGCGTAACTGGAACAAGGCTTGTTCTATCTGTTGGGTGGAGATGTCGCTGTTTTCTTTCAAATTACACTTCTTCATCAACCATTTCTTGTCGTCGACTTCCACACCGGTGAAGGAAATGTCCGTTACATAGACAGTGCGTACATTAGAAAGAGAAGAGTAGGGCCCATGTTGTTTGGGTTTATAATCATCCGTTATCCCTATTTTCTTTTTCAAGGCAAGCAGGGAATTCCATTGTTCCCTTGCCGCTTCTTCACCTCTTCGCATCAAGCTATCGATGGCGGCAGGAGTGAAACTGGCGGAAGAATAGCCTTCCACATTCACACGGATGTAAGTATCTGTGAGGTCTACATTCTTTTCATGGTTCGTCTGGCAGGTAATATCTACAATCTGTCCTAGAATATCGGGAACGCTATTTAGTTTATCTGCTGTTTTCAAAGCATTTTGCACATCAACCCCGATAATAATATCAGCTCCCATTGCCTTTACTACATCGGCCGGATAATTATTGACAATGCCACCGTCCACCAATACCATGCTATCTTGCCGTACCGGGGTGAATGCGCCGGGAATAGCCATACTGGCACGCATGGCGGTAGAAAGTATCCCGTCCCGGAATACAATCTGATCTCCGTTTACGATATCAGCCGCTACACAAGCAAAGGGAATGGGAAGTTTATTGAAGTCGATAGAATCATGATACCCCATCGTCAGGTCCGAGAATAAATTCGCAAGATTCTGCCCTTTCATAATTCCCCCTGCAACTGCGTCTTTGGGAGTTTTGGTAAAAGGTACGGAGATGACGTACTTCTCGGAACGTTCACGGTCGGTCAATGACATCGTGCTTCGTTTGACACGGTCACTGAGCAGGAATGTCCAGTTCTGTTTCCGTACCATACTGTCCAGTTGTTCCGGCGTGTAGCCGATGGCGTAAAGACCGCCCACGATAGCACCCATACTGGTTCCGGCTATGTAGTCAATAGGGATTCCAGCTTCCTCAATCACTTTCAATGCTTTGATGTGCGCCATTCCTTTGGCGCCGCCACCGCTCAAAACTACTCCCACCTTTTTGCGTTGCTCCTGTGAATGCAAAGAAAAAGGCAATAAGATGCAGATTGACAAAACTAATGTTGAAAAGATTTGTTTTTTCATTAGGACATGGTCTAGTGTTGTTGTTTTTATTATAATACAAATGTAGGGCATAATTTGTTTAGTTGTTGAAATGCGAATTAAAAAAAATGTTCCAAAAGTCGGAATTGTGGATTATTTCTACACATCACCCGGCAAATTCCACATTTATACATCCGGTATGACGGAATATAAAAGGCTGAACGCCAGTAAATAGGTAGAATAAGGAGTTTTGGCATGAGAATTGCATAAAAAGGAGTATAGAACAAACATAAGTTAAATTTAATAATAAGATTCGATATGAGATTATTCTTTTCGAAACATGAGTTGAAACTGAGGAGAAAGAGAACCATTGCTGCTATTATCTGTGTGGTAGTTGTGTTGGGCGTGTATTGGATACTGACCCGACCTCAGAAGGCTGAGCCGGAGATGCCGACAGTCATTGTTGAACCGGTAGTGAAAGACGATGTAGAAATATATGGGGAATATGTGGGACGTATCCGCGCCCAGCAGTTCGTCGAAGTACGTGCCCGTGTGGAAGGCTATCTGGAGAATATGCTTTTTGCCGAAGGTACGTATGTAAATAAGAACCAGGTCTTATTTGTGATTAACCAGGACCAGTATCGTGCCAAAGCAGATAAAGCCAGAGCCCAGTTGAAAAAAGACGAGGCGCAGGCTTTGAAAGCGGACCGTGACTTGAAACGTATCCGTCCTTTGTTTGAACAGAACGCTGCGAGCCAGTTGGACTTGGATAATGCGGAAGCTGCCTATGAGAGTGCGGAAGCAACCGTAGCGATGAGTGAAGCAGACTTGGCACAGGCGGAACTTGAATTGGGGTATACCATTGTTCGTTCGCCCCTGGCCGGACATATCAGTGAAAGAAATGTGGACTTGGGTACATTGGTCGGTCCCGGCGGAAAATCATTGCTTGCTACCATTGTGAAGAGTGATACGGTGCTGGTAGACTTTAATATGACGGCACTTGATTATCTAAAGAGTAAGGAAAGAAACATTAATTTGGGACAGCAGGATTCCACCCGTTCCTGGCAGCCGAATATTACTATTACATTGGCTGATAACACCGTTTATCCATATAAAGGTTATGTAGACTTTGCCGAGCCGCAGGTCGACCCGCAGACCGGTACTTTCTCCGTTCGTGCGGAAATGCCTAATCCGAAACAAGTATTATTGCCCGGACAGTTTACGAAAGTGAAATTACTGTTGGATGTCCGTGAGGGTGCGCTTGTTGTTCCTATGAAAGCGGTTACCATCGAAAAGGGTGGAGCTTATATTTATACTATGCGTAAGGATAATACGGCAGAAAAACGTTTTATCGAATTGGGACCTGAAGTAGGGAATAATGTAGTGGTGGAAAGAGGACTGGCAGAAGGAGAAATGGTTGTTGTAGAAGGCTTCCATAAATTGACTCCGGGGATGAAAGTACGGGTAAGCCAGCCGGATGTAGAAGCCGGAGATAGTATAGTAACGACAAAAAATGAAGTAGTTGGGGTAGAAGACAGTACTACCGGAATGAAGGATAACGCGAAAGGAGAATAGACGATGAAAGTTACTTTTTTTATAGACAGGCCGGTCTTTTCGGCTGTAATCTCCATCGTGATTGTAATTGTTGGCATTATCGGTCTGACAATGCTTCCGGTGGATCAATATCCGCAGATTACGCCCCCGGTGGTGAAAATCAGCGCATCCTACCCCGGCGCGAGTGCGCTTACCGTGTCACAAGCGGTAGCCACCCCGATTGAGCAGGAAATTAACGGTACGCCGGGGATGCTTTATATGGAATCGACCAGTTCCAACTCCGGTGGTTTTTCGGCAACGGTTACGTTCGATGTTTCTGCCGATCCGGATTTGGCGGCTGTTGAGATTCAGAACCGTGTGAAGTTGGCGGAATCCCGTTTGCCGGCGGAAGTGATTCAGAATGGTATTTCAGTAGAAAAGCAGGCTCCCAGTCAGTTGATGACTCTCTGTCTGACTTCTACCGACCCGAAGTTCGACGAAATTTATTTGAGTAACTTTGCTACAATCAACGTGCTCGATGTGATTCGTCGTATTCCGGGAGTAGGGCGTGTCTCGAATATCGGTAGCCGTTACTATGCGATGCAGATATGGGCACAACCCGATAAACTGGCAAATTTCGGACTGACCGTACAGGATTTGCAGAATGCATTGAAAGACCAGAACCGTGAATCGGCGGCAGGTGTGCTCGGACAACAACCGGTGCAGGGATTGGATATTACGATTCCTATTACGACACAGGGACGTCTTTCCACAGTCGGACAGTTTGAAGATATTGTGGTGCGTGCCAATGCGAACGGTTCCATCATCCGATTGAAAGATGTGGCGCGTGTATCACTGGAAGCTTCTTCTTATAATACGGAGAGTGGTATCAACGGTGAAAATGCCGCTATACTTGGCATTTATATGTTGCCGGGCGCCAATGCTATGGAAGTTGCCGGGAGAGTGAAAGAAGCGATGAATGAGATTAGCAAAAACTTTCCCGAAGGATTAAGCTATGAGATTCCGTTTGATATGACGACTTATATTTCCGAATCAATTCATGAAGTATATAAGACGTTGTTTGAAGCATTGGCATTGGTGGTGCTTGTTGTTTATCTGTCCTTACAGAGTTGGCGTGCAACGCTGATTCCGGTAGTGGCAGTACCTATTTCATTAATTGGCACTTTCGGGTTTATGCTGATTTTCGGTTTCTCACTGAATATCCTGACATTGCTCGGATTAATCCTTGCCATCGGTATCGTTGTTGATGATGCGATTGTGGTAGTGGAAGGCGTGGAGCATATTATGGAAACGGAAAAGTTGAGCCCTTACGAAGCCACAAAGAAAGCAATGACCGGGCTGTCAAGTGCATTGATTGCCACTTCGCTGGTTTTGGCGGCAGTATTTGTTCCGGTTAGTTTTCTGAGTGGAATAACGGGACAGCTATACCGTCAGTTTACGGTGACGATTGTGGTGTCCGTGCTTATCTCTACGGTGGTGGCGTTGACACTTAGTCCTGTCATGTGTTCTCTGATATTAAAGCCGGATAGTGGAAAAAAGAAAAATATTGTTTTCAGGAAAATCAATGAATGGCTGGGCATTGGCAGCAATAAATATGTAGCTGCCGTAACCCGTACTATCAAACATCCACGTCGGGTATTGAGTGCTTTCGGAATGGTATTGATTGCGATTTTGCTGATTCACCGTTTTATTCCGACCAGTTTTCTGCCGGTAGAAGACCAGGGATATTTCAAGATTGAACTCGAATTGCCTGAGGGAGCTACTTTGGAACGTACGCGCATCGTAACAGAACGTGCCATTGCTTACTTGGAAAAGAATCCATATATCGAATATATACAGAATGTGACGGGAAGCAGCCCGCGTGTAGGAAGCAACCAGGGACGTGCCGAACTGACGGTTATTCTCAAGCCTTGGGAAGAACGCAAGAACACCAGTATTGAAAAGATAATGGATACGGTGGAAAAGCACCTCAGGGAATACCCGGAATGTAAAGTTTATCTTTCCACTCCGCCGGTAATACCGGGATTGGGTAGCTCGGGTGGTTTTGAAATGCAGTTGGAAGCCCGTGGCGAAGCAACTTTTGATAATTTGGTGGATGCGGCGGATACATTGATGTATTACGCGTCCAAGCGCAAGGAACTGGCAGGTTTGTCCTCTTCCCTGCAATCGGAGATACCGCAACTCTACTTTGATGTAGACCGTGACAAAGTGAAGATGCTGGGTGTACCTTTGGCCGATGTGTTTTCTACAATGAAAGCCTATACCGGTTCGGTGTACGTGAATGACTTTAATATGTTCAACCGTATATATAAGGTATATATCCAGGCGGAAGCTCCTTATCGTGAACATAAGGATAATATCAATTTATTTTTTGTGAAGGCGTCCAATGGAGCTATGGTGCCGCTGACTTCTTTAGGAAACGCGTCCTATACCACAGGACCGGGCAGTATCAAGCGTTTTAATATGTTTACTGCAGCCGTCATTCGCGGAGCAGCTGCGCAAGGATACAGTTCCGGACAGGCTATGGAGATAATGGAGCAGATTGCCCGTGACCATCTTCCCGATAATATCGGTTTGGAATGGAGTGGACTTTCTTATCAGGAAAAGCAGGCTGGCGGTCAGACAGGTATGGTGATGGCGTTAGTGTTCCTGTTTGTTTTTCTTTTCCTTGCCGCACAATATGAGAGTTGGACAGTGCCTATCGCGGTATTGCTTTCTTTGCCGGTTGCCGCTTTGGGAGCCTATTTGGGAGTTTGGATTTGCGGGTTGGAAAACGATATTTATTTCCAAATCGGATTGGTAATGTTGGTAGGGCTTGCCGCCAAGAATGCGATTCTGATTGTAGAGTTTGCCAAGGTACAGGTGGATAAGGGAGAAGATTTGGTGCAGTCGGCCATTTATGCAGCCCGGTTGCGTTTCCGTCCGATTCTGATGACATCCCTTGCGTTCGTTCTTGGTATGCTTCCGATGGTATTGGCAAGCGGTCCCGGTTCGGCAAGCCGGCAGGCAATTGGTACGGGTGTATTCTTCGGAATGATATTTGCCATTGTATTCGGTATCATTCTCGTACCGTTCTTCTTTGTGATGGTATATAAGACGAAGTCGAAAATCTTAAGACATAAGAAATAATGAAACGAAAGAAACTATATATTGCTGTCTTATTGCTTGCAGGAGTCTTGACTTCCTGCAAGGTAGGAAAAAGCTATGTCCGTCCCGACCTTCATCTGCCCGATAGTCTGGCGCAACATCAGGATTCAGCCAGCTTCGGCGACCAGGATTGGAAAGATATATACACGGATTCTACTTTGCGAAGCTTGATAGAACGTGCATTGAATCATAATAAAGATATGCTGATAGCCGCCGCCCGTGTGCAGGAAATGGCTGCTCAGAAACGAATCTCTACCGCGGCACTGCTACCGGACATTAAAGGGAAAGTGACCGCAGAACGTGAACTGGAGAATCATGGGGGAGATGCTTTCAAGAGATCGGATACGTTCGAAGCCCAGTTCCTGGTTTCGTGGGAACTCGACCTTTGGGGAAACTTGCGTTGGGCGCGTTCCGCCAGTGTTGCCGAATACCTGCAATCCATAGAAGCGCAACGGGCACTTAGGATGACGATTGTAGCGGAAGTGGCACAGGCTTATTATGAACTGGTGGCTTTGGATACGGAACTGGATATTGTAAAACAGACTTTGAAAGCCCGTGAAGAAGGTGTCCGCCTGGCGCGTATCCGTTTTGCCGGGGGATTGACTTCAGAGACTTCTTACCGTCAGTCACAAGTGGAATTGGCGCGTACGGCAACATTAGTGCCGGACTTGGAACGTAAAATCTCTCTGAAAGAAAACGATATTGCTTTTCTTGCAGGTGAGTATCCTAACAAGATAGCCCGTTCCCGTTTGCTTCAGGAGTTCAATTCTCCGAAGATGCTGCCGGTAGGCTTACCGTCCACTTTGTTGGAACGTCGTCCCGACGTTCGCCAAGCAGAACAGAAATTGATTGCCGCCAATGCGAAAGTGGGAGTGGCTTATACGAATATGTTCCCTCGCCTGGCACTGACCGGTGGTTTCGGTACGGAAAGTACTTCTCTGTCCAGCCTCTTGAAATCTCCCTATGCCGTTATGGAAGGAGCTCTGTTGACTCCTATCTTTGGTTGGGGCAAGAATCGTGCGGCACTGAAAGCGAAGAAAGCGGCTTATGAAGCCGAAGTACACAATTATGAGAAGTCTGTATTACAAGCCTTTAAGGAAACACGCAACGCAATTGTAAATTTCAATAAGATAAAAGAGGTATATGAGCTTCGAGCCAACCTTGAACGTTCGGCGAAGAGTTACATGGATCTTGCGCAACTTCAATACATTAATGGCGTTATCAATTATCTGGATGTGCTGGATGCCCAGCGTGGATACTTCGATGCCCAGATTGGTTTGAGCAATGCGATTCGTGACGAGTTGATTACTGTCGTGCAACTTTATAAAGCTTTAGGTGGTGGTTGGAAAAATGATTAGAAGTATAGTATTTCAAATGTTCCGAATAATCGAAATCAGAAGTTGAGACTTACGGATAAGGGCAGACAACTTATTTCATGAGAGTGTTTTGATAGTATTGAAATGTTTCATATTCAAGATACTCTAGCCAATTTTTTGATCTGCTTTTTGGAGAATGAATAATGCAGTGTTATGAACTTTTTGTATGAAAAGTTCGTATCACTGCATTATATATTTATAGAGTGGAAATTTTATTTAAAAGTATAATTATAGGAAGAAACATCACCTTTGTTGTCTGTTATTGTACAGGATTTCACGTATTTATCAGCATCTAATTCATATTCATAGGTTTCTTCATTGCTTCTGTAGCCGAATTTATCTTTTTGTGATGCAATCAGGTGTTTTGTGGGTTTACCCAAGATTCCTGCATAATATGCAATATGAAGTTCTGCTTCCATATTAAGCCAGCCGTTATCAACCGGAAGGATTCCGCCTTTGTTTATATTTGAAGTATAGGTATATGTATATTGACTGTCATCGTAACTGAATGATAGTACGTCACCGTCATTTCGCTCTATTTCTATTATTTCCGGTTCTTCTCCATCGTTTCCTTCCGTAATTTGGATTAGATAACCATTTGCGTCATATTCGAAAGTATAATGCGTATTCCATACATCCTCATCTTCTTTAGTGACTAATATTGCAGAGGTTGCAAAGCCGTTTTCATTTAAGGAGTATGTGCAAATTTCACTGTCATTGCCGTCTTTCCATGAAATTCGAACTTGATTATTTTCATAATCGATGGTATATTTATCTTCAATAGTTTCTTTGTTACTAATCTCATACTCACTATAAGAGATGAGCTTTCCGTTACTGTAGCTATACGCATTTCTATAACCGTTGGCTGTAGATTCGCATTGAGTGATTCTTTTACCTTCGAATATTGTTGGCAATGTTACTTCTTGCTTATCATCATCATTACCACAAGCCGTAAATCCGGCACAAATTACGAGAGTTAATCCAATTACAAATAAATTCTTCATTGATTTCATACTTTTAATGGTTTTATAGTTAATAAATAGTTCTTTGTTTATATTGATTGAGAAAATAACAACTTTTATTCTTCAATGATGTCATAAAACAATGACCAATAGTTTGTCTTTTTATAGGCAGCTAGTGAACCTTTTGGTATAAATAGTGTACAATGACTCATATAGTCATTTGACCAATATGAAATATCAGGAGGGGTTGTTCCTTTTAGGTGAATTTCCTGTAAGTTATTACAACCTTGAAATGTATTATATTCTATTTTATTAACGTTTTGAGGAATAGTTATAGTTTTTAGACTGAGGCATCCTTCAAAGGCTGAGATAGATATTGCATTAAGTGAAGTGGGCAAGTTGACTGATGAAAGATTGACACAATTTCTAAAGGTGCCATATTGTATTTCGGTGATGCCTTCAGATATTGTTATTGTTGATAAGTTGGAGCATCCGTCGAATGCACTCTGGCCTATCGAACTTAATGACTTGGGAAAGTTTACATTTGTAAGTGACTTGCAATTTATGAATGCATGAATACCTATTTTTTGCAAGGAATTATTAAATTGAATGGAGGCAAGCTCTTGGCAATTTTGAAAACAAAAGTCTCCAATACTTAGTAAAGAACTAGGAAAAATTACAGATTTCAGACTTAAACAGTTATATAATGCTACATTATCTATTTCTTCTAATGCATTAGGTAGCTCTACAAAAGAAAGATTAGTAAGACTAGCTAATGAATACTTTCCTATACGTGTGCAGTCTTTAGGAAGATGGATGGTTTGTAATTTAGGGTATGAATGGGTAGAAAAAAAATAATCGGAGATTTCATCATTTTTCGTATAATATTTTTCTGTTACCATTGCATACGGTTCACCTCCTTCTACGATTTTCGCATCTGATAAATTTAATTTCAGCAATGTTTTGCTTAATTCCTCCTTCAAATACAAGATGTCACTCCCGTTCAAATAGCCGGATAATGTTAAGTCTTCTATCTTGTTTTTTTCATAACCATTCATTAACTCAGATAAAGTCCCGGCCTGTGTCACGTGGATTCGTGCCACATTTGCTTCAACGAATATATCAGACTCAATTTCATGGTTATCGCTGCTGCATGCTATTATGTTTATACAAGTAATAGCTGTAAAAAATAATTTTTTAAGTAAAGATAGGTGTTTCATGTTACATAATTTATTTATCATGGTCTAAGTTTTATCTCAATTTATTGATAAACCTCAACGCATTGGTTGCTGTTCTGTTTATTTTATCTATATTCTTTTCTTTTTTCGAACTGGATATTGCCTTATCGCTTAGGTTGTAAACTTGATGCATATCGTGGGGAAGGCGATGGATTAAAACTCCGGCTTCATTCAGATAATCATTTCCGTTTATAAGTAATAAAATAAAGTTTTTGTCTGCAGAATAAGAAATAGTACAGTGTTCCATAAATCCACCTGTAGGTACTTCTTCTTTTGAAACTAATTTGATGGGAGGTAATTCTGTATTATCTTTTAATGTGAAAGTAACGGCTTGCTGTTCTACAAATACTTTTTTAATAGTTTGAATACAGTTTGAAGTCTTATAGCGTTTGTATCCTCCTCCTGCTGAAATTCTCATAATGTTCTTTTTGAGTACAGTTTTTATTAGTTCATAGAATTTTTCTTTTTCATGACGGATGGAGTCTTGCAAGTGTTGGGCGATAGCTTTTTCTTTCTGTATCTGCCTTGCATGCTCAATTTTTTTATGATAGTCATTATGCTTTTGTTGTGCTTCCATTTGTTCTTGTTTTATATTTAGTAACCGTGCTTCTATTAGTTCGTCAGATGTATTCGCATATGTATATGTTCGTTCTATCCATTCTGTCATTTCATTTTTTTTGTATGTCTTTCGACAAATCCAATTTTGATGCGAATCGTATATATATTTGTATGTTTCAGTGGTGATATGGTGCTCATCCTTATGGTTGATCGTTAGTCCAATTTCGCTATTCTTTTGTAGTATGTCGCCATATTTATTATATTGATAGGTCGTTTGTGAAGCTGCAGAACCATTGTTTGTTCCTAAATATAATATTGATTTTAGAGGTTGGTCTATTGAATTGTATTCTGTTGCAACGAGTATTCCACCTGCATTTTCAGTATGTTTCTTACCATTTTGAGTAATTATTTTTTTTGCGGACAATTCACCATTCCCGTTATAAGTTTCAATAGTGTTTTCAGCAAATGAGTAAGAGTATTTCACTTTCTGAGATAATGTTTTTTTGCTTGAATCCTTAAGGTCATAATCATAGGTGTTTGTCTCAATGAGTTTTCCGTTTGCATCATAAATATATTCTGTTTGTTGTAGGGTGTCTTTGACTATTTCTTCTATATGGGTTTCTTTATCCAAGATAGTTTTGTCTCTTAGGATAATAATGGTATTGAGTTTAAGACTTTTGTCATAGATATAATGTATAATATCCTCTTTATTGGTTATTTTGTCGTAGAAAGTTCTTTTTTCTATTTTATTTGCTGTTTTTTTATAGATATTACCATTTTCATCGTAAAATGTTCGACTATATTTGTCCATATCTTGCTTAATATACTCTCCGAATTTAAACGCGAAATTGTAGTATGTTTCTGTCATGGATATAACATGCCCTTTTATTTTTTCTTTTTGTAGGTCAGTCTTCTGTGCCATTACAAAAACGGTGAAAATCAATAAAATAGTCGTAATAATAGTTCTCATAATTTTGTTTTTTCATCCTCTAGTTCCAATAAGGATTTTAGTGAAAAAAAGAAAACGCGGAACTGCGTGCTATTCATTGTTTTTGAAGGTCCTGAGAAAACCCGACACACTTATGAATAGACAGCAGACCCGCGCTGTTTAGCGCGAGAACCGCATATGTCATTCTTGTGTGTCGCGAAAATTTCTCAGGTTTTCAAAAACAAGAATGAAGCACAACGCTTCTTACAATAACTTCTTTAAAAAAACAAATGTATCGCTATACATACTTTCACTTCGCAAAAATAGCCATATTTTTTCTAAGAAGCAAATAAAATGTAAGGTCTTTATTGGAGACTCAAAATATTATCGTATCTTTGTCATCGGAGTTGCAAGTGAGCAATTTCATTTAATATATTATGCGCTATGAGCGTTAAATATAGGAAAAGAAAAATCGTACTTCAATTCGACAAGGAAAATCCGTTGTCAAAGTACGTTGCTACTAATGTAGTTATTGGTAGTATCGGTTACAACAAACTCTGTGATGAAGTAAACCAGCGTACTGGGATGCATCGGGGCATAGTAGATGTTGTATTAAAGGGTGTTCAAGACACTATGATTTCTTTTTTAGAAGAAGGCTTTTCGGTGAAGTTGGGAGAGTTCGGTTCATTCCGTCCGTCCATTCAAGCCAAAAGCCAGGATAAAGAAGAAGATGTAGACTCGGACACAATATCCAGAGTAAAGATTGTTTTTACTCCGGGAAACAAATTCCAGCAGATGCTGGGTGGAGTGAGTAAAGAATCTTTCTCTAATACGTCGAAAGATGGAGGGGAAGACAAAGGGAAACCCGATAATCCGGGTGGTGGCTCCGAAGGTGAAACACCGGACCCTTCTGTTTGATCTTTTTTATTTATTTTAAGCTAAACGAATGAGGGAAACTGGAAAGCTTCCCTCATTTTTTTTGTCATATTCGTCCGAAACCTTCCAAATCGCCGTTGGGCAACGGTGAATTCACGGTTGCCCAACGGTAAATTTGCCGTTGCCCAACGATGATTTTATGGATAATGGCTATTTATTATCAAAATTGATGACATAATATCTCTTGTTGGCTTTTAATGATATGTGTAGAATATTAACCGATTAATCTGTGAGGTTTCTATGAGAAAATTGTAGGATATAAATTGCGGAGAATAATCTTTTAACTTGCCATGATAAAGAGTTCTATTAAAAATATATATCTTTGCGAGACAGATGTTGATTTATAAAGGAAGCGAATATGAGCAATAAAATATATCCTATCGGTATTCAGAATTTTGAAAAGATTCGTAATGACGGTTATTTCTATATTGATAAAACCGCCTTGATATACCAAATGGTCAAGACGGGAAGTTATTATTTCTTGAGTCGTCCGCGCCGTTTCGGAAAGAGTCTGCTCATCTCTACCTTAGAAGCCTACTTTCAAGGAAAAAAGGACTTGTTTGAAGGATTAGCAATAGAAAAGTTGGAAAAGGACTGGATTAAATATCCTATATTGCATCTGGATCTTAATATCGAGAAATATGATACACTGGAAAGTTTGGATAAGATATTGAATGATAATCTGGAATATTGGGAAAGCCAATACGGCAGCCGTCCGTCCGAGACTTCTTTTTCTCTACGTTTTGCAGGTATCATTCAGCGTGCTTGCGAGAAGACGGGACAGCGGGTAGTTATTTTGGTTGATGAATATGACAAGCCTATGCTGCAAGCTATAGGTAATGAGGAATTACAGAAACAATTCCGAAATACCCTGAAACCATTCTATGGAGCTTTGAAGACTAAGGACGGTTGTATCAAGTTTGCCCTTCTCACTGGTGTGACAAAGTTTGGCAAAGTCAGTGTATTCAGTGATTTGAATAATCTGGATGATATTTCAATGTGGAATGAGTACATCGAAATATGTGGTGTCAGCGAGCGTGAAATTCACGAAAATCTGGAAACGGAACTTCATGAATTTGCCGCAGCACGAGGAATAACGTATGACAAACTTTGTGAAGAACTGAGAGAGTGCTATGACGGCTATCACTTTACGCACAATTCAATCGGCATGTACAATCCGTTTAGTCTGCTTAACGCTTTCAAACGTAAGGAGTTCGGCAGTTATTGGTTTGAGACGGGTACGCCTACCTATTTAGTGAAGTTACTGAAAAAACATCATTATGACCTGGAACGGATGGCGCATGAAGAAACCGATGCCCAGGTCTTGAACAGCATAGACTCTGAATCCACCAATCCCATTCCGGTGATTTATCAGAGCGGCTACCTCACTATTAAGGGATATGATGAACGTTTTGGCATGTATCGTTTAGGTTTTCCCAACCGTGAAGTGGAAGAGGGTTTTATTCGTTTTCTGCTTCCTTTTTATGCGAATGTAAATAAGGTAGAGTCCCCGTTTGAGATTCAGAAGTTTGTCCGTGAAGTGGAATCGGGAGATTATAATTCTTTCTTTCGTCGCTTGCAGAGTTTCTTTGCGGATACCACTTACGAAGTGATCCGCGACCAGGAATTGCATTACGAAAACGTGCTTTTCATCGTTTTCAAACTGGTCGGTTTCTATGTTAATGTGGAATATAACACGAATGACGGGCGCATCGACCTTGTCTTGCAGACTGATAAGTTCATCTATATAATGGAATTTAAACTGAACGGTACGGCGGAAGATGCTTTGCAGCAGATTAACGACAAGCATTACGCCCTTCCTTTCGAAATGGACGGACGAAAACTCTTTAAAATCGGCGTAAACTTCAGTGCGGAAACCCGTAATATCGAGAAATGGATAGTGGAAGAAAAATAGATAGTATAAAGTACCATATCTTTTGTTAGCATTTAATGACATGTGCGGAATATTAACTGCTTTGTATTTCTTGTGTCGGAAATAAAAGTTCACCGCCTACTTTCATAATTCGGAAAAAAGTGCGAAATTTGCAACGCTTTTCAAGTTTGACAAGAAACTTACTAACACCTTTAAATAAAAAATTAAAGAAAATGACTAAAAGTGCATTGCAAATCGCAAGGGCTGCTTATCAGCCCAAACTTCCGAAAGCATTGGCATCAGGAGCCGTTAAAGCTGTAGCGGGTGCTGCTACACAGTCCGTTGCCGATCAGGAAGCTATCAAAGCATTATTCCCTAACACGTACGGAATGCCGTTAATTACATTCGAAGCCGGTGAAGCTGTTGCTCTTCCTGCTATGAATGTGGGTGTAATCCTTTCAGGCGGACAAGCTCCCGGTGGACACAATGTAATCTCCGGTTTGTTCGACGGTATCAAGAAACTGAATCCGGAAAACAAATTATTTGGTTTCATCCTGGGTCCTGGCGGTCTGGTAGACCATAACTATATGGAACTGACTGCTGACATCATCGACGAATATCGTAATACAGGCGGTTTCGACATCATCGGTTCGGGACGTACGAAACTGGAAGCTGAAAGCCAATTCGAAAAAGGTCTTGAAATCATCAAGGAACTGGGCATCAAGGCATTGGTTATCATTGGTGGTGATGACTCCAACACAAATGCTTGTGTATTGGCTGAATACTATGCTGCCAAGAAGTATGGTGTACAGGTAATCGGTTGCCCGAAGACTATCGACGGTGACTTGAAGAACGATATGATTGAAACTTCTTTCGGTTTCGATACAGCTTGTAAGACTTACGCAGAAGTAATCGGTAACATCCAACGTGACTGTAACTCTGCACGCAAATACTGGCACTTCATCAAATTGATGGGTCGTTCGGCTTCTCACATCGCTCTGGAATGTGCTTTGCAGGTACAGCCTAACGTTTGTATCATCTCTGAAGAAGTGGAAACAAAAGATATGTCTTTGGATGATGTAGTAACATACATCGCTAAAGTGGTAGCAGACCGTGCCGCACAGGGACACAACTTCGGTACAGTGTTGATTCCTGAAGGATTGGTAGAATTCATCCCGGCTATGAAACGCCTGATTGCTGAATTGAATGACTTCCTGGCTGCTAACGCGGAAGAATTCGCTCAAATCAAGAAGTCTCACCAACGTGATTATATCATCCGCAAACTTTCTCCGGAAAACTCTGCTATCTATGCAAGTCTGCCGGAAGGTGTTGCCCGTCAGTTGACGTTGGATCGTGACCCGCACGGAAACGTACAGGTATCACTGATTGAAACTGAAAAACTGTTGTCTGAAATGGTAGCTACCAAGTTGGCTACATGGAAAGAAGAAGGCAAGTATGTAGGTAAGTTTGCTGCACAGCACCACTTCTTCGGTTACGAAGGACGTTGCGCTGCTCCGTCAAACTTCGATGCTGACTACTGCTACTCTTTGGGTTACACAGCTTCTATGTTGATTGCTAACGGCAAGACTGGTTATATGTCTTCTGTACGCAACACAACTGCTCCTGCTGCCGAATGGATTGCAGGTGGTGTGCCTATCACAATGATGATGAACATGGAACGTCGCCACGGTGAAATGAAACCCGTTATCCAGAAAGCATTGGTGAAACTGGACGGTGCTCCTTTCAAGGCATTCGCTGCACAACGTGACCGTTGGGCTGTTGAAACGGATTATGTATATCCGGGTCCGATTCAGTACTTTGGTCCTACAGAAGTTTGCGACCAGGCAACCAAGACTTTGCAGCTGGAACAAGCTAAATAAATATACTTCAGAGCGGTTGTGATACCACAGTTGCAATGAAAGTTTTTTCAGGCACGGATTACGCGGATTAACACGGTTTTTAGTTATCCTATTTCTTATAAACCGTGTATTCCGTGTAATCCGTGCCTATCTCTAAATATTTATCATTTGAAGTAAATGCCGCCACGCAACAACCCGATGTCTGCCGTACAGAAGAAAAAAACTGTTTCCACTACCCGAAAGAAAGGAACGGCTTCTTCTTCCAAATCTCCCCGTACCCCGAAAAAGGTACAGGCGAAGCATAGTCATATTATGCCTGTTTGGCTTCGCAATATCCTGGCAGTGATGATTGTCGGTTGTTTCTCCATTGCTTTTTATTATTTCTTTATCCGTCCTTATGCTTACCGTTGGAAACCTTGTCACGGCTTAAAAGAATATGGCGTCTGTATTCCGGCAGGATATGATATTCACGGAATTGATATTTCCCATTATCAAGGAAAAATAGACTGGCCGAAACTCCGGCAGAACAAAGAAACGGTGACTCCTTTGCACTTCATCTTTATGAAGGCCACGGAAGGCGGGGACCATGGCGATACTACTTTCTCGGCTAACTTTGCCAATGCCCGTAATCACGGATTTATCCGGGGTGCCTATCATTTTTATATTCCGAGTACGGACGCTTTGAAACAAGCCGACTTTTTTATCCGTACTGTAAAGTTGGATACCGGCGATTTACCCCCTGTACTTGATGTGGAAGTGACCGGACGAAAAGAAAAAACAGAATTGCAGCAAGGCATCAAACGCTGGCTCGACCGTGTGGAATCTCATTACGGGGTGAAGCCGATTCTTTATACCTCCTATAAATTTAAGACACGTTATCTGGACGATTCCATTTTCAACGCATATCCTTACTGGATTGCCCATTACTATGTTGACTCCGTGAGGTATCAGGGCAAATGGGACTTCTGGCAACATACGGATGTAGGAAATGTGCCCGGAATCAAGGAAGACGTAGACCTGAATGTATTTAACGGCACATTGGAAGACCTGAGAAAGCTGACAATTAAATAACAGGTATTTCCTTTCCAAACAACTTATCTCTTCTCTTATTTGTTATAATCGTATTATTACTTAAAAAAAATACGATTATGAACTTTGATATAGCTATTATTGGCGGCGGCCCTGCCGGTTATACAGCCGCCGAAAGGGCAGGGGCAAACGGATTGAAAGCCGTTCTTTTCGAGAAGAAAGCAATAGGTGGAGTATGTCTCAACGAAGGATGTATCCCTACTAAAACTTTGTTATATTCTGCTAAAATACTGGATAGCATAAAGACTGCTTCCAAATATGGCGTTTCCGCCGAATCTCCTTCTTTCGATTTATCCAAAATCATGAACCGTAAAGATAAGACAGTGAAAATGCTGACAGGGGGTGTGAAGATGACTGTAAACTCTTATGGGGTGACAATCGTAGAGAAAGAAGCATTCATAGAAGGAGAGAAAGACGGATTGATTCGCATCACTTGTGACGGCGAGACTTACTTCGCCAGATATCTGCTGGTCTGTACAGGTTCAGATACGGTGATTCCCCCGATACCGGGATTGTCGGATGTCAGTTACTGGACTTCTAAAGAAGCATTGGAAATAAAGGAACTTCCCCAAACGCTAGTTATCATTGGCGGCGGAGTAATCGGGATGGAATTTGCCTCTTTCTTCAACAGCATGGGCGTAAAGGTACATGTTGTGGAAATGATGCCCGAGATTTTGGGAGCAATGGATAAGGAAACGAGTGGTATGCTCCGTACCGAATACGCCAAACGGGGAGTTACTTTCTACCTGAATACGAAAGTGGTGGAAGTGAAACCTGATGGAGTTGTGATAGAGAAAGACGGGAAAGCTTCTACTATTGAAGCGGAAAAGATATTACTTAGCGTAGGCCGTAAGGCAAATTTGTCCGGTGTAGGACTGGATAAACTAAACATTGAACTCCTGCGGAACGGAGTGAAAGTGGATGAATATCTACAAACTTCCCATCCCCATGTATATGCTTGCGGAGATATTACGGGATATTCCTTATTGGCGCATACCGCGATCCGCGAAGCGGAAGTTGCCATCAATCACATTTTGGGAGTCGAAGACCATATGAATTACAATTGTGTGCCGGGCGTAGTTTATACCAATCCCGAAGTTGCAGGAGTCGGAAAGACCGAAGAAGAACTGATAAAACTGGGACTTCCTTATCGTGTCTCTAAATTGCCTATGGCTTATTCAGGACGATTTGTAGCGGAGAATGAACAGGGCAACGGACTTTGCAAGCTGATTCAGGATGAAGAAGGAAAAATCATCGGTTGCCATATGTTGGGAAATCCTGCATCAGAACTCATTGTGATAGCCGGCATTGCCATTCAGAGAGGATATACGGTGGAAGAATTTCAAAAGACCGTATTCCCACATCCTACGGTTGGAGAGATTTATCACGAGATTATGTTTTAATTTTTATCCCGGCCAATCTATGATTCGATGTATATATAGTCCTTATACTGATATTTATTTTCACTTGGCGGCAGAAGAGTATTTGTTGAAGCAAGGAAACGATGACGTTTTTATGCTTTGGCAGGATACTCCCTCTGTAGTGATAGGTAAACATCAGCGTCTGCGGTCGGAAGTGGATACGGAGTGGGCGGAACAGGAACAGATACATATTGCCCGCCGTTTTTCGGGTGGGGGAACGGTGTATCATGATTTGGGTAATGTCAATCTGACTTTTATCGAAACGGCTCCGCGCCTGCCTGAGTTTATCACTTATCTTCAGCGGACATTGGACTTTTTGGCATCCATCGGTGTAATGGCAAAGGGGGATGAACGACTCGGTATCTATCTGGATGGAATAAAAATATCAGGAAGTGCACAATGTGTACATAAAGCCAGGGTATTATATCATTGCACTTTGCTGTATGATACCAATCTTACGATGCTGAATAAGGTATTGAACCCGGAGCCGTTAGTTGATGACGGAACTTTGTCTTCCGTATACGCCGTTCCGTCCGTTCGGAGTGAAGTGACCAATATTCGTAAGCACTTGTCGGTAGGGACTGTGGATGATTTTAAAGAAAATGCTTTTCAGTATTTCAGCAAATCGCAAAGGGTCAGTTCATTCAGTGGCGAAGAGATTGTGGCTATTAATCAGCTTCGGAAAGAAAAGTATATTCAGAAAGAGTGGATATATAATCGTTGAAATATAAGTTATGTTTATCAGCGTCCGGTTAAAAATACCTTAACATAAAACTTTCTATTTCAGCCCATTGTTCTATTATATCAAGGTTGAATAAATAAATTTACTGTCTATGTCAAGATTCGAAATAAAAATGCCCAAGTTGGGCGAGAGTATAACCGAAGGGACAATCGTCTCCTGGTCTGTAAAAGTGGGTGATATGATTCAGGAAGACGATGTTCTTTTTGAAGTAAATACTGCTAAAGTAAGTGCCGAAATACCTTCTCCGGTAGCGGGAAAGGTAGTCGAGATTTTATATAAAGAAGGGGATACCGTTGCGGTAGGTACTGTTGTAGCCATTATTGATTTGGATGGCGAAGGCACTGCCGAAGGGGAAACTGCCCATGAAGAAACCGTCAAAGAAGAAGTTCCTGCAAGCCAGTCTCCGGCTCAACAAGAAGCTGCCAAACCGGTTGTTGCCGAGGAAGAACGTTGGTATTCGCCGGTTGTGATTCAACTCGCAAGAGAAGCGAAGATTCCGAAAGAAGAACTGGACTCCATACAGGGAACCGGCTACGAAGGACGATTGAGCAAGAAGGATATAAAAGATTATATCGACAAGAAGAAAAGAGGAGCCAGTGGGGATTCCAAACCGTCAGCATCCGTTGCTGCTCCGGTTGCAAGCAAACCATCGGTTGCTGCTTCCGCACCGGTAAGCCCGAAATCTTCTCCGGCTGCTCCGGTTGAGTCCAAATCATCCGCTCCTGTCACTATGCCGGGTGTGGAAGTGAAAGAGATGGACCGTGTCCGCCGGATTATTGCCGATCATATGGTCATGTCTAAAAAAGTATCTCCGCATGTCACTAATGTGGTAGAAGTAGATGTCACCCGTCTGGTGCGCTGGCGCGAAAAGAACAAAGACGCTTTCTTCCGTCGTGAAGGTGTCAAGCTGACTTATATGCCCGTGATTACGGAAGCCGTAGCGAAAGCATTGGCAACCTATCCGCAGGTGAATGTATCGGTGGACGGATACAATATTCTTTTCAAGAAACATATCAATGTGGGTATTGCTGTCTCTTTGAACGATGGAAATCTGATTGTGCCTGTGGTACACGATGCCGACCGTCTGAATTTGAACGGACTGGCTGTTGCCATTGATTCCCTGGCTCTGAAAGCGAGAGATAACAAGCTAATGCCCGACGACATTGACGGCGGTACATTTACCATCACCAACTTCGGTACATTCAAGAGTTTGTTCGGTACGCCGATTATTAATCAGCCCCAGGTGGCTATCTTGGGAGTAGGCTATATCGAAAAGAAACCTGCCGTCATAGAAACCCCTGAAGGAGATACGATTGCTATCCGTCATAAGATGTACCTTTCCCTGTCTTACGACCATCGGGTAGTGGACGGAATGTTGGGCGGCAACTTCCTGCATTTTATAGCCGATTATCTGGAAAACTGGAAAGGCTGATAACTGATTGTTTCATTCATTAAGAACTTCATTAACCATGAAAAAGTATGATATAAAAAATACAGATGTCGAAACCCTGAAGAAGTGGTATCATCTGATGGCATTGGGACGCGCCCTGGACGAAAAGGCTCCATCTTACCAGTTGCAATCTTTAGGTTGGTCTTACCATGCACCCTATGCGGGGCATGATGGTATCCAACTGGCGGTCGGGCAAGTCTTTACTCTCGGAGAAGACTTCCTGTTTCCCTACTACCGGGATATGCTGACCGTACTCTCCGCCGGAATGACTCCGGAAGAGATTATCCTGAACGGTATTTCCAAAGCGACAGACCCCGGAAGCGGCGGACGTCATATGTCGAACCATTTCGCCAAACCGGAATGGCACATCGAAAACATTTCTTCCGCGACGGGAACACATGACCTTCATGCGGCAGGCGTAGCCAGAGCGATGGTCTATTACGGACATAAAGGAGTTGCCATCACTTCTCACGGAGAATCGGCTACATCCGAAGGTTTTGTCTATGAAGCTATCAATGGTGCCAGCCTTGAACGTCTTCCGGTGATTTTTGTCATTCAGGATAACGGTTACGGCATCTCTGTTCCCAAATCGGAACAGACTGCCAACCGCAAGGTAGCGGAAAACTTTTCCGGCTTCAAGAACCTGAAAATCATCTATTGCAATGGAAAAGATGTATTCGATTCGATGAACGCCATGACCGAAGCCCGCGAATATGCCATCAGTACCCGTAATCCGGTGATTGTACAGGCGAATTGTGTCCGTATCGGTTCTCATTCCAATTCCGACAAGCATACCCTTTACCGGGATGAAAACGAACTGGAATACGTAAAGGAAGCTGACCCTTTGATGAAATTCCGCCGGATGCTGCTTCGCTATAAGCGTCTGACTGAAGAAGAACTGCAACAAATAGAAGCGGCAGCCAAAAAAGAATTGTCTGCTGCCAACCGGAAGGCTTTGGCTGCTCCCGACCCTGACCCTAAAAGCATCTACGATTTCGTAATGCCCGAACCTTATCAACCACAGAAGTACAAAGACGGTACGCATGAGGCAGAAGGCGAAAAGACCTTCATGGTCAACGCCATTAATGAAACATTGAAATCCGAATTCCGTCACAATCCTGATACTTTTATTTGGGGGCAGGACGTAGCGAATAAGGAAAAAGGCGGTGTATTTAATGTGACGAAGGGGATGCAGCAGGAGTTTGGTGACTCCCGTGTATTCAGTGCGCCGATAGCCGAAGATTATATTGTAGGTACAGCCAACGGAATGAGTCGCTTTGACCCTAAAATTCATGTAGTAATAGAAGGGGCGGAGTTTGCCGATTACTTTTGGCCTGCCGTCGAGCAATATGTAGAATGTACGCATGAGTATTGGCGCAGCAATGGTAAGTTTGCTCCGAACATCACTTTGCGTCTGGCTTCCGGCGGCTATATCGGTGGCGGACTTTATCATTCCCAAAATATAGAAGGCGCTTTGACGACTTTGCCGGGAGCACGTATCGTCTGTCCTTCCTTTGCGGATGATGCAGCCGGATTGCTCCGTACCAGTATTCGCTCCAAAGGATTCACTTTATTTCTCGAACCGAAGGCATTGTATAACTCCGTAGAAGCGGCTGCCGTTGTGCCGGAAGACTTTGAAGTACCTTTCGGTAAAGCGCGTATCCGTCGGGAAGGAACAGATTTAAGTATTATCACGTATGGCAATACCACCCATTTCTGTCTGCACGCAGCGGAACGATTGGAGAAAGAGGGCGGCTGGAAAGTGGAAGTCATCGACATTCGTTCTTTGATTCCGTTGGATAAGGAAGCTATCTTTGAGTCGGTGAAGAAGACGAGTAAAGTGTTGGTTGTCCATGAGGATAAAGTATTCTCCGGCTTTGGTGCGGAACTTGCCGCAATGATTGGCGGAGAGATGTTCCGTTATTTGGACGGGCCTGTGCAACGTGTAGGTTCTACATTTACCCCTGTCGGCTTTAACCCGATTCTTGAAAAAGAGATTCTGCCGGATGAGGCTAAAATCTATGAAGCCGCCAGGAAATTATTAGAATATTAAAATAGTATGGATTATGAAAAAGATAGGTTTATTTTATGCAGCGAAGGCTGAAAAGACGAGTTGGGTAGCAGAGAAGATTCAGCAGGAATTTGGTGAAGGTAAGATAGAAGTAGTACCCATAGAACAAGCCTGGGAGAATGATTTTGCCGCTTATAATTGTTTTATAGTCGGCGCTTCCACCTGGTTTGACGGCGAACTTCCCACCTATTGGGACGAACTGTTGCCGGAACTTCGTACAATGGATTTAAAAGGAAAGAAAGTGGCTGTTTTCGGTTTGGGCGACCAGATACGTTATCCCGAAAACTTTGCGGATGGTATCGGACTGCTGGCGGAAGTTTTCGAAGGGGATGGGGCTACCTTGGTAGGTTTCACTTCTTCCGAAGGATATACTTTCGAGCGTTCCAAAGCATTGCGCGGCGATCATTGGTGCGGATTGGTTATTGACTTGGATAATCAGTCGGAACAGGCGAAAAAGAAAATCAAGGATTGGTGTGAGCAGGTGAAGAAGGAGTTCAAGTAATATTCTTTTTCATTAAAGGATACCATATGCCAGATGCTCATCCCGTACATTACCGGATGAGCATCTGGAGCATGACGGGATGAGCATCCGGTATTGTACGGGATGAGCATCTCGTCTTTTGAATCTTAACGATTAGTTGCAGGCTTGTTTTAATGATAAGCCGTCTATGTCTTTGTGGAGCAGATAAAGAGCTATCAGGCTTTATAAACAAACTTCACCTCTGCCCAACGGTTCTTCTCTTTGTAATGAACGTAAGTCAATCCGTTCTTTTCCGCTTCCTCACGAATAACTGTAATGTCATCTACATAGAATCCGCTCATATACAATTCAGACCCCGGATGCATACAGGCAACATAGTGTTTCATGTCATTCAACAGAATATTCCGGTTGATATTGGCAATAATAACATCAAACGGACCTTTCCCGGTAAGGGACGAAGCGTCTCCTTGAAAAACGGCAATATCATCTACATGATTCAGTTCAATGTTTTCGATAGAGTTTCGCACACACCATTCGTCAATGTCGATAGCCGTACACGGACGCGCACCTCTCATTCGTGCAAGGATGGCGAGAATTGAAGTGCCGCACCCCATATCGAGCAGAGATTTATCTTTCAACTCGCTATCCAGCAGTTCCTCAATGATAAGGCTTGTTGTTTCGTGATGTCCTGTTCCGAAAGCCATTTGCGGGTTAATGACAATATCATATTCCGCTTTAGGTACGTCCTGATGGAAAGTGCTGTGAATCACACAACGGTCACCAATGATAATCGGCTGGAAGAAATTCTTTTCCCATTCCTCGTTCCAGTCCTTGTCTTCCGCTTCTGCATAGGTAAATGTGATTTCCGTATCGGGCAGGGGGAACTCGGTGATTGCAATCTTAATAGCGGTTTCGTCATATAATGATTGTTGGATATAGGCGGTCAACCCGCTTTCACATTCAACAAAACTCTCGAATCCTACTTCGCCGAGCACGGCAGCCAGTACGTCATTAACTGTTTCAGTGCAAGGATTGGTATGGAATGTGAACTCAAAATACTTCATGGTTGTTTTCTTTTTCTAATAAATAATGTGCAAAGATAGTTAGAAATAGGGATTTCCCTATTATCCTTTGGGGAAAATCTCCCCCGGACGAAAAATCTCTTCCTTATCTTTGTAACGTGAATAAGTTTAAGTAATTACATAAACCGAGATGATATGAAAAAGATTGTTTACTTCTTGCTATTTGCCTTGTGCCTCCCGATAGGCTTGATGGCACAAAGCGTTGATGACGACCTTTACTTCGTACCTTCCAAAGACAAACAGGAGAAAAAAGAAACTCCAGTCCGGAAGGAACCGAAGAAACAGGTGACCAACATCTATACTTCACCGGGTACTACCGTAGTTGTTCAGGACCGCAAGGGCAGAACACGGGACGTAGATGAATATAACCGCCGTTACGATGCACGTGAAAATGAATTCGTAATGGATAATGATACCTTATACATAAAAGAAAAATCTAATCCGGATTTGGACGGAGAATGGGTGACCGGCGAATTCAATGGTACGCAAGACGACTATGAATACGCAGAACGTATCATCCGTTTCCGCAATCCGCGTTTCGCAATCAGCATCAGCAGCCCGCTCTACTGGGACGTAGTTTACGGACCGAACTCCTGGGACTGGAACGTATATACCGACGGTATGTATGCTTACGCATTCCCGACGTTCAGTAACCCGATGTGGTGGGACTGGCGCTATGGTTCTTATGGCTGGGGTTGGAACTATGGTTGGGGATGGAATCGTCCTTACTATTCTTGGGGTTACTCTCCGGGTTACTGGGGCGGCGGCTACTGGGGTGGCTGGTATGGTGGCGGTGGCTACTGGGGACATCATCATCATTGGCACGGTGGTCCTAGCTGGGGCTGGGGCGGCGGTGGAAACCATTGGGCACGCAACACCTATACGAATCGTCGTTCTTATGGCTACAATAATTTCTCTTCTTCACGGAGAAGTGGATCATATTCAGACCGTAGATCGGCAATCGGTACAGATCGCCGTAGTTCTTCAAGCTCTTATACCGGTAGAACTGTTGGAACAAGACGTGAAGCAACCCGCGTCAGTACCGGACGTACTGGGGTAACTACCCGCAGTGACGCTTCTTCTACTCGTAGAAGTAGTAACTACACACGTCCAAGCAGTACGCGTAGCTCCTCAACTTACAATAGTAATCGTGAAGGTTCCGTTCGTCGTAGTGCTTCGTCTCCTTCACGGTCATCATCTTCTTCTTCATCATACGGAACTACAAGAAGGTCTTCTTCTACTTACAATAGAGGGACTTCAACCAGCAGTCCGTCTACTAGAAGCAGTAGTAGAAGCTCTAGCCGTTCATACGATAGTGGTAGCCGTTCTTCTTCTCGTAGCAGCTATTCACCAAGTAGCAGTAGTAGCTCTCGTTCCAGTGGCAGCTATTCAGGTGGTGGTTCTTCACGCTCAAGTGGCGGTGGAGGCGGTTCTAGCAGAAGCGGAAGAAGATAATCAATACTATATATTAACTCTGTAATATAAGACAACGTTATGAAAAAGATAATCGCAGTTGCTTGCGCCTTGTGTTTTGTCGCAGGTGTCAGTGCACAGACAATATATGATGCAGCGAAGTTGGCAGAGCGAGACTTGAATGGAACCGCCCGTTTTGTAGGTATGGGCGGGGCGATGGGCGCTTTGGGTGGTGATATTTCTACGATGGGGACTAACCCTGCCGGTATCGGTATTTATCGTAGTAATGACATCATGACCTCTTTCAGCTATTCTGCTTACGGTACGGAGAGCAAATACTTGGGACAGACTTTTAATAATGATAAGAACCAATGGTCGTTTGATAACATAGGCTTTGTGTTCGCTTCCAAAATAGGAAATCAGACGGCATTGCGTTATGTGAACTTTGGCTTTAACTATAAGCGCACCAAGTCTTTCTATAAGAATATGACAATGGGCGGATTGATGGGAGCCGTAGATGATAAGATTTTTGTATCTCAGGTTAATCAGATGGGGCAACAGGCTACAGACGTTGTATCATATGATAGAGAGAACTATGATTTTGGTAATTCTGACGCTTATAATAATAATCGACTTGGTTGGTTGGGAATTATGGGATACCAAGGTTATCTGACAAATTCAGTCCGGGATGATAATGGTTATGATAGATACGTTCCTGTAGTCCCAGATGAGGCTGAAGCTTATTTCAACTCCAATGAAAAAGGGGGAATCAGTCAGTATGACTTTAATGTCGCGCTAAATGTGAACGATCGTGTTTATTTAGGATTAACGATTGGTGCATACGATGTGAATTATAAGAAAACCACTCTATATGATGAAGATTATGGAAATGGTGAAGGTTATGAATTGGCTTCATTCAATCGTATTAAAGGATCGGGAGTAGATGTGAAGTTTGGTGCAATTTTCCGTCCGTTTGAGTCTTCTCCTTTCCGCATTGGTTTTGCGATACATACACCTGCATTTTATAATTTGACATACGAGAATGGTGCAAGTATGACCTCGGATGTTTACTTGAAAGAAGTACAAGATGACAATAAGACATTTTATGTACGTGACGATAAGCCTGGTAAAGATGCTATTACAACCAGAAAGTCTTTTGATGCAAATGATGGAAGAAGGATAGAACAGGATTTCCGCCTGTCTACTCCGTGGAGATTTAATGCGAGTTTGGGTTATACGGTTGGCACTTCTTTAGCATTGGGAGCCGAGTATGAATATGAAGATTATTCATCTATGAAATTCAGTTATCCTGAAGGAGATGAAATGGTAGATCAGAATAGTACGATTAAAGACTTCATGAAAGGTGTACATACATTCCGTATCGGTGCTGAGTATAAAGTAATACCTGAGTTTGCCTTCCGTTTAGGTTATAATTACAGTACTACTGCTTTTAAAGAAGATGATGCTTATAAGTGGATACCGGCTAATTCTACTTTGACAGATACAGACTTTGCAAATTCCCAGTCGCATAGTAATTATACAATCGGAATAGGATATCGTGGAAAGGCCTTTTATGCTGATTTAGCTTATCAATATTCTATGTATAAAGAGAAGTTCTACCCATTTTATAATGACTTGGAAACTTCACCGGGAGTTTGGGAAATAGTAACTCCGCAAGCAACCAAAGTAACCAATACACGTAGTCAAGTACTATTAACATTAGGTTTACGCTTCTAATCTAACAAAGACAGTTTTCAATTTCTATAATAACTTTTGTGTGTGAAAAATCCCAGGAATGCTGAGTGTCTACAGCGGTTCCGGGGATTTTTATTAGTATCACTTTTAATTTTTTGTTTTATCTGCGCAATGGAGTCCGTTCGTCAATAATACCACGACCTCTGTAAAGGCTGATGGCAATAGGAGTATCGGGAGTTAACTCGATATCCTTATCCACGATAATAGGCTCTTCCTTATCATCTACGATAACCGTTCCTATCGTCTCGCCGGCCTTAATCCGTTGTGGGAGCAGGTTAGTCAGGATACCTTCCGATATTTTCCGGATGTTAATGTATTCAGGTTTTGCATCCTTGTCTGCTTCGATTTTACCATTGAACAGGTCTTGTACACCTTTATTCTTCAGGAAAAGCTTAACGATTGCATTACCTTCATACGGTTGTCTCTTCTCATCAAGCAGGATAACGGGCACCGTCATTCGCTTGAATTTAAGAGCAACGTTCCAGGAACCTTTGGCAGCTTGTGTCATTCCGAACAAAAACTCTTTACCACCTGTAATACCACGATAACGGCTACCGAACGAACGTGTAGCAACATCATCGGACAATTCGGGATAATGAGCATAAAAAGTAACAGCTTCCGCATCCGTATCTATCACATCCCAGGCTGGGTTCTCCATACCTATGGTAAACGGTAGATAATCCTGCTCGGAAGCAGACATCGAGATGATATCTCCATCCGAGAAACTACTTTTTGCAGGAAGAGAAAGAGTGCTGCTACTACGTGTAAGAGCATCAGTGATACTTTCATTGTCGATAGAAGCAGAAAAGCTGAAAGCTTTCTTGCTGGGTTCTTGTTGTTCATCTTGTTGCTGACAACTAAACAGGCATGATGCCGCTAAAAAAAAGAGAAGGTTTTTCTTCATGTGAGGGGTAAATTAATAGGTTAATAATAGTGAGAGGTTTACTTTAATATTCTATCTTGTCTTCTTTGGCCGCCCAGGCTTTGAAGGCAGTAAGGGCTTCATTGTGTAGTAAGATTTCAGAGGGGAGTTTTCTGTTTTCAGGTTTAAGTTCCAGTTCGTCATAAATAAAAGAGTCATCAAAACCGATATCTTTGGCATCCGTCTTATTATTGCCATAATACATCTTGTCCAGTCGTGCCCAATAGATAGCACCCAGACACATCGGACAAGGCTCGCAGGAAGTATATATTTCATATCCGCTAAGATTGAAAGTTCCGAGCTTCGCAGCCGCGGCACGTATGGCACTCACTTCAGCGTGAGCAGTAGGGTCGCAAGATGAAGTAACGCGGTTCACACCCGTTGCAACTATTTCCCCCTCTTTCGTAGCAATCACAGCGCCGAAAGGGCCACCACCATTTTCAATGTTCTCCTTAGAAAGCTCGATTGCTTTCCGCATTAATTCTTCTTTTGTCATAGCACAAAAAATATATTGTTAGTTTTATTCTAATCTGTTATGTAGGTCAGCGAGGTTTCCCCCGCTTTCCCCATTAAGAACTGTACGTGCGAGTTTCCCCGCATACAGCTCCGATAATTCTAAATTTAATTCTCACAAAATTAAATCGGTTCAGTCACATTATTAATGCGCTTTCCGATAAAGTATCCACTTTCGCGGAACGAACCCGCCAACCTTTCTTTTGTCGTCTTTCAAAGTAGGCATCCCAAGTTGTGTCAAATGGATTGGCTTCTTTCTTTATCTTAATGTACCGTTCAATCGATATGTCTGCCAACTTCAATAATACAAAGGTATACTTTTTATCGCAATCCTCATAATTAAAGCCAAACATCCAGTCTCTTGAACCTATCTTAATAAAGTATTTGTCCTTTATCCATTTCCTCGACTTGTTTGTATGCCTTCTATATGACCATCTCTTTAACTGTAAGGTCAAGATGTGGTCTGTCTTGCTGAACACTCGCTTTGATACTACATGTTTGTAATAGTTTCCCCAGCCTCTTAATACGGGGTTGAGTTCTTCTATCAAAACCTGCTGTGATACCGATTTATGACTAAATATAATATCATGCAGCTTCTCTGTGAACCGTTTCTGACTCTTCTTCGATGGCTTGATTAATAATGTTCCGTTGTATTTCCGGATATTAAAGCCTAAAAAGTCAAAACCGTCTTTCACATGCGTAATCTTCGTCTTCTCCTGCGAGAGTGTCAATCCCCTTTCTGCCAGAAAGTCGTTCAGCAATGCCTTAATCTCTTCCAGTGTCTTCCGTTTATCTGCCGTGACACAAAAATCATCGGCATACCTTACAAGATGCACTTTCGGATAGTATAACTTTCCATTCATATACTTTTTGGCATATCTTTCTTCCAGCAGCTTTTCCATTCCGTCCAGCGTGGTGTTCGCCAAGGTCGGGGAGATGATGCCTCCTTGCGGAGTGCCCTCCACGGTGGGGATAAGCAATTTATTGAATACCACACCACATTTGAGCCACTTCCTGAGTACGGTCTTGTCAGTTCGTACGTTACCGAGAAGCCATTCATGACTGATGTGGTCGAAGCATCCCTTGATGTCTCCTTCCAGTATCCACTGTGGGGAACAATCTCTGCTTAACCATCTATGCAGGGCATCTATCGCATCGGCGGTGCCACGGTACTTACGGAAACCGTAAGAATTGTCGTCTGCCGTTGTTTCTGTTATGGGTTCTAACGCCATCAGATAAAGCGCCTGCATGGCTCTGTCCCTCATGGTCGGTATTCCCAGCGGACGTTTCTTCCCGTTACTTTTGGCGATATACACTCTTTTCAGCGGACTGGGACGATACCCACGTCTTTTCAAAGAACGAATTGCGTTCAGCTTATCTGTAGGAGTAGCCCATTTTACTTTATCCACTCCCGATGTTCGTTTTCCTTTATTGGATGTCACTCGTTTTACAGCCAATGCCTTGGCTCCAAAAGAGATAACCAAGAGATGTTGCAGGGCTTGCACCTTGTTATATCTCTTTTCTTTCTGAGCCTTTGCTATGCGGACTTGCAGCTTTCGTACCTTGCGTTCGCATCTGTTCCAGTCAATACTGTTCCATCCGCTTGCGTTTCTGGTTGAAGACGCACACTTCGTTTTCACTCCGCCCATTTGCTGTTTCTTCATTACAAAAGTTCCACATTCCTTTAGCAAAGAATTATCTTGCGGAAGTCTGCCCGTTTTCACGTGAGGTGATGTTTGAACCTCTATCCTCCTCATTACAAGGGGGCATTCGCTTTCTCCGCAATCCTTTACCCGCATATCATTCGGCGTTCCTTACGGGCGGCTTACCCGCTCTTAAAAAGAACAGGAGATATACGGGCTTACCAAGTTTCGTACAAGTAACTCATGACCGACTTAGAACCCGTCTATCCACCGGCAGAACTGCATCCGTGTAGCCCTAAAAAAGAGAGGACTATCCTGTCTGCTTACCTTTTGGTCAAGGCTTATTAATATCCGTAAGCCTTTTCTTTGTGACGATGGTGTAACGATTCACATCTGTTGTTCATATCGGTCAGCCTGGCCATCTCAATTACAGGATATTTGTATTTGTTGAATGTACCTTACGGTTCATTCTTCCTCATCGAAGATGTCGTTGTCTGAAGGGCTTCGCACCAAGCCGTTACCAGCTAAGCACGCCTTCGTAGGCTACTATTGACGGAACAATAGGTTCGATTGTAATCTCGAACAATTACTTAGACGACCTCTTGTCGCACCTTCTTTTACAAAGATAGAAAAAACTAACAATATACAATGGAGTGTTTCTATTAATTTTTTACCAGTACCAGCAAACGCCGAAAGAGAACGGGTAAAGTTCGGGACCTTTATTCTTCTCAAAGAGTCCATAGGTAGAGTAGCGCATGTAGACCCCTAAATCAGCGTAGCCAGCCTGTGCCAACACATTTATTCCCAACGGGCGTACATTCAGTCCCTTATCAAAAGTCTTTTTTACGCCATTTATTTTTCCTTTCGATTTCACCCCATGACGGATTTCAGCTTCGGGGCCGACTGCGAAGAATAAAGGACCTCTGCCGTTAATCCTCGTTTGCCATTCGATAGAAAGCGGAATACGGAAATAGAAATAGCGCAAACGGCTTTTGCTATATTCTGTCGGCTCTTCAGCCATTTTACCGGGATAGATTTGAGTGATGCCATCTATCTCGCGGAAAGCATAATTACCGTCCAGACGCATGCTGCGGTAGCCCCATCCCAGTCCGATAGTGACACCCCAATTATAGGTGGGAGCAAAGGCATGGTAACCCGTGAACAGGTTGCCGCCTATTTCCCAGGAATGTCCTGTATTCAGGCTGGCACGGTTGGAAGGATTGAAAGAGAAAAAGTCGTTCGACAGTTGCGTGTATCCGATATAGAGCCCGCCGGCATGAGGTTCGAATCGGTCTGTCTTTCTGTTACGTTTGGAGAAAGGAAGTGCATCCAGAACAGTACGGCTTTCCATACTCTGACCGTTCAGGTAGACACCTTCGAAGATTTTGGTGTTGGCTATGGTATTTCCGTTCAATGTGCTTTCGTAGAGCTTTACCTTAATCTTGTCGCCATGTTCCTTGATAACGATTTTCCTTCCGTTGAGGTAGAGGGTCGTGTCTTGGGCGAGATTCTCATTTTGTGCCATAATGCCCATTGGAGCGATTATGAATAGTAGTAATAATAACTGTTTCATAGATATTCTTTTAATGTGTTCTTATTCTTTCTTCATAAATAACATAGTAACCAAATCGTCGGCATCCAGTTCCCCTTCAATATAAATAAGAGTGGCAGAACCTTTCTTCCCCGTTTTAAAGAGAATGAAGCGGTTAACATCTTCCTTGAGTTGCGGCAGTTGGTAATAGCCTGACTGGATTTGTCCGCCGGAAACAACTTCTTTTACCTTCTTAGCTTTCTTTTTATCAGCTTCCAGGCAGCGGAGAATGGTAGGGAGTGCGTCTCCTGCATCCTTGAAGACAAGGCTCTTATAGAGATTCATTTGATAGGCGTCCAACACTTCTTTGGACAATTCTACCATAGTCACTCCTTTTTGCTTCCCGTATTTCTGAAAGACGGTGGCAATTTGCAGTCCTTGCTGGGCTGCCGCATGAGTGGCAAAAGCAAGCAACAGGATGAGCAGGGCGGTACGAATGAATTTATTCATCATATTCTTATGCTGTTTTTATATTATTCCTCAAATAAGGTGACGAACACTTCCTCTTCACTGAAACTGACGTCACGGAAAGCGGCTTTCGCCTGTTCACGGATTAAGGCGGCATCTGTATATTGCTTGCCGTCGATGATGACATAACTGGACGATGCGGGGGACAAGTGGCGATAAACACCCGATACGCCTAATACTAATAATAAGGTGGCCGCCACAGTGCCCAAGCTGTAAGTCAGATAATACCTGAACGTCTTATTCTTTTTCTCAGACCGGGCGGTTGCGGATGCCTGTACATATTGGGTATGTTCCGCTTCAAAGAAGGCAAACATCGGACGATACATCTGAAGATGTTCCGGCACGAGCCCTTCGGTAAAGAAACGGCGCAATTCGCGTTCTTCTTCACAGGTGGTTTCGCCTTCAAAATATTTATTCAATAATTCTTCTATATCTTTCATGCTTCGTTCCTCTTTTTTCGTTCTTGTATGGTGAGCAAATAGATTTCTCTCACTTTCTTGCGGGCTCTCGATAGATTGCTTCGGATTGCTTCGGCATTGCATCCGGTAATCTCTGCAATCTCTTCCGTTTCATATTCCTCTATATCCTTCATGCGAATAATTGTTCGCTGCAATGTGGGTAAAGAGTCGATTATTTCCTGCATTAACTTGAATTCGTCCCTTTCTTCCAATAACCGTTCCGGAGTACCCGCGGATGCCGCTGCCTGTACCTGCTCGATCGGTACTGTGTCCGGACGCCTGGCCCGCCACATATCCATGCAAAGATGATGCGTCATCGTCATGGCTACGGCTTCGATACTCCGGTATTCATCGAGCTTTTGGCGCAGGTTCCATAACTTCAGCATGACCTCTTGCACGGCATCTTCGGCATCCGAAGAATCCTCAGTCAATCTTCGGGCATAATTCAACAGTTTGTCGCGAAGAGGTAGAACGGTTATTTTAAATTGCTTGAGTTCCATTTACACAGATAAGACGGTAGGGAAAGCAAAACGTGACATCAAAAAGAATTTTTTTTGTAGTTGTGTAAAAAAAGTGCCGGCTAGTTGCTGTATCATGCAAAATGGCCGGCACTTTCTGTATGCTAAATAAAGATTTGCAGGGCGTTCTTTTAGAGTTTACCAAGAATCTTATCCATTACCCAATTGGTCAACGTGGCGCTTTCACCGTCGCAGGAGCAAACGGACTTACCTAATAGGTGGTCTACTACCGCCTGGATAAGCGGCTGTTGCACATGTTCAGGGTTGCCGATGCAGATTTCTTCGCGTCCCTTTTCGGTATGCAGTCCGATAGGCTCGTAAGTAAAGACAGAGAAACAAATCATTCCCTTGTCACCGATAATCTCTATACGGTCTTCGCGGGCGGAATCATGGGCGACGAAACACCATGAACCGCTACCCACCAATCCGTTGTCGAACTGGAAGCAGGCGCTCAATGTATCTTCGGCAGGATAGAGTCCGCCCCGATTGCTCTTGTATCCACTAGCTTCGAGGATACAACCGAACATATCCTGCAATAAATCAATCTGATGCGGGGCTAGGTCATAAAAGTAACCACCACCGGCAATATCCGCTTGTACGCGCCAGGGAAGATTTTCGCGATTATAATCCAAATCGCGCGGCGGTTGGGCAAAACGAATCTGTACATTGATAACATTACCGATAGTCCCGTTCTCTACCAGTTCCTTTACTTTCTGAAAATAAGGAAGATAACGACGGTAATATGCGACGAAACAGGGGACACCCGTTTCTTTGGATATGCGGTTGATGCGGGTACATTCTTCATAAGTGACGGCCATCGGCTTCTCAATATAGGCCGGCTTACCTGCTTTCATGGACATGATTGCATAAGTGGCATGTGAAGAAGGGGGAGTAGCGATATAAATAGCATTTACTTCCGGATCGTCTATCAACTCTTGTGCGTCATCATACCATTTCTTAATACCTCTCTCTTTGGCATAAGCCTTCGCTTTCGCACCGTCACGGCTCATTACTGCCACGACTTCCGAATGGTCTACTTTTTGGAAAGCAGGGCCACTTTTTGTTTTCGTAACTTCTCCGCAACCGATGAAGCCCCATTTAATAATCTTTTCACTCATAATGTTATTACCTATTGTGCCTGTTTTAAACAAACCCCAAAGATAAAGCTATTTTTTGTCAAGAGCAACTTTATTGATTATTAACTTAGAAGAGAAGTTTGGGAAATGAACGTTGCATTTCACTGAAACAGATGTTCTGTTTTAGTAGAATAGACACTCCGTTTCGGGTGAACAGAGCCTCTGTTTGAGGGGAATACACACTCTATTGGTGATAAGAAGGAAGGTGAGTAGAGGTAAACCCAGGGGTGAGAAGCGGTAAGTCCGGGGGAAAGCAAGGCAGAAAGCCGGGGTGAGGGGAGATTTATTCCTTTTGGGAAAAAAGAAAGGCGGGAATGGCAATTCCCGCCTTTACGTGTAGTTTAATTGAAACTACTTTATCATTAACTCTGTAAAGATACGACATTCGGAAGCGAAAGTCAAGTCTTCGGGAGTTTATTTTTCGTAATATACATTCATGGAGATAGTATTAAGCTCCTTCTTTTCGCCAAGAGTAACACTCTTTATCCATATAATTCCCATTTTATTTTTGCTCGTATTTTTGAAGACAAGAACATTATTTTCGGCTACGGTAGGAGTGTTTGTTGTGGGATTTATGCTGCCAATATCTTCTTTTATATCTGTGATTTCTCCATTCAATACTTTCTGAATCAAGGCGTTTTCTGTTGTGTTGCCCGAACTTAATAACTTGAATTGAGTTTTTAGCGAAGTACGTACAGTTGAATAATCTTTGCCATCACTGAAAAGGGTTGATTCACCACATATTTGTGCCTTCATGAAATTATCATTGATGTTGGCCGGGTTAAGCAGACGTGCTGCTGCGGTAGTAGTGGCATCCATGGCAAAGTCTACATTTGCTTGATTATCAAACAAATCACAAGGGGTAATTGTATGGCCTGCAGAAGCATCGAAAAGAGCACATTCAGTTGCCGGAGCTCCTAATGTTACATTTTCCCAATGATAATAAGATAGTACTACCGTGGCTTTCTTCACCTTCACCGTACCGATAGAAGCACTTTCTTTATCACTCTTTCCATAAATCAGC
This sequence comes from Bacteroides faecium, assembly GCF_012113595.1. Classification (NCBI taxonomy): domain Bacteria; kingdom Pseudomonadati; phylum Bacteroidota; class Bacteroidia; order Bacteroidales; family Bacteroidaceae; genus Bacteroides; species Bacteroides faecium. The sequence goes on from NZ_CP050831.1 coordinate 4,208,072, forward strand.
GTCACAGTAAATTCTGTATCCTCTTCCACTTCCGGAGCTTTAAAAGTAAATCCGGTTGCTTCAGGATTCGTAATAGTAATGTCAGATGATGCGCCACCCGCTTTTGTCAGGCGGACTGCTTTCACAACATTCAGATTTGTTCCTTCAATCGTGATGTCTTTTCCGGTTTCTACTTCCTGTGTTTCGCTGGTTACGCTGCCGCCGGGAACAACCTCTTTGACCGTAAACTTACCCGGTACAACCAACTTCTGGTCGTTACCCAATGAATTATCATAAACAAGAATGATTGTAAATTCGGTATCCGTATCTACTTCCGGGGCTTTGAAAGTTATTTCCGTTGCTTTCTTATTATCAATCGTAATCGACTCTCCGTTAGCTTGCAGAGCTTTGATGATACCTAAGTCTGTTCCAGTAATAGTGATAATATCGCCCGGTTTCACTTCACCCGATAGGGTAGTGGAAGTTGTAGGAATAACAGGTGCGATATAAACAGTCAGTTCCTCGCATACGACAAGACGATGCACGGAATTGTACAATACAGCGAGAGGAACGACTTTTGTCTCTTCGAACACTTCGGTAGGTACATAAACCGTGAGTGATTGATGGTCACGCTCTGCTTGCGGTGTCTTGATGTCAATCGTAGTGGCGTCACCGAAATACACTTTAGAGATAAGATGCATATTCGCACCTGTCAGAGTGATTGTCTCTCCCGGTTGCACGGTGGTTGCTCCTATCGTGTTGATAGAGGTCTGCGGAATGTCAATGTCATTATCGCGGGTACATCCGTTCAGCAGGCATATCAGGCAGCACAGGGCTGCCGTCAATGCGGTGGTTAATGTATAATTTCTTTTTTTCATGTTCTTTCTTTTTTAGCGTTGATAGTAAAGGTCGAATGTGATGTAAGCAATACCCTGATTATTCTTATCGCCATTATTGATGTTGTTGGCCTGACCATAATCTACGTGTACTTCCAGAATGTCGAGAATACCGTATTTATCCTTGTGGTTATTGTAGAATACAACTACACTGCCGGCATCAAATATCTGTTCGCTCACTGTACCCGCCGCTTCTGATGATTTACGTGTACGGGCAGAACTCTTGGTTATATTCAGACTGGTAAAGAGCGATGGAGTAATTTCCAACTGGTCTCTTCCTGCCCTGATTTGTTCGATAAGCGCTGCATGAGTTGTTGCGTTCAATACAAAGAACCTCGTTTGTACTGCCGTGAAAGGTGCGAATATCGTGAAGTTCTCCGCATTAGGTACAGCAGCCGTTCCACACCAGTAATTCTTCAGATTATTCTTCGTATTTGCCGGGTCGGGATTAAGAATGGCATCCGGTGAGTTGAATGCAAAGTCCAGTCCGCTGTTCACATAACCCGCAAAGTCTATCTTGTCAAAATTCTCTTCATCTTTCAGAACGCAAGGAGTACAGATAGGATTGCCGTCGGCAGAATTACCATTCAGCATACTGCCATAACCATACTTACTGTTACGTGTCCCTATCGCCTGATTGGCACTGAACAAGTTCTTCATGCGAATCACCTGGCAAGCATCGGACAGAGTAATTTCCTTCGTCTCCTTATAATACGTCACTTTGATTTTCACTGTGCTTGTCTCCGCCAAAGTCGGCACTCTGAACACAATTACATTCTCTTCCCGGCTGACCGGCGCACACTTTTCTTCTCCGAAATAAATATACTCAATCAGGTTGAGATATTTACCGCTCAATGTGAGCAGGCTTCTTTCCATCAGGCTTGCCTGGTCTATCTTCTCTATTTCCGGTTCATCTTTTTCTACGGCGAAGTCGTCGGATTCCCCTTTAACTTCAGATTCACCACCTGTCTGATTCGTATATTTCAAAGCAACGGTTGCATTATCATCAATGATAAAAGGCACTTTTACAGCAATCTCTTTTTCACTCTGATAGATAATTTCTCCCTCTTCTCCGCCCATAAGGACTTTGGAGATAATATCAAGATTGCTGCCTAGAATTTCAACATTGTTGCCCACTCTTCCGCTTTTCGGGAAACTCGTCACACTTGGAGTCGGATAAATCACTGTGAACGATTGTGTGCTCTCCGCACGTGCGCCTTGGCTGGAGTCGTCTTTACGCGAAGTAGAAAGAACAATCTTTCCGCTCTTTGTGCCTTCACGTGGCACTACGATAACAATTTCCTGCTGTGACAGCTTATAAAGTATCTGTGCTTCCACACCACCGACGGTGGCGGACACTATATCGCGCAAGTTACTACCTTTGACAGTCACCTCCGTACCGGCTTTCCCGCTTGCGGGAGCAAACTCGCTGATTTCCGGTGCGCCCTGTGTCTCAGTCTCAATATTTAACTTTTCGTTGCAACTCGTCAGCATGACAAGTACAAAGAGAACCAATAGATTATATAGTTTATTTTTCATACTATTTTCGTTTGATGGATTAGTAATTCGGATTCTGGGTAACAATGCTCGGATTATTATCTATCACACTTTGTGGGATAGGAAGCAACAATTGCCAGTTATCAATCTTATTAACCGTGAAGGCATACTTGTCATAGAAGCCTTCTGTTTCCGTGATTTGTTTATTGATTGTTTCCACCGCTTTTCCCCAACGCACGAGGTCGAACCACCGCTGATTTTCGAAAGCCAGTTCCAGACGGCGTTCTTTTTCGAGTCTCTCGCGGAAAGCGGAGCGGACAGGTACTTCGGAAGCATCAATAGCATCCAATCCGGCACGTCGGCGCACTTCGTTGAGATATGGCAGTCCGGTGGCAGGGCCATCCGTTTCGTTCAGTACTTCGGCATACATCAACAGTACGTCTGCATGACGAATAACAGGCCAGTCGTTTTCAGCATCATAGCGTACGCTGACAGGAGAAACAAACTTCTTGATATACGCTGACTGGTCTGAAATGACCACCGGGTCTTTCTTGCCCGGGTCAATATAATGGTCGCTTACACTGGCATCTTTACGTAAATCTCCTTCCGGATAAATACCCAACACCTCGGTAGTCGGATAGTTACGTCCGTCACCATCACCCGTCACTACATTCGCGCCACTTTTGGTCGGAGCGAAAGTATTGGCGAAAGGAGAGCCAATACCTAGACTACCCGATTTGTAACGGACAGCGAAGATAATCTCATCATTCATTTCCTTGGATATGTCGAATACGTCGGAATAACTGATGGTTAACCGGTCACCTTTTACGTCTACTACTGATTTGAGCAATCCTTTGGCTTCCGTATATTTCCCGATAGTCAGATAGACTTTGGCTAATAGGGATTGAGCTGCTACCTGAGTGACACGTCCTAAATCGGCAACGTCATACGTTACGCCTTCCAGGTCGTCAACGGCTGTCTGAAGGTCGTCGATAATCTGCTTGTAAGTAGCTTCCACACTGCTACGGTCTTTCTTCATGGCTTCTGCCACGCTCAACTCTTCCGTCACGATGAAAGTAGGGCCGAAAAGACGCACCAGGTTGAAGTAATGATAGGCACGGATGAAACGTACTTCTCCCTCAAATTGTGCCCGTTTCTTCTCATTGGCTACAACAGCCAGGTTTTCAGGGGCGAGTACATTGTTGCAACTGTTGATATTGCTGTAAGTTGCTTCCCAATAAGTACGTATGTTCGCGTTGCTGGCATCCATTGTACCAAGGTCAAGCGCCTGCTGTTGCAGGAACGCATCGTTGGTGGAACTGTTGCTGTTCATGCGGGTATTGTCCGCACGCAGTTCGGTAAGCGTCCATTCGATGTTCAACGGAGCCTGCATTCCACCGTAGCAGCCGATAACGGCAGTATTCATTTCAGCTTCATTCTTGTAGAACGAACCGTCGGGGATATAGGAGTCCGGCGTAATGTTGAGGTCACAGGAAGAGAGCCCCAGCAAGCAAGCGGACAGACTAGCGATAAATGTATGTTTTAGTTTCATTTCTGTACGTTTTAAGATGATTAGAAATTAAGTTCGAATCCGAAGTTGACGGTAGACTGAATCGGGAATCCGCCGCGTTGGTATCCGTTCACCAGTGGTGAAGCGTACGAACCGCTTGTCACACGGGCTTCAGGATTGATACCCCGGTAGTCTTTTCCCCAGAAATAGAGCAAGTTCTGACCGGAAGCATACAGGCGAAGCGAGTTGAGTCCTGCCTTTTTCAGTTTCTTCTTATCAAATGTATAACCTAAAACCACGTCGCGCAGTGCAACGAATGAACCATTTTCAATCATATAGTCGGTGAATTCCCAGGAGATTCCGGCGGAACCTACTGTCGGAGTGCGTCCGTCGCCCGGATATTCGGCACTAATCCAACGGTCTTTCACGTAGTTGCGATTGAACTTCTTGGACTCGGTGTAGTATCCGTCACCGTTGAATACATCCAGTCCGCTGACACCCTGAATCAGGAAATAAAGGTCGAATCCTTTCCATCTGAAGGTGTTGGAGATACCCCAGGTTGCTTTCGGGAACGGGTTGCCGATGACGGTACGGTCTTTGTCATTGATGACACCGTCGTCGTTGATGTCTACAATTTTAAGACTGCCCGGAGTGGCGCTTGCCAGGTGCGGTGAAGCATCCAGGTCGGCCTGACTGAGGTAAACGCCGTCCGTCTTGTATCCGAAGAATGAGATAGCGCGATGACCGACTTGTGCCAAATATGTTTCGTTACGCTCTCCGGTAGAAATCAGCCTTTCTTCGCCGGAGAGTTCGAGCAGCTTGTTGAAGTTGGACGAAATGTTGAACGAAGTAGTCCATTCGAAGTTCTTGGTGCGAATGTTGTGCGTGTTCAATTCGATTTCGATACCGCTGTTGCGGATACGTCCGATGTTGTTCCAGTAATCGCGGTAACCCATGAAGGAAACGACCGGTTGCTTGAACAGAAGTTGCTTGGTGATAGAGTAGTAACCTTCCAGGGTCAGGCTGATACGGTTGTCCAGTGCGCTGAAGTCGATACCGGCATTGTATTCGTAGGTCTGTTCCCAGGTGATGTCGTAGTTACCTTTCGTAGAGGTCGTCTTGCCCAATCCGGGGACGAGAGCGCCCGTTCCGCTACCCAGTGCGTAGTTGCTGGCGTATAGCAGGTTGTAGTAAGAGTTGGCGGGGATATTATTGTTACCCGTCACACCGAAGCTGGCACGCAGTTTCAGCATATTCAGCCAACTGATACCTTTCAGGAAGGATTCTTCCGAAGCACGCCATCCGAGAGATACGGAAGGGAACCAACCCCATTGCTTACCGTCGGCAAAGAGAGAACTACCGTCTGTACGGATACTGGCGGAGAGCAGGTACTTGTCTGCATAGCTGTAATTGACACGTGCAAGGGCGGACATCATGGCGGTACGGAATTTTACCGTATTCGTCTGGCTGACATCAAAAGAAGTAGCCGCATTGAGTGTGTGGACATAATCGGTCGGGAAGCCCAAACCTACGATACTCGCAGTGGTTTCCGATGTAGTTTGTGCGGTGTAACCCAGTAAGGCGGCATAGTCATGCTTGCCTTTCTTGCCGATATAGTTCAGTGTATTTTCACTTAACAGGTCGACGTAGAGACGGTTTTTGTAAGTACCCATAGCCGATTCCTCGTCTTTGCGGGATTCGTAGTTGCGGTACTCGTTGTTCTGACGGTATTTGATGTAGAAACCGTTGGAAGTAGTAAAGGTAAGACCTTTCATTATTTGCACATTGATAGAGGAATTGGCTTGCAGGTTATAGTCTTCTTTGAAGCGCTCTTCGGTATCCATCAATGATTTGGGATTGTTGTTACTGGTGTTGAAAGGACTGGCTTTCACTTGTGTGCCGTCTTCGCGTGTGTACATGATATTGCTGAAGTCGCTGCCGCGTGCCCATGAACCGATGGCTTTGCCGGTGAGGGCGGCCGTTTCCGCCGTATGGCGTACCGGCATGAATGACGGCGTACGGTAGAAGTCGATAAAGTTGGTCGACGGAGTTTCTGTCTTGGTGTAAGACGGGGCGATATTCAGGCTGAGGTCTACACGTTTGGATAACTTCGCGTTGATACGTGAACGGAGATTCAGACGCTTGTAGTTACTGTTAATCATGATACCGTCTTCCTGTGCGTAGTTACCGGAAACATAGTAAGTAATATCTTTCTTACCACCCGATACGGAGAGTTGTACCTGGTGAATCTGTGGAGTATCCTGCAAACCTTCGCGTTGCCAGTCGGTGTAATTATTGATAAGTCCGAAGGCTTCGTCATTGGCGGCTATGGTTTTGTTTTGCAAGGCAGCTTCGTAGCCCATCATGTTATAATAGTCTTTGGAACTCATGATAGGGTGCAGTTTGTACGCCCACTTCAATCCGGTAGAGGCTTTCACGCTGTATTTGGCTTTACTGGCATTTCCTTCTTTGGTAGTTACGAGGATAACGCCGTTGGCTGCACGCGAACCGTAGATAGCGGCGGAAGCGGCATCTTTCAGTACTTCGATAGAAGCGATATCCGCCATGTCGAGTGTGGAAAGTCCTTCGGGAACGGGATAACCGTCGATAACAATTAGCGGAGAACTGTCGGCACTGATAGAACCCATACCACGAACACGGATTTGCGGAGCGGCTCCGGCTTCGGAAGTGGAGTTCTGGATATTAACGCCGGCAATCTTTCCTTGCAGCAGTTGGTCTACCTGTGTCACGGGAATATCCGTCAGGCTGTTGACATCCATCTTGGATACCGAACCGGTCAGGTGGGATTTCTTCTGCACACCGTAACCTACCACTACTACTTCGTCCAACACTTTCGTGTCTTCCTTTAAATTGATATTCAGTGTTTTCTGATTATTGACGGGCACTTCCTGTGTCACGTATCCGATGTATGAAATGACGAGGACCGACTTGGAAGAGGGGATGCTCAACGTAAATTTACCGTCCATATCGGTGATAGTACCGGTGGTACTTCCTTTCACCTTCACATTTACTCCGGGAACACCGCCCTGACTGTCGGCTACTGTACCGGTGACAGTAAATGATTGTGCGTAGACAACCGTTACGAACGGGGTACATAACAATAGCAGTATAGCTATCATTAAAGGATAATAAAACGATTTATTCCTCATAATATTAGGATTTAAAAAAGGGTTATTCTAAACTATACATTAAATTCAGACGGTTGGATGCGGAAGTCGTGCGGTGCTTGGCACCGATAGCTTCGTATCCGGCTTTCGGGTCGAAGAAAGAGGCTTTGCGAAGTACCCAGCAGGCTTCGTCCTGTTTTTTGTCCCATTCCTTGATTTGTTGGTAAGGCCATTCGCTCTGAGGCTTGCCGATGTAAGGAATGACAAACTTCAATGCGGCGGTGATGGAACGTCCGTCTCCACTGGCGGCGTTATAAATATCCATTCCTTCCGTAGAAGCGATGAAAGACATATCCAGCATATGGGTCAGATTAAAGAGAGTATAACCGAAAGCAGTGGTGCGTTCCAGTTCCAACGGTTGTTTGCCGTCCGGTTCAATCTGAGAGAACAGGCGCTTTTCCGGGAATGATTTCAATACCTGTGCTGCCAGTTCCTTTTTGCCGATATAGAGTGCATAAGCAGTCAACTGTACATCATATGCCAGGCCATGATTGTTCTTCGCTGCGTTTTCCTCGGCAGCCACCGGACTGGTCTGTATCCATTCAACGAACTGTGTGAACCATTCTTTCATACCTTTCTTGATGGCGGGTGTCATCGCTTTTGAGTTATCAAGCAAAGCAAGCGCGTCTAGCATTTCTACAAAGCAGTATGTATCAATCATACCTGTTCCGCGTCCCAGACCCTCTCTGCGGCCGGGGATAGTCTGACCGTAATTTAAGTTCGGATTCATCTTTGTCTTGGCGTCCAGGAACCATACTTTCAGGAAGTCGGCGGCTTTCTTTGCATATTGCTCGTTGCCTGAGAAATAGTAGGCGATTCCCAAAGTAGTGACAGCCTTTGCCATATCTCCCAACCGGTTACGGTCTAGCTTGGACAGTTCGGGATTGCGTTGCCCGTCTTTGCGAATGTAAGGCAATCCGTCCGGTTTGGAAGGGTCGGGCCACCAGTAAGGGCCCATGCTCATGTAGTCATGTTTGTCGCCGCTAGATGCTACCATGCTCTTGTCCATTACGGAAGGTGGAGTCAGGTTCATTGCCTTGTCAGCGTCTTTCATTAAAGTTTTGATAGCCGGGGCATATGTAGGGGTATCGGCTTTAGCCTTCACTTTAGCCAGCTTTTCTGCCGGGTAGATGCGGGTGTTGACGGTCTGTGCGTTCATCGGAAGCAGGCAAACCAGTGCGAAAGCACTCAATAGTAAGTTTCTCATAATGATTCTATTTTAAGCGAATTAGTTTAACCATAATAAAGGGTGACGGATAGGAAGATTGCGTATCACTTCCTCGTTGGTGGGGAAATGTTCCAGCTTCTTCCATGTCCGGAAATAATCTTTCCGGTAGTGGTGCATACTGCCGAATAACAGGAACGGGTGTGCCACAGGCCATTTTTCCCAAAACATGATATCCGGTTGGTGTTTCCACGAACCTTTGTCTTTCACAAAGGGGAACAGCCAGGCAATTCCTTTTTCGATATTCCGTCCGTCTGCTGTTGTGTAGTCCCACAGGTTTTCTTCGGGAGTTGTCAGTAGATGGCAGAGAGTGCTCATGGCATCGAGGTTGAAGAGAGAATAGCCGTAAGGCTTGGTGCGTTCCAGTTCCAGGGGGAAACTGCCATCAGTGGCCATCTGATTGGGTAACAATACCGTCCGGTAACGTTCACGGCAGAAACGAATCATTTCTTCATTCTGTGTGAACAAGGCGAAAGCGGCGGCTTGCATAGCCCAACAGGTACCATGATTATTCTTGGCTTCCATCTCGTTGATTCCGTAACGGTGGGTAGACATCCAGGTCAGATAGTCGGAGAACCATAAGCGGATGGTTTTCAGTTCCTTTTCTTCGATAATCCCCCGGGCTTCCATCAGCCGGAGTGACTGCACGACTTCAATCAGATGAATCGTGTCGATGATTCCGATTCCGCGTCCGGTAGCTATTCCTTTGATGGCTTGTGCATACAGCAGGTTCGGATTCATCATCGTTTTCTGGTTGATGAACCAAGCGCGGATATGGCGCATGGCGGCATCAGTATATTTCTTGTCGCCTGTCAGTATCCAGGCGGAAGTCAGGTCGCCGACCAACTGGCTGAATCGTATCATGGCGTGACGGTGAGCGGTAAAATTGTCCGGGTTCGTTTCTCCGTCGCGGCGGATGAACGGGCCGTTCGGGTCTTGCGGGTTCGCCCACCAGTAGTCACCTTCGGAGTAAAAGTCGTGTATACCCCCTGCGCTTCTTTCGGCACGGGTAGCGGTGACGGTCACAGGCACGGACTCCAGTCCAGCATCCGCCCGTTGCAGGGTTTCCGCTTGCAGGAGTTGACGTATCTGGTCGGTCACGTCTTCCTTAGCCGTCACCGTAGTGAGACTAAAGAGTACTATTAATAATCCTAAATAATTATTCATAATTAGTTTTATAAATGGGAATTTTTAGGCACGGATAACACGGATTACGCTGTTGCTTTATGTTATCATATTTCTAAAACCGTGTAATCCGCGTAATCCGTGCCTAAATTATAATTATCATTTGATTGAGTATAAAACGGTCTTTATTCCGTCCGATTGAACGGAAACGTAGCAAGCGTCGGTTACTTGGGCGCGTATCATTGCTTTTCCGTTGTAGGTTTGTACCTTGCGCGAGCCGGTCGAAGTTCCCAGGTTTTGGAGAAGCTTTCCGTCTCCGGCAATTTCAAATGAAATGAGGTTGGCTGCATCCAGGCAAGGAATGCCTTTTTCATCTGTCAACTGTGCTTCCACACGAATGATATTGTTTCCTTCGGGGTAACTCGCTATTTTCAACTGTTTCGGTTCTCCCCATTGTGCGGTTTGATAAGCAACGGTGATTTCATCGGAAACGGCTTCCTTGCTTTTTACGGCTACTGCTTTCAAGTGATTCTCTCCTTCGCGCAATACGCTTTTCCAATGAAGTCCGGCTGCCGGGAAATCCTGGCTGTTCCGTTGCTTGACGCCCTGGCTCACACCGTTGACAAACAGTTCTACTGCCGGGCAGTTGGAGTAAACCAGTATTTCTTTGGGTTCGTTCTCCGTTCCCCAGCGTGTCGGCCATGTGTGACCGTAGATGTGTATCATCGGTTTCTCTGTCCAATAAGACTGGAAGACATAGAATACTTCCTTCCTGGTGAAGTCCCGTTCGATGACTCCCTTTTGGTTTACATAAGGAACCGGGTTCTCCGGGCGCAGGGGAGTGGAGAAGTCTTTGAAAGGCCAGTATGCCGTGCCTGTCAGCCAGGACATGGTTTCTTGCTCTTTCAGGTGCCAGTCTACCAGTTTCACGATGTAGGATTCCGACCAGTCTCCGTCTCTTGATGCACGGGCATCACCACCGACGAGAGAAAAATCGCCCGCCCGTTCATCGGCACCGGCTCCGACAGGAATACCACCCAGGGATTTGAACGGGTCTTCAGCATGGCGTCTTGCGTGGGAGTCGCCGCCCCATTCTACGTGCAGGAAGTGTTTCACACGCTTCATCTCCTTTTCAGAGGTGGATTTATAGTCGGTGAATTGACCGCGATACCAGCCCGCCCAAATGGAAGGGGAATATACATCGACAATATCTTTGCAGAAGTCGCACCGGCGGATGGAAGTAACGCGTGACGGGTCGAGGCGGTGTGCCAGGTCGTTCAGTTCTTTCATAAAGGCGCGTATCTGTGATTGCTCGAAAGTCGGGAAGTCATTCGGCCAGTCATTCTCATTACCCAGTCCCCAAAGAATCACGGAAGGATGGTTGTGGTGCTGGTTAATCATGTTGGTAAGCATCCGGCGGGCTTGTGCTTTGTAGGTTTCGCCACCCAGTCCACCGCGGCACCAGGGGATTTCTTCCCAAACGAGAATACCCAGTTCGTCACACAAACGGAGAATGATATCCGATTGTTGGTAATGCCCCAGGCGGATGAAGTTGATGCCCATTTCTTTCATCATCTTTATTTCTGTCACCATCTGTTCTTCGGTCATGGCAGCGGCTACGCCGGCATGGTCTTCGTGGCGGTGAGTGCCTTTCAGTAACAGGCGTTTGCCGTTCAGCTTGAAAGGTCCGTAGTCTACAAACTCAAAATGACGGAAGCCGATTTGTTCTGTTACGGTCTGTTCGCCTTCAGTAGTTTTGAGGGTGAACTCGCAGGTATAAAGCTGAGGCTGTTCAGGACTCCAAAGCATCGGATTCTTGATGGCGATGTCGAATAGTTGCACTTCTCCCAGGGGAAGAATATCCGTGGCTGTCTGTTCGGTTACTTTCTTACCGTTCGGGTCTTTCAGTGTGAAGTGCACTGTGGCCTGGCGGGTGTCGTTCGGGTTGTAGAAGTTGGCCTGCACTTTCAGGGCTGCGTTCTTCAGGTCTTTCTGTACCGGAGTCTCCAGTTTGAAGCTGCTGAAAGAAAGGGCAGGCTGATAAATCAGGTTGACGTATCGGTAGAGTCCGCCGTAAACGTTGAAGTCCGATAAGTCCGAGGGAATCATCTCCGTATCTCTCGAATTGTCGCAACGGATGGACAAAGGAACTTTGCCGTTGAAACGTTTCCGGCAGTCGGGGTTGGATAATGCTTGTTGGACGGCATCTGTAATGTCAACGCTCCATTCGTCGTAACCACCTGTGTGGCTGCCGACTTTCTGTGTATAGATATATACTTCCGTTTTCTGTCCGGCTCCTTCAAATTCGAGAATTGTGCGGCCGTTGGCTGCCGGATTCTGAATATCGAGCAAGGTACGATACCATCCGGGCCCCTGGTAATAGTTGACATCCGGGTCTACGGCATCTTCCGCATTGAAGCAGTGGGGAAGGGTGACCGGCTGCCAGATGGGGACGGCTTCCGAAGAGCCGGGGGCTGCTGCGCGTACAGCTTCCCATATGCTTCCGAGGTCACCTTTGAGGTATTCCCATTGGTTGGTCAGGCGGATTCTTTGGCTGGCCGGAATCCTGGCACTTGCCGGAAGGGCGAGTGTTATAAGGGCTGTCAGTATATAGATAATGGGTCTTTTCATGGTCTGTATGAGTTGTGATGATTAAAGTTTTTCTCCTTTTTCCAGTTTGTTTTTACGAAGCAGGGCTTCGAGGAAGTAATAGTCGGCGTAGACGATAGGGACGTCTATTTCGCTGTCGTGAGGTTTGGAACCGGTGCTATGGAGAAGCAGGAATCCGTTGTCGCCGTTCTGTTGCGTGCGGTAGTTGGCGGTGAGATTCTCCAAAATCCGGTCGGCTTCCTGCTTGTAGAGGTCTTTCTGTTCCGGCACGTAAGTGCTTAGTTCATAGAGTGCGGAAGCGATGCAGGTGGCGGCGGATGCGTCCCGTGGCTCGTTGGGTATTTCGGGAGCATTGAAATCCCAGTAGGGAATCAGGTCTTCCGGCAGGTTGGGGTGGGTGAAGATATATCTTTCGATATGCTTCGCTTGTTCAAGGAATTCAGGGAGTCCGGTTTCACGGTAACATAGGGTATAGCCGTAGAGCGCCCATGCTTGTCCGCGTGCCCATGCGGAATCATCGGAATATCCCTGGTGGGTGACTTTGCAAATCGGGCTACCGGTGATGGTGTCGTAGTTAACGACGTGATACGTGCTGAAGTCGTCACGGAAATGATTCTTCATGGTCGTACGTGCGTGGCTGACAGCTATATTATAAAAGGTGGAATCGTTCGTTTCGCGTGAAGCCCAAAACAATAATTCCAGGTTCAGCATATTGTCGATGATAACGGGACATTCCCATTGGTCGGCGTGGTGGTCCCATGAACGGATGCAGCCGACGTTCGGTTTGAAACGGGTAATCAGCGTGCGTGCGGATTCGATAAGTATATCTTTATAGGTAGGGTTTCCGGTCAGACGGTAACCGTTGCCATAGCTGCAATACATCTTGAATCCCATGTCGTGTGTAGTGCCGTTCTTCTTTTCACGTTCCAGCATTTCGGTGTGCTTCTCGGCTTTCTCTTTCCAAAAAGAGTCGTGCGTGTATTCATATACATACCAAAGTTCTCCGGGGAAGAATCCACTCGTCCAGTCTTTGGAAGGTACAAGGCGTAAAGAACCGTCCGGTTCGGTGTTGCGTGGGTTGGTGAGTTCTCCCCACTGCCTGGCGATTCTTTTGTCTCTGCTTTCTTGTGCTTCGTTCGCGCGTGCTTCATCTATTTTAGGGAACGCGTACTTGAGCTGTTGTTCAGCAAAAGTGAAATTAGAAGCAACCAGGTTTGGCTCTTTGGGAGATTGGCAACCGGCTAAAGTTGCTGCTCCGATACTAAGGGCTAAAAGATAATGTTTCATATTTGTTTCCATATTATTATTTCTAAGCGTGATGTTGCAAATGTATGGAAACTGAATGAAATTGGTTTGTCTGGTAGTGCCGTAAGTTTGCAAAATCATCCCAATTTGATTGGGATAATCGTTGCTGTATCGTTTCTGAAACGATATTTATAACTTGGGATGATTTTGCAAACTCAATAATTAAATGATAATTTAGGGGCGTAGCGCCCCGGCAAGGTTTCCTTGCGGGATGTTGTCATTTTAGGCACGGATTACACGGATTACGCTGTTGCTTTATGCAATCATATTTCTAAAAACCGTGAAATCCGTGTAATCCGTGCCTAAAAAAATCCCATTTATAGAACCAATTTAGAGCTACTCTTCCAGCTGCCCTTTGATGTATTCGGTGGGCGAAACTCCATAGGCTGACTTGAAGCATTTGGTGAAATAGGCAAGGGTACTGAACCCCGTGGCGATTGAAACTTCCGTCACGTTCATGTCCGCTTCTTTCAGTAACTGCACGGCTACTTCAAGACGTTTGTGACGAATGAGGTCGTTCAGGGATAAGTCTGTCACTGCCTTGAGTTTGCGATAGAAGTTACTCCGGCTGAATCCCATCTCATCGCATATCATGTCGACTTTCAAATCCGGATTGGCAAGATGGTTCTGTATAATCTCGAATAGCTTCTGCATGAATTTATCATCGGCAGAACTGGCTTCAATGCCCATCGACTGAAGCGAGAAGTTTTTTCCGTACATGGATTTCAGTTTCTCCCGTTGAACCAGCAGATTGTAGATTCGTACTAGCAGCACATCTACATTGAATGGTTTCACTACATAATCATCAGCGCCCGAAAGGAAACCTTCTTTGACGTGCATCACCATCGTGCGGGCTGTGAGCAGAATCACCGGAATATGTCCCGTCTGCAAATCATTCTTTATCATGGAGCAGAGTTCCAGCCCGTCTACTCCCGGCATCATAATATCCGTCACGACTAAATCGGGAAATTCTTTCAGAACAATATTGAAGGCTTCGGCACCATTGTCTGCCTCGAGTACCCGGTAATGGCGTTCAAGGTGTTCTTTCACATAACTGCGTATGTCCTCGTTATCTTCCACCAGCAGAATGGTTTTGCCTTCCAGGAAAGGAAGTTCTTCTTTGGATTCAAGAACCTGTCCGACAACTGCCTGTTCTTCCCGTTCGTCCTCGGATAGATTGTTCTTCACACTTTCTTCCACCGGTTGCGAATGTTCGTTGTCCGGCAGCACAATGGTGAAGATACTTCCTTTCGGTCGGTTGGAATCTACACAGATAGCCCCATGGTGTAAGTGCACGACGGATTGTGTCAGGCTCAACCCGATACCGGTTCCGTTCACGTTGTCATTGGCTGCCTGCGGAGTGCTGACTTGATAGAACGGGTCGAAAATATGCGCGCGGGCAGCTTCGGGGATTCCTTTTCCGGTGTCTGCCACCTGGATGATGAAATGTTTATCCGAATCCGCGGGAATGGTGAAAGCCGGGTCGCCCGATATTGCTGTGCTGAACTCCTGTTGGAGTACTTCTTTATTGGGAACAGCCGTCAGCCTTAAAGAAATCGTTTCTCCCGGAGAAGTGAACTTGAAAGCATTTGAGAGCAGATTGAATACGGCCTTTTCCAACAGGCTTTGGTCGAAATAAGCAGAGATTTCCCCTTCGGGAGCTTCGTATTGGAAAGTAATCTGTTTGCTTTCCGCTATCTGCTTGAAGGTATAATAGATTTCAAGAAGGAAGGCATTCAAATCCGAATGGGTTAATCGCAACGTGAGACTGCCGCTTTGGTTCTTTTGCAAATCCATTAATTGATTGACGATTAACAGCAGACGGCGGGCATTCTTCAAAACTAAGTCTAGTTTAGTTTTGATAAAAAGGGGAACTTCTGCCTGACGCACCAGTTCGTCAATAGGACTGATAATAAGAGTCAATGGCGTGCGCAGTTCATGCGAGAAGTTGGTGAAAAGCCGGATTTTGGTTTGATGAAATTCTTCCATCCGTTGCTTTTCCATCTGTCGCATCCGCAGGTTCAGTTCCAACTTGTGTTTGCTGTACATATAATATCCGATGGTGTAGGTGATTCCTATAAACAACAATGCATAAATAATATACGCCCAAGTTGTTTTCCACCAGGGAGAAAGGATAACTATTTCCAATGTTTTCCCTTGGGAGTTCCATACGCCGTCATTGTTGGAAGCAATCACGTGGAATGTATATTTGCCGGGGGCAATATTGGTGTAGAAAGCTTCTTTACGGGTTCCTACATAGTTCCAGTCTTCATCATGACCGAGTAATTTATAAGCATACTGGTTCTGTTCGTGCAGAATATAGTTCAGGGCGCAGTATGCAATAGAGAAATTATTCTGATTGTAGGCGAGGGTAACTGTTGTCGCATCGTCGGGATTGGCTTCCAGCAAGCGGCTCTTGTCGCCCGGTTGTATCACTTTGTTGTTGACCGTCAACTGGGTAAGTACTACCGGCGGCATCATATTGTTCTTTATCAATGAGCGGGGAGTGAAGGACAGAAATCCGTTGCTGCCGCTGAAATAGACTTCCCCATTAGGCAGGCAGATACCGCCCTGTGGTGTGAACTCCAGTGTTTCGAGTCCGGCGAAACAGTCGTAGGCATATACCTGTCCCGTTTTGGTATTTATTTCGGCAATGCCGTTATCTATACTGGCCCATATATTCTGATTATATTCCACCAGGGTATATACTTCTTCATTGGTTAGTCCTTCTTCCGTACCGATATGGCGGACGATTCCTTTCCCTTCCTGATACTGATAAATCCCTGCACCAAAAGTGCTTACCCATATCTCACCGTTCTTTTTTCTCAGAATACTGGTGATGTAATTGTTTTCCAGTTTACGGGACGGATCTTTCTCTTCTGTTGAATACTGTATCAGTGTTCTTTTTTCTACATCATATTCGTAAAGTCCGAATGAGCGTGTCCCAATCAGATATACATTCTCGCGAAGCGGCAGAAATGCCCGGATGCTGGAAAAGCTGATTTCTTCTTCTTTTTCTCCAACAGGGAACTTGCGGGTTACTTTCTTATCTTTGGTGATTTTAACGAGTCCCTGGCGGGAAGTAGTCCCTAACCAAATATCTCCTTTGGCATCGCGATAAATTGTATAAATACCTAAGTTCTTCTCATTGAACTGGTGGATAAGCGAAAAGCGTTTCGTAGGAATGTGGAAACAATACAGTCCACCGTTATTCGTGCCACACCAAATGTTTTCTCCTTCCATCATCAGGGATTTGATAATGTTCTTGTTGTGCATCCCGACAGGACGTTCTTCCAACAAATAATTGGCGTATTCTTTGGTGACCGGATTGAATTGCAGTAACCCGCCGCCTTCTGTCGCTATCCAAAGGGAGTTTGCGCTATATACCATCGGGCCGAAAATGTTGTATAGCTTTTGTTCGCTATTTCCTAAAGGATGATAGAATACAAAACGGTTATTGAGCGGATTGTAATAATTGACTCCGCCGGAATAGGTTCCTACCCATAATGTCCCGGCACGGTCTACACACAGGCTGCGGACTGAGAAATGGCTTAGGTTATTGCGGTTTGCCTCGAACGTATTGTATTTGGTGATGGCGTCATCCTTCAGGTCGAGTACACTCAAACCGTCGAATGTTCCGATAATCAGTCGTTGGCTTTGTTCCTGGATACAACGGATATAATTATCGGTCAGTCCGCTGTTGTGTTCCAGGAAGGTGGAGATTGTCTGTTGGTTCGGGTTCCACTTATTCAGCCCTTTCATATCCGTACCTATCCATATCTGATGATGTGAATCTTCAAAAATACAACTGATGGCATTATCGGAAAGGGAAGGGGTACTCTCTTTATTCAGCTTTTGCAGGATATTCAGGTTCTTGTCACATATCAGCAGACCTTTATTATGTGTGCCTATGTAGAGCCGTTCCTCTTTGTCCATATATAAAGAGGTAATTGGTTCCCGCTCCAATTGTCCGTCAAAGGTTATCAGTTTGAATGTATTGCTGTCCGGCATCCAGCGGCAGAGTCCCA
The DNA here is from genome assembly GCF_012113595.1 of Bacteroides faecium. Classification (NCBI taxonomy): domain Bacteria; kingdom Pseudomonadati; phylum Bacteroidota; class Bacteroidia; order Bacteroidales; family Bacteroidaceae; genus Bacteroides; species Bacteroides faecium. Next base: position 4,225,435 of record NZ_CP050831.1, read on the forward strand.
GGCGGGTTCCTATCCATAGTTCCCCCGATTTGTTCAGGCAGAGTGAAAGTATGCTATTGCTGGGAAGTGACGGATAGTCCGCTATCTGATAGTTGGTGATAAGGTTTGTCTTTTGATTCAGATAATTCAGTCCGTTGTTGGTACCAATCCAAAGACCGCCATGAATATCGTCCGGCAGTAATTTGGTGATGTGATTGTCCGTTAGGGAATTGGCGTCCTGGTTACTGTGTTTATAGACGGTAAAAGTGGCTCCGTCATATTTATTCAGTCCGTTGCGGGTGGCAAACCATATATATCCTTTGGCATCCTGGCAGATGTCAAGTACCGATAACTGGGATAATCCGTTATTCAGATTAATTGTTGAAAAGTTGAATGCCCGGTTTTCTTCCGCGTATGAATGGGAGTTACCAAAAGACAATAGAGAGATGAAGATAAATAGGTAAAAAGTATATTGTTGTTTTCTTTTGGTAAATAGGGTGATAAGGTTATTTTTTATCATAGTATTTCTTGTAAATCTTTTGATATTCCTCTTCCTTTTGGAATGCATCCAGCCATGTATTCAAACTATCGAGTAAGGCGGGTGATTGTTTGCTGACTGCCCATGAGTAGAACTGCGTAAAGCTGATTGCCGTATTAATATCAATTTGCGGCAAAGAATCTGCAACCGCTTGTGCGATGCTTTCGTCACAAACGGCGTAGTCGATGTCTCCATGAGCTACCATCGAAATCAATTGCTCGGGACCGTATTTCTCTATCTCCTTAATATAGATAGTGTCTCCGATTTCATTTCCCAGGTTTTGGATGCGCAGAATGGAAGGAGAGCCTTTCACTACATGAAGGGTTTGTTGCGCTAAGTCCAACTGGCTATGAATATAAAGTGAATCGTCTTCTCCGTTTTCTTTCCGCTGTACCAACACTTGCTTGTTGAGTACGATGGGAGAGGTGAGGAGCAGGGAATCTTTTAGTGCGCTGGTGGCTAATATACCGAAAGCGATAACATCGAAACGTCCTTCCGCCAACCCTTTCAACCGTTCTTCAAAACTCATGAGAGGTGTTATCTCGGCTTTCAGTCCTTTGTCGCGGGCAAATGCTTCTATCAGTTCATAATGGAAACCGGAAACGGTGTCACCATCTACATAGAAACTGATGGAGTTGTATTCGGTTGCTACACGCAATATCCCTTCTTTGGCAATGGCGGCGTAGTCACGCGGGTGTCCCGACGGCTTTTCCTGTTTACTACCGCATTGGCGGGCAGAAAAGAGGATGGCCAGTACAATAACGACAGGTACTAAATATCTGAACAGTCTCAATTTGGGGCGTGTCTCCATAAGCCATAAAGGTTTTGTTAATCATAGAAATTCCACGAAAGACCGAATTTCAGTACACGCGGGTTGATAGGGTAGTGGGGAGACAGGAAGTAATTCGGTCTGCTCATACCCTGGTTCACGTGGTACATCATCACATAGAAACGTGTACGCTTTAAATGCAGGTTCGCGTAAACATTCACAATCGGATAACCGCCAATCTCTACCTGGTCGTTTGCCGGTTGCAGGTGGAAGTTCTGAATGGCAGGCATATACGCAGGGGCATTATATTTGGTGAAGTATCGTACATCGGCACCCAACTGCACGCTAAGTACTTTCTTCGCCAGTTTGAATTGCATGTAGAAGTTGTGATACAGTGAGAGGTCGGGCAAGGGAAGCACCGTCTGGTCACTGGACTTCTGCCAGGTTACTTCATTGTCCAGATGGAATATTCCGAGCTTGAAGTCTTGGCTGAGGCTTGCCGATAATACTTGCAGGCTTCCGCTTTTCTGTTCGGGCGTTGCCTGTTGGTTGAAGTAAGTATAGTTCTTGATGTTTTCAACTCCTGCTTTCAGCCGTGTTCTCCAACGGGCAATGCTCAGTTCCCCTTCGATGCGGGTACGGAATTCTTTATCCATGTCATTGTCCCACAAGAAATGTTTGGAATGATAATGACGCATATAGAAAGGGGCAAGTTTATTGCTGACTTCACCACGGGCTATGAGACTTACCGTATCTTTCCACAAAGGGAAGTTAAGGTCAATATCCCCTTTCACGTTGAACTGCCCGATGGCTTTTCCTGCCAGCCCCACTTCACCGATAGCATGATAATGAAGCACATTTCCTTCGCGTTTGGAAAGTTCACCGCCCACAAATATTTCGTTCTCATTATATTTATCGGGAGACGGGCTGCCATTCATATTCATCAGTGTGTACTTGCTGATTTTATAGGAAGCAAATGCGGTCAGACCGGCTTTGGCATATTTGTTGAATCCTTCGAGCAAAGCGATACCGACGGTATTCTTGATTCCTACATAGGTGGTACTGTCGTGGGCAATCGGATTGTCGGGGTCAAGATAAGTATTCTGATAATAGTTTTTCTCCCGCATATCGTCATTAGAGTTGAAGGTATGCCGTGCACGCTCTACTTGAATCGTGTGTATGAAGCTGGTGACCGGTATGAATTCCTGTTTAGCAGGAGTGGTGTCATTTTCAGCCTGTACAATATCACGTTTGAATCCCAAATTGTAGCGTTGGGTCAGGAATACATAAAAATCGTGATTACGATTGGTTGTTGCGTTTAGTTTGGTCGGGATATTGGTTGATTCATATTCCCTTTGCCCTTCCGCCATTTCTTCGGGAGCTGTGATATATCTGTCATCAGTAATACCGCCGTTTTCGTTTGTCTTCAGGTAGTTGTTGCTGTATATGGCTTGCATCTGATATTTATCACCAATGTAACTACCAAAAAAGGCAGCATTGAAGTATGCCGTATTCTGATTATTGTAATATCCCCGTCCGTACAGGTAGTCTATATTAAAACCGAAAGCCAGTTTTTTGTTGACATTGACAGAGAAGTATGATTTGAAACGTTCTTCACCGTTCACCTTATTACCCGCTTTGTGATAGGTCAGATTAGTGAAAGGTACATTACTGTTTGTAAAGTTGAATTCCGTTGGACGGATAAAGAAACTGGAGAAAGGCTCCATGAAAATGGTCGGTTCTGGGTCGCGGCGGTCAAAGAAGATACGGGACATACGGGGAGAACCCATATTGCCCAAATAATTATAATGTCCGGTCAGCCCGTCTGTAAGGTTCGTGTTTTGAAAGTGATGGTAGGCTGTATCCGCCGGAATGATAGTCCGGTCACCCAATTGATTTTTGATACGCCACATATATAATGTAGGCGGAAGTCCCTGTACTTCAACGTTTGCACTATCCAGTTTGTCCGGAATCATAGCAGGGTCTACCTGATTACCATATTGGTCGTATCCGTTTTCGTCCACTCTTTGTCGACCATTATCGAACTGCGCATGGACAGTTGTCAAACCTATAACGGAAAGCAGTATATATAATAGTAAGATTCGTCTCATAATTGGGGACAAAGATACTTACTTTAATTGAGAATTGAGAATTGAGAATTGAAAAATATGTTGCATCCTTTACTTACCGAGCAATTATTTCTTAATTCTCAATTCTCAATTTTTAATTTATCAAACCTCACGGATTAACTCCATACCTTTCTTGATAGCTTCCTCATTCATAGGAATCAAGTGGTGGTGGCGTTCCGGCAGGGTTTTCTTCAGTCCTTTGATTACATTTTCCAGCGTGACAATCGGGCGGAGCTTCAATAAACCGCCGAGTACAATCATGTTGAATGCCTTGGCATTGTTCATCTCATTGGCTGCGTCCATCGCGTCGATACGATATACTTTGATGTCCTTGCGGGTAGGCGGGTTAATGATACCGTAACCGTCGTAAATAAGGATACCGCCGGGCTTCACCTTGCTTTCAAACTTTTCGAGTGAAGGCTGGTTCAGAATGATGGCAGTGTCATATTTGCTCAAGATGGGTGAAGAAACCTTGTCATCGCTTACAATTACTGTAACGTTGGCTGTTCCACCGCGTTGTTCAGGACCGTATGCCGGCATCCAGCTCACTTCCTTGCCTTCCATCAGACCGGAATAAGCCAGAATCTTACCCATAGACAATACGCCTTGTCCACCGAAGCCTGCTATAATTATTTCTTCTTTCATTGTTCTGTTGACTTTTAGCGTTATTCTTTATCTTTTAAATCACCCAGCGGATAGAACGGGAACATATGTTCTTCCATCCATTTGTTCGATTTTTCAGGAGTCATCTTCCAACCTGAACTACAAGTTGAAACGATTTCTACCAAATTGGAACCTTTACCGCTCATGGAATTCTCGAAAGCCTTGCGGATTGCTTTCTTTGCCTTACGGATAGCCGGTACGGATTGTACGGACTGGCGGGTCACGTAAGCGGTTCCTTCCAGTTGGGCGGCGATTTCGGTAATCTTTAAAGGATAACCGTGAAGTTCGACATCACGTCCGTAAGGGCAAGTCGAACTTTTCATACCTACTAGCGTAGTCGGCGCCATCTGACCACCGGTCATGCCGTAGATAGCATTGTTGATAAAGATAATCGTGATATTCTCGCCGCGGTTCAATGCGTGGATTGTTTCGGCTGTACCGATACAAGCCAAGTCACCATCGCCCTGATAAGTGAAAACGAGACGGTCCGGCCACAGGCGTTTCACGGCAGTTGCCACAGCAGGAGCACGTCCGTGCGCTGCTTCCTGCCAGTCAATATCCAGATAGTTGTAAGCGAAAACTGCGCATCCTACCGGAGAGATTCCCACCGTTTTATCTTCCATACCCATTTCCTCTATCACTTCGGCAATGAGCTTGTGCGCCACACCATGACTGCAACCCGGACAGTAGTGCATGGCATTATCGTTCATCAGAGTCGGTTTCTTATAAACCAGATTCTCGGGTTTGATTATTTCTTCTTTAGTCATAACTTCTTCTCCTTATCTGTTGGTGAACCGTATAAAAAACTCCATCAGCTTGACAAAGATTGCCGCGCCGCATACGTAGATAAACATTTTAAAATCTTCCTTTCCTACGACGAAGTAAGTGATAATGGCAGCAAGTGCCAGTATCATAAAGAGAATGTTCAGTACGTTTCTTATTTTATCGGGATTCATCGTTTCGTTATTTGATTATTTTTTCTTCCAAGGCAGTTACAATCTCGTCCGGGTCGGGAACAATACCACCGAGACGTCCGAAATGCTCTACCTTAATTTTACCATTCACAGCCAGGCGGACATCTTCAATCATCTGTCCCGCATTCAGTTCCGTAACGAGCATGCCTTTCACCTTGTCAGCGTAAGCGGCAATTGCTTTTGTAGGGAACGGCCACAATGTGATAGGGCGAAGGATACCTACTTTGATACCTTTTTCGCGTGCCAGTTCCATTGCTTTCTGACCGATACGTGCCATTGAACCGAAAGCAATAATCAGATATTCTGCATCTTCGCAGTTTATTTCTTCGAAGCGTACTTCGTTTTCTTCTATTTCACGGTATTTGGCCTGGAAACGGAGATTGTTTATTTCCATCGCTTCCGGTTTCAGTTCGAGGGAAGTGATAATATTTGGCTTACGACCTTTTGCCTTTCCGGTGGTAGCCCATGGGCATTGTGCAATCACTTCTTCATCCGTACGGCGTGGTTTCTGTGCGGGAAGAACCACTTTCTCCATCATCTGTCCGATAACACCGTCGGCAAGGATGATAGCCGGGTTGCGGTATTTGAATGCCAGTTCGAATCCCAATGCAACGAAATCCGCCATTTCCTGTACGGATGCCGGAGCGAGGGCAATCAGTCGGTAGTCACCGTGACCACCGCCTTTTACTGTCTGGAAGTAGTCTGCCTGGCTCGGCTGGATAGTTCCCAGTCCGGGGCCGCCACGCATCACGTTTACAATCAGACAAGGAAGTTCGGCACCTGCGATGTAGGAGATACCTTCCTGTTTCAAGCTCACACCGGGGCTTGAGGATGATGTCAGTACCATCTTTCCGCTGCCTGCGCCGCCATATACCATATTGATAGCTGCCACTTCACTTTCTGCCTGAAGTACTACCATGCCGGTTGTTTCCCAGGGTTTCAGTTCGGCAAGCGTTTCCAACACTTCCGATTGGGGAGTAATAGGATAACCGAAGTATCCGTCCGCACCGCAACGGATGGCTGCGTGGGCGATGGCTTCGTTTCCTTTCATTAATACAACTTCTTCTGCCATATTCTTTTCTTTTATTCTACTTTTACTTTATACACTGAGATACATCCGTCCGGACAAACCGTTGCGCACGAGCTGCATCCGTTGCAGGTATCTTCTTTCACTTGCCAGGCATAGTTATAGCCTTTCATATTTACCTCTTTGTTGAGGGCGATTACATCGAGCGGACACGCCACTACACACAGGTTGCATCCTTTGCAACGCTCCGTGTCGACTACGATTGCTCCTTTGATTTTTGCCATAATCTTTATTTATTACGTTATCTTTGAGTACGATTATTGATTTTATTGATTGAACATATCCTTGTGGTAGAAGTTGAGGATATCTATCGCCATTTTCCTTGCCTGGACGGCAGGACTGTCAGGATTGAGTTCGATGGCATACTGGTAATTATCCAGTGCCCGTTTCCAATCTCCTTTTTTCCGGTAGGCATTTCCCCGTAAATAGTAAAGAGTATCTTTCTCTTTTTCGACAGAATTGTCTTGGAGAAGCTGGTCCAATTGCTTAATCGCTGTGTCCACGTCCCCCTGATTGATAAGCTCTTTTAGGTTGTCTATTTGCTCCATTTCTTTCGTCTTTCGGGATTCTGAAACGCAAAGATAGTTTTTATTTGTGTAAATGGGGCAAACGTGGACGGAAATTTGCATCGTTTTGAGTTTATTGCATATTGGGTGAATAAATAATTAGGATAGGAGAAAACTAAAAATAGCCGCTGAAAAGTTGCTCAACTGATTAACTTTTCATATCTTTGCTATATGAACAGAAAGATAATAGCATACGAAAACTACTATAAGGTTATGAGCGAAAAAGAACTAAAGATGTTTGATGTCGATGCGCAATTAGATGCTGCATTTGGCAAAGAAGGAACCCCGGAACGTAGAGCTGCCGAGGATAGGGCTAATGCTTTCTTTACTGGGCAGATAATTGAAGAGGCTAGAAAGAAAGCTAAGATGACACAAGCGGAACTTGCTGAAAAGATAGGAACTAATAAATCTTATATTTCCCGTGTTGAAACGGGAAAGACGGAACCTAAAGTTTCTACTTTTTATCGTATTGCTTCAGCTTTAGGGATGACAGTTGAGCTAAATCCTGCTATGTGATGGCTAAGATAGAGAATAGTATAGAGCATGATGCAATCTTTTAAAGGGGCGGTTGAAGAACTGCCTTTTTTATTTCGTCAGCTATGTATCCGCTTGATGTTTGACTATTATATTCCCTTTTTTTATTCTATCATTCTTTTATCTTGTCTCTATTAATCGTCCTATTTCTCCTGTCTTTATGTTTATCGAGAAGCGAAAATCGCAATTTGCTATATTGATGATGAAACATAAAGTTTCATTTTCATTTATGACATCTATAAAATGTAGTTTAACTCCACCGCAATATTTTTTGCCATAAGTTGCAATAAATAAATCTGCTACATTCCAAATGATTTGATTTGTACCATCCAATATATATGCTGGATTGAAGCTACCCATATAAGGACTTTCTACAATACCAATAAATATTTCATGGTAAATGGATTTAGTTATTAGCTTTAATAGATAAAACCAAACATCCAGAGCGGAATGATATTACGGAAGACATATTCCGTATCGTCCTTAACCACATATCCTTCTGCTACCTGTTTAATTTGCCGGGTAGTTTTGCTCTTTCCGCCTACTTCAAATGTTTTTCCGTCTATCTCGAAATCTGAGACAGGAGAGGAAGTCACTAAATACCCCACGCGCATCCATGAAAAGAAAACCGTTTCTCTTAAGTTGCCTGTGTCCGGTGTCTCTTCCGAAATAGCGTAGGCCATATTGGTATTGTTCAAGTAAACCTTTTCCACTTTTTCCAGCAATTTGAGCCCCTGGGCTTTTTCACGAAGTAGATTAATAATACCAGCTTTTTCTAAATAAGTGACATAATCAGGCAATGTATTGCGACTGATTTCCAAATCGCGTTCCAGTTTTGCATAGTTGGGTTTAAAAGGAACGCTTTGTGCCAGAACGTAAAGTAGTTTCTTTAGCTTTACAGCTGAAGCTACGTTCATGTCAGCGAATACCGGAATATCCGATTCTATCATTTGAGCGATAACACTTCGCAAGCGCAAGAGATATTCCGTATCACTGAAAAAGGGATAGTACCCGTACATTATATATTCTTTGAATAGCTTGAGGGGGCGTTCCTTGTCGAAAGGAAATTCCACTTTTCCGGTTAATATATCATTTAAGGAATAAGCAGGTAGATTCCAGCCTTGTGAAATGTTGAGATATTCACGAAAGGAGAGCCCGGGTAGTTTATATTCCACTTTACGACGGCTTAGGTCGGCTCCACCTTTTTCCAAATCGAGTACGGATGAGCCTGTATAGACTACTTGAAGACCTGGAATCTGGTCATAGATATTTTTTACTTCTCTGGACCATCCTTTGTATTTGTGGATTTCATCAATATAAAGTTTCTTCCCGCCATTGCTATAAAATTGATAAGCTAAGTCAAACAGTCGATGGGTGGTAAAATAGAAGTCGTCCGCCATGATAAACAGGGTTTCATCCAATTTTTCATGTAGCTTGATGTGCTGTAGCAGTAAAGTGGTTTTGCCTACTCCTCTTGCTCCCAATATGGCAATAAGACGACTGTTCCAAGCTATGTGGTCGTGCAAGTAGCGGACAAAAGCTGTGGATGTATGCTCCAATTGTAACTGAAAAGTGCGGTAAAGTGATTCCATTATTGTTCTATATTTAGAAAGCAAATATACAAAAATGCACAATAGAATATGCATTTCTATTGAAAAAGTGCATAGCTTATTGTGCATTTTTAGCATTCTCTTCACTTTTTCTCTCCAAATTCCTCATAAAGAGCTACCCTTTCCGGTAATGTTTTCTAAAACGAATATTTCGTGTCATTTTGCGTTGATATATCTAATTTTGCTAACACACATTTGAAGAAAAAAAGGCAACCAGAAAGCCTATTGCATAAATAAGTGTAAATATATTCAATATATACTGTATATTTGCTGTTTTGCGTGCATGTATATTCATTTATCTCGGCATCATTACTTACTTTTGACACCGGGAAAAGTTCGGTTCCTCACCGAGGAACGATAAGAAACTCACCGAGGAACGATATGAGACTCACCGAGAAAAATATTAATCCCTAAAAACACACTTTTTTTATGCTAATTGCAATCAATTTTCAAACGAGAACAGAATAGAAAGAAGAACAGAATTACTGAATTATACAAACGCAACAGACTATGTATACAATATATTCAATCAATATGCTATAAAATATAGTATATTTCAAACAATGCGGCACACGCTGTTGCCTCAAGAAGCTGTTTTTCGCACAATCTGCCAACCCCTTCCGCAACCAGCCGATTATACAGGGTTAAGAATATCACTTTGACAAAATGAAAATATATCATGAGATTCCAATTACCTCTCCTCTTTTACATGGTTCTTTCTCCACTGCGAGGGAGAGATGCGGTTCATTTTGGTGAACACCGTGATGAAGTTGTTATAGGAGTAGCCCGTCATTTCGGCAATCGTATTGATTGGAAGAGCGCTACTCCCGATAAGCAGCCGCTTCGAGTAGTCGACGCGCAGTTGCGCGATCCAGTTCCGGAAGGTGAGGGAATACTTCGAGTTTACATAGTCGGACAGGTATGTCCGGTTCGTCCCCAGTTCCACCGCAAGTTGCTGTATGGTCAGTGCGGGGGCTGTATAGCCTTGATTTTCAATCCATGCATTCACTTTTTCCTCTAATGCGATGAATGTCGGATTGGCGTCTTCGCCGACGGGCGGGTGCTGCTCTTCCGTTTGTTCCTTATCTTCCGCCTCATTTTCGGCAGGCATCACAATCTCCTTGATATGCCCCACCGACAGGGTGTATCGGTACAGCGAATAAGACATGTAGGTGAAAAAGATAATCCCCGCCACCATATATATAAGCAGCCCCAGGGTGGGCGCGAATGCCAGGCCGATGCCTGAAAAACCGATTATTCCCAGACCATGTGAGCTGAGAAGCATCCAGTGGGTGAAGTTGGAGACATTCTCGGAATAATAATTATCCATATCGCGCTTCATGTTGAAATATACCCTGTAATAGCGGCGCAGAATAGCATAAACCTCGTAGGCATAGTAGAGCGCGGCCACTATGACCACGTACTTTTGGACCGGTGCCGGCACAAACAGGATATTCAAAGCCATGGCAGCCATAAACACGCCCCACAGAATAATCCTGTTGCGCGTTTTCCGTACAATGGGAAAACGGTTGTCTACCAAGGCTGAAAATGCAATCTCCAGCAGGGAGCCGAAGATATAGAAGCGGGAGAGATTGACAGATATCTTAACGACCGGATCTTTCAATTCCCCGCCTAAAAACCAGGTAATGGCGATATACACTGCCCAGATGATCAATGTCGCTCCAAAGAGGCGGCGGGCTAAAGCATGATTCCGGAACACATCCCCGGGAGCCGGATCAAGCAGAAAAAACAACCCGTATACAAATGTCAACGGGAAAGATACCAGTTGTATATTATGATAAACTATTTCCATTTTAATATAAATCCTATCGCCTGCAAAGGTAGCAAAATCCCAAAAACGTTGTTTTTATTATCCATCAAAAATGCCGGAATGCCTTGAAATAACAACAAAATAATTATTGAAACAACAAATCCATTATTAAAACAACAAAAATACACACCTAAAACAACAATTGTCAATTTAGGGGGTACCTGTTTTTTGGTTTGTATTTAGGTTAGCGCTAAGTTTGTGAGACTAAACGACACAATGTTTGATTCAAATGATCCAAAATATGTTGAAAAAATTAATGTTGCCTTCTTTTCTCCTGCTGTTTGCTTTGTGCACAGGCGCACAAGAGAAGAAAGAACGTGTGTACGAGTTCCGCTTTGTACCGCAGAAAGATATGTTTTTCATTCCCTACGGTGACAACCATAAGGAGCTGGAACGATTGTCGTCCTTCGTGGCGGAACATAAAGACGCCATAGAAAACGGGCGGATGCCGCTCTATGTGGACGGTTACTGCAACTCCATGCCCGATGAATCGCAGAACTTAGCCATCGCCCGGATACGTGCCAACCGGGTGAAGTCGGAACTGATTGTACATCAGGAACTGACGGAAAAATGCTTTGTCACACATAACCATGCCGACAAGGGCAATTGGGTGACGGTGCGGGTACAGATTGCCGCCCCACGCGAATCGGCAAAAATTGCCACCACTGCAGAGAGCGGAAAGACGGGAAAAACGGTAGCAGCGGGGAAAACAGCTTCGTCGGATTTGCAATCCGACGTCTCCGAGTATCAGGATTTTCAATCCGCCTCTGACGTCTCTTCTGTTTCGTCATATCCATCATCTCATCCCTTCTCGCTCCGTGCCAACCTGCTTCGTTGGGCTACCCTCACCCCCGACCTCGGTTTGGAATGGCGCATCCACCGTCATGTGAGCATCCTCGTCAACGGCAGTTGGACTTCGTGGAGTTGGGACAACAAGAACCGCCGCTACGCCCTGTGGAAAGTCTCTCCCGAAGTACGCTATTATCTTGGTAAACAAGGCAAAGGCTTCCTCGGCGTCCTGTACCACACAGGCGAATTCCACTACAAGCTCGGCAAAACCGGACGCCAAGGTGACTACCAGGGCGGGGGACTGACAGGCGGCTACCTGCTCGACCTTAACCGTGCCTTGTCACTGGACTTTCATGCAGGCCTCGGCTACACCCGTTCCGAATACGACCAATATAAGGTAGTGGAAAGTACCCGTGTCCGCCAAGGCAGCGAAACGAAAAACTACTGGGGCATCAACCAACTCGGCATCACTCTGGTATGGAAATTAATAAAATGATATAAAAATACCGTTCACATGGACAAACTGACCATCCGCACGGACAAACGTGCAATTCCAATAATAAAATTTTCCTTCACCGGCAAGTTGCTGATATTTGCACTCGCCACGCTGCAACTGGCCGGCTGCGTGAAAGACGACCTTTACAATACCCCGCATCCCGACAAGGGAGCGGTGCGAATCACGACCGACTGGTCGGCCGCCTCTTCAGACGCTGTGCTTCCGCAGAGTTACATCTTGCGTATCGGCACTGAGGAACAGACGGTCACCGGAACAAGCAACGCTTTCAACGCACTGTTCGAGCCGGGTCGCCAAGACCTGCTGGTCTGCCACGGTGCGGACGGCATCACCCTTTCCGGCCATACCGCCACGGTAAATACACTGGCTGACGGCACGTTGGAACCCATGCCCGGTTACCTGTTTTCGGGAACGAAGTCACTTGAAATAGTAAAAGACGACACCCTGCGTGTGACTGTGAACATGGAGCAGCGCATCCGCCGCCTGACACTGGTATTAAAGCTGACACCCGGTGACGAAGACCGTATATCCACGACTTCTGCCACGCTGACGGGCATCGCTTCCGCCATTGCTTTAAGGGACGGTACGATTACCGCTACCGTCGGCAAAACGGTCGCCCCGATTTTTAGCATCGGCACGTACAGCTCGGATATACGTTCCGCCGAAGCTCCGGCACTTGTTGCCACCCTTCGCCTGCTGGGTGTAATGCCCGCAGAGCATCAGACGCTGACGCTCGCCATCACCCTGACGGACGGATACGTGCATACCGTCACCACCGACCTGTCGGAAGTGCTGAGGAACTTCAATACAGGCGCGGGTATGGAACCTCTGGTGCTTGACGCCACGCTTGAACTGCCCACCGCCGGCGATTTCCACGGCACAATCAGCGGATGGGAACAATGCAACGACCTGATAATCGACGCCCATTAACGAGCGTACAAAAATAGAACTATTAATTTTTAAACTTATAGAACAATGAAAAAAGAGTATTGGTTGGCAACCGCCTTATTAGTGGGAATGACGGCATGCAGCAACGACGAAACAGGAAATGCGATTAATGGGGAGCCAGATGCCGCCCTTTTTACAGGCAACATCGAAGCCGCCCACACCCGTGCCTTCGACCAGACGTGGGAAAGCGGTGACCAGATTGGTATCTCCGGCACCACCGGTGGTAAGACCTATACGAATATCCCCTACAATTATGCTGGCAGCGGTGATGAAACGTTTACTGCGGCCGGGGATAAAATCTACTATCAGGATGACCAGGATGTTACTTTCACGGCGTACTACCCGTGGAACGCAAGCCTGACCGGGAGTGCCACTATCAGTGCTGACACATGGGGACAGGCAGACCAGAAGAAGTTCGACTTCCTCTACGCTCAGGCAGAGGGCGGAAAGGATAAGAAAGTGGACTTCAACTTTACCCACCGTATGGTGAAACTAGTGCTGACCGTCAAGGCCGGCGCTGACATGACCTACGCTGATGTGGAGCGTGCCGCTTGCTCTTTGGAAAACTTCCTGCATGAAGGAACTTTCGACCGCACGACAGGTATAGCCACAGCTACCGGCGAGCCGAGTGGAATGTGGGTTTTCGCCAACAACGCAGCAGCGGGCGAAGAAGAATTCAATACCCCTACTGTTTCTGAGAACGAACCGGAATCTTCCGTATCATACACCCTGATTCTTTTCCCGCAGGTATTCCCGTCTACAGCCGGTAACCTGAGTTTTGCGGCAGAAACCGGTGGCAATACCTATTCTGCCGAAATCGACCTGAGCCAAGTCCCCGGCAACGATGTGAACGAGCTGAAAGCCGGCACGCAGTACAACATCACTGTCAACCTGAACAAGACAGGTCTGACCGTGGGCACATCCACAATTTCCCCGTGGAAAGAAAAGAACCATATAATTGATGCCGGCATGTAACCGGATAACTCATTAGCTATATACGAAAATAAAAACTTAATCAATAAAAATAGGGATATGAAACAATTAAGAAATTACAGCCTGCTTGCAGGCACAATGCTGACATTAGCATTAACTTCCTGCGGCAACGACGGTATTGAAGCCCAAGTTTATGACGGCCCGGTGGCCGCACAAGTCACTGCCGGTATCAATGGTGTATTAACCCGTGCGATGGACGCATCGTGGGAGAATAATGACGCTATCGGTATTTCCTGCAGCAGCACGAATACCAATTATGCCAACATGAGGTATGTGACTACCGGTGACGGAACTTTCACCCATGAGGGCGGTACCAAAAGCGGCATCTTCTTCCAAGGAACGGAAGAAGTTACTTTCTCCGCCTATTATCCTTTTAGCGGTACAGAAAAAAAATCGGCAGGAATAATCAGCGATGTAACAACCGAAAATCAAACCCAACAAAAAGATTTTGATTACCTGTATGCCACTACAAAGACCACTTACGCAAGCCCGACTATCAGCTTCACGGGAGCTTCTATCTTCAAGCATAAGATGAGCCGCCTGATTTTGAAAATCACCACTTCCGCTACGGACGGTTTCGAGGTGGGGGATGTACTAAATGGTACTTATTCCATTAGCGGCATCAAGCATAGCGGTACTTTCGGCACAGCGGACGGAACGGCAACAGCTACCGGCAGTGCCACCGATGACTGGACAATCACTGCTACAGCTCAGGATGCGAATAGCCAACGTACTTACAGCATGATATTCTATCCGCAAGACCAGCCGACTTTGACATTCAAGGCAGTCATCGGTGGACAGACTTATGCGAAGGATATCACTCCGACTCTTGCTGCTTCTACTTCCAACACCTACACCATCACGGTGAAAAAGACCGGCTTGGTGGTAAATAGTAGTACCATTGAAGGATGGGGAGAAGAGCATAACGAAAGCGGTGACGCCACCATGCAATAAACGAATCCAATAAAAAAGCAACAGCCACCGCCGGGCGCCAATGCGTAAGCCCGGAGTGAATAACCCGCATAGGTAGTACACTGACCACGTCGCTGTGGTCGGTGGCACGATAGAGGAGAGAGAAAGATAAAAGGATCAAAAACAAGAAAACAGAAAAAAAGACAATGATATGACAGGCAAGTTGATTACATTCAGACATTTAGTGGTGGCGGGCATCCTTTGCCTCGCCTGTGCCTCGTGCAGTGACGACAGCGATGCCGACAATCGGCTGCTCGACGGGAAATATCCCATGATGTTCAGTGGCAGCGTGGACGGATTGACCGCTACCCGTGCCACAACCAGTGCCGATGGAGAAACCTCGTGGGAAGCGAACGACCCCGTAGCCATCAGCATGGACGGCGGCGCGAACCATAAAGAATATAAGATAAGCAATACAACCGACGGTTCGATGGTTCCCAATGGCGATGGAAACACCCTCTATTGGCAGAAGTCCAACGAAAAGAAAACCCTTGCGGCATGGCATCCAGTGAGTTGCACCATCGGCAGCAGCACCGGCGGCAGTGAAGTAAACATCACCGACCAGAGTTCCGGTTTCGGTACTTTGGAGAATATACTTCATGCCCCGGCGAAGGACTATACATACAGTAGCGGCGGCAACGTTGCTTTCAACTTCCGCCACGCGTTGGCAAAGGTGAAGGTTACGCTAAAGAAAGAGGAAGGAAAAAACGACTTCACGGACGATGAGATTTCCGGCGCTACCGTCCGTCTGATGGGCTATACCGCAGGTGCTTTGGGCTATAGCGGCATGACGGGCAGCGGTGGCAACGGTGAGATTAGTCCGAAAACGGAAACGACAACTGCAACCACCTACACCGCCTTGCTTATCCCGCAGCAGATGCGGGGGCAGCAGTTTATCAAAGTAACCATCGGTGCCCGCGATTACTACTATACCCCCGCAGGAGATAATGACGCCAACCTCGTAGCCGGAAAACAATACGCCTATACCATCACCGTGAAGAAAGCAGGACTCGACGTAACGGTGACAGGCAACGGCACCGCATGGACGGACACACCCATCGACACCACTCCCGATGCCGATTTCGCCTTTCGCATCACCGCCCCCAGCAAAGGAGTGACGATAGCGGCAGCTTCCGGCGGCCGTTTAACCAATAACGGCAATGGCTCTTACACCTTGTCGGGCGGGAACGCCGTCAGCATCACCAACGATAACGGTCCGCGTATCGGTGTAAAAGGGCTTTACGACGTAGCCGGTGACGGCACCACCTATACCCTGAAAAGCGACCTCTTAGTCGAATATTCATTGGCAGACGCTCAAGTGGGCGATTTCTACTGCCGTGCAGATAACGGCAGAGGTTATCTCGTTCCGGGAGACGCCGTTTCTATCATCGACCAATACCCCTGTGTCGGCTTGGTATTTTATGTAGGTCATCACCCTAGTGATAATACTGACTATTCCACTACGAAGATTGGTCAAAGGCAATGTCATGGTTACGTGATGGCATTGACGGATGTGAACACTAGTAACGACCATCTGAGATGGGAATACAGGAGTCGTGACAACAAATACGACCAGCGAGTCGGTGCTTCCACTAGTGATAGCGATTGGAACGGTTATAGTAATACCCAGGCAATAAAGCAGTATGTAGCCGAACATAGTGACGATTGGGTAATGACAGACTTTCCCGCTGCCAACGGTTGCTTGCTATACGGAACAGACCAAAGTCTTTATGGCTGGCAGAAGGTGTACGCTGCCCCCACAAATAGTAGCGGTTGGTTTTTACCTTCAGCCGGTCAGTTGAAGTACTTATATCAGAATCGTTCAGATTTGGCTGCCCGCATTCAAGCCTTGGGTAGTAAACCCGGCAGTTCTTATATAAAATGGTTCAGTACAGGTTACTATTACTGGTCCTCTTCGGAGGGCTCGGACCGCAGCTACCGCGCGTACGATGTGGACTTCGGCAGCGGCGGCGTGGATTGGGGCTATAAGGACTATACGGGCGCTGTGCGGGCGGTGTCCGCTTTTTGACCTATTTTTCTATTTATAAATTTATCTATTAAAAACAACCCGCCCGGCGGGTCGAAAAACAAAAACGATATGTTCTTATCCGAATATCCTTCTCTTTCCCTGTTCCGCAAGCATGGCTTGGGAACATTTCTGTCGCTGTTGCTGCTTTCTGCTTGCAGCCCCGACAACGATGCCCTGCCGGGCGACGGTGGCGGCAACACTTCGTCTGCCGAGCTTCGTATCGAAGTCAGCGCAAGCGACTTCGCCACCACCCGTGGCGATGTCGGCAATAGTAACGGCAGCAACAACACCGCTACCCGTGCCACCGACAACGGCAACATTACCTCTTTCGAGAATGGCGACTGTATCGGCATCATCGTGCTGGATAACAGTAACAATGTGCTATCCGATAATATACCTTATAAATACAACGGCAACGCATGGAGCTTTGACGCCACTAACAGCGAAGGTAAAACAGCCATCTACTACGACAATAAAGCCGTGAATCTGACTTACCTTGCTTACTTCCCGTACAGTAAAGAAGCGAATGGCGTAACCGATATAGCCGGTCTGAAAGAGAAATTCCCGCCCCAGTACGACCAACGTACGAAAGCTGCTTACCGTGCTTCCGACCTGCTGGTGTGGAGCAAAACGTTTTCCGGCACTCCGTCAAAGACACTGGCGATAGCATTTACCCATGCTTATTCCTCGCTTTCGTTGTCGCCTTCGATAAAGTGCAAAATCAATGGAGCAGAAACAAGCTATGTCCCTTCCTCAGTTAGTGACGCAAGTTTCACCATCGGCACAGAACCTCTTTTGCCTTACTGTGCAGACGATGGCCGCCATCGGATAATTGTTTCTCCGCAAACGACGGATGCCCGTTGGCTTTGTGCATACGGCGGCGCCATGCATAGCGGTACGATGGGAAGTACGGAATTATCAGCTAATACCCGTTATACACTCGCCCCGATTTTGGATATTGGTACTTATAGTTTAGATAATGCATGCGTTGGTGATTTTTATTGCCGTGCAGATGACGGTACAGGTTATCTCGTTCCGGGAGAAGCCGTTTCTATCATCAACCTATCTTCTTGTGTCGGCTTGGTATTTTATGTAGGTCGTCACCCTGATGATAAGACTGACTATTCCACTACGAAGATTGGTCAAAAGCAATGTCATGGTTATGTGATGGCATTGACGGATGTGAACACAGGTAGTAACGACCGTCTGAGATGGGAATACAGGAGTAGTGACAACAAATACAATCAGCAAGTCGGTACTTCCACTAGTGATAGCGATTGGAACGGTTATAGTAATACCCAAGCAATAAAGCAGTATGTAGCCGAAAACAGTGGCGGTTGGGCAATAACAGACTTTCCCGCTGCCAACGGTTGCTTGCTATACGGAACAGACCAAAGTCTTTATGGCTGGCAGACGGTGTACGCTGCCCCCACAAATAGTAGCGGTTGGTTTTTACCTTCAGCCGGTCAGTTGAGTTACTTATATGAGAACCGTTCAGATTTGGCTGCCCGCATTCAAGCCTTGGGTAGTAAACTCGAGAGTTCTTATATAAAATGGTTCAGTACAATTTGGTATTACTGGTCCTCTTCGGAGTACTCGGACTACAGCAGCTCCGCGTACCGTGTGGACTTCTACGGCGGCTACGTGGATTGGTACGGTAAGGACCGTACGTACGATGTGCGGGCGGTGTCTGCTTTTTGACCTATTTTTCTATTTATAAATTTATCCCCGTCCCAGCGGATTTATAATCCGCTGGTCTTTCGTATCAGGATTTATAATCCGCCTGTCTTCTCCGAACGTTTAAAATCCTTTGTCTCTTTCGATTTAAATCGTACATTTATTCTCTCTAATCAAATTAGTATATCAATGGATACTGCGAATCGAGTTTTAGATGAATTATATTTTGTTACTTCTATCGTTGTCGATTGGATAGATATCTTTACCCGTCCTAAATACAAGCATATAATTGGGGAATCCATCCCGAATTAAATCTTTTTAACGCTTATGATTATAAATCTGTCTGTTCTTGTCGTATGGAAACAAAGAAATTCCCCTGCCACCACTTGTTGTGTGAGTGGTGGCGGGGGGACGAAAACGGTGAGGGAGAACAGTCTGACCTCTCTACCGGGAAGCTGTTACAGCTTCTCTATCTCTTCGCAGGTCAGACCGGTAATGTCGGCAATCAGGGCGGGATCCAATCCTTTCTCTTTCATTCGGCGGGCATTGGATAAACGTTCTTTCTCCATGCCTTCTTCAAGTCCTTCTTGTCTGCCTTCTTGCCTGCCTTCTTGTCTGCCTTCTTGCCTGCCTTCTTCAAGTCCTTCTTGCCTGCCTTCTTGCCTGCCTTCTTCAAGTCCTTTCTTCATGCCTCTTCGTTCAGCGCTGTTATAAAGCGTTTTCTCTACGCTGATAATATCCCAGAACTTTTCATACCCTGCCAACTGCGCATCGGTAAATGCAGATTCTTCGAGAGCGTGCACCGCCTTTTTTACTTCCGGGTTTGCAAGGAGCTCTTCAGGCACTTCACGGGTATGTTCGTTGATTTCGGTCAGGTACCGGAGCCACAACACTTGCATCTTCTTCTCACTATAGTTGTGGGGAGTGAATTTGGGAAGTTCTACAAATATCAGGTGCAGACCCTCTATCACCCGGTCCGTATGCTCTACGTGCACCAGGCGGTAGTAGTGGTAGTACTCCTGCGCCAGATCGGATTCGAAGATGTCGTTTACCAGGTTGAGCGAGTACACCGGTTGCAGCAATTCATATTCCTCTCCGGTATTGAGCTGGCGCACGTATGCCTTTGAGGCATTGAACAGTACGCGTTGCTTGAACTCTGGTGACCATATCATTTGCATCTCCACCAGGAAGACACGCCCCTGACAGTCACGGCAGCGAACGTCCACAATGCTGTTTTTGCGTAGCGGGTTGTCCGGCACAAGCTCCACAGGAAGGTATTCTATTTCGGTCACTTCCTGCCCGGGGGCAAGGGGAAGCAGTGCGTTGAGCAGGCTCATCACGAGGTCGGGGTGTTCACCGAAGACGCGTTTGAACGTCAGGTCGGCTTTGGGGTCTAAATATCTCATACGGCTATCTCTTTTTCTGTGGTTTAACAAGTTCTTTGTGACAATCTTTCTGCAAAGATAGTTCATAGAGTTGATAATCAGCAATCTTTCCCGCTAATTATTATAAATGTAGTGAGAGGTTTCCCATAAAATGGAGAATAATGGAATATAAAAAAGTCGGGAGTCGAAAATATTTCGACCACTTATGATAACATATCAGATGCAGCATCAGACAAAAAAGTAAAGCCGTTTGTTTGTGAAAGTAGAGGAAAGGATGTATCTTTGTTTTCACTAATTCAACATGTATTGATATGGAACGATTTATGGATTATATATCATCAGACAGAAAGTTGCTGCCATACGGCATGATGAACTTCAAGGATATTCGTCTCGATAATTATTATTATGTGGACAAGACATCGTTTATCCCACTAATTGAGCAATCGGATCGTTTCTTCTTTTTCATCCGTCCCCGCCGCTTCGGCAAGAGCCTGACGCTGAATATGCTGCAACATTATTATGATGTGCATACAAAAGATTTGTTTGATGATTTGTTTGGTGACCTTTATATAGGAAAACATCCTACGCAAGATCGTAACAGTTATCTGGTATTGTATCTCAATTTTTCCGGCATTGATGGCGAACTGCACAATTACCGCAAAGGGCTGGACTCGCATTGCGGCATCACTTTCGAAAATTTCTGCAAGATATATGCCGACTACTTGCCGCAAGATACCTTGGAAGGGTTGCGTGAGGCAAGAGGTGCGGTGGAGCAGCTGGATTTTCTTTATCAGGCATGTGCCCGTGCCGGCCAGCAAATGTATCTCTTCATCGACGAGTACGACCACTTCACCAACGCCATACTTTCTGATGCCGAAAGCCTGTACCGATACACCGAAGAGACGCACAAAGAAGGTTACCTGCGCGCCTTCTTCAACAAGGTGAAGGCCGGAACCTATTCCAGTATCAAGCGCTGCTTCATCACCGGCGTCAGCCCTGTGACGATGGACGATCTGACCAGCGGATTCAACATCGGCACCAACTACTCCCTCACACCCGATTTCAACCAATTGATGGGATTCACGGAAGAGGAAGTGCGCGAAATGCTGACCTACTATTCCACTACCGCTACTTTCCACCACACTATCGACGAACTGATAGAACTGATGAAGCCTTGGTATGACAACTATTGCTTTGCGCAGAGATGTTATGGAGAGACTACCCTGTATAACTCTAATATGGTGCTTTATTTCGTCAAGAATTATATCCGGTATGGTGAAGTGCCGAGAAATATGATAGAAAGCAATATCCGCATCGACTACGAAAAGTTGCGCATGCTCATCCGCAAGGACAAGGAGTTCGCCCACGACGCCTCTATCATACAGACCTTGGTGAGCCAGGGGTACATTACCGGTGAACTGAAAGAAGGATTCCCAGCCGTCAACATTGTGGATCCCGACAACTTCGTGAGCCTGCTCTACTATTTCGGTATGCTTACCATCAGTGGCATGCATAAGGGAAAGACCAAACTTACTATCCCCAATCAGGTGGTGCAGGAACAACTTTATACCTATCTGCTGAATACGTATAATGAGGCCGACTTGAGTTTCAGCAGTTATGAGAAAAGCGAACTTGCCTCTAGTTTGGCTTATGACGGTGCCTGGCAATCCTACTTCGATTATATCGCTGCCTGCCTGCAGCGTTACGCCTCGCAGCGCGACAAGCAGAAGGGCGAGTTCTTCGTTCACGGCTTTACCTTGGCGATGACAGCACAGAACCGCTTCTATCGCCCCATTTCCGAGGCAGATACGCAGGCGGGATATGTCGACATCTTCCTCTCCCCGTTGCTGGACATCTATCCCGATATGAGGCACAGCTACATCATCGAACTGAAATACGCCAAGTATCGCGACCCCGAAAGCCGCGTGGATGAATTGCGGACGGAAGGTATTGCTCAGGCGAATCGCTATGCCGATACCGATACGGTGAAACGTGCTGTCGGTACCACCATATTGCACAAAATCGTTGTGGTATATAAAGGTATGGAGATGAGGGTGTGTGAAGAAATACTCTCTTAAAATAAATAGATTATGCTGGACGTCATTCTGATTATAATAAGTGGTCTTTGTATGCTAGCCGGATTGGCCGGTTGTATTCTTCCGTTTCTTCCGGGACCACCTATTGCTTACCTGGGACTGGTGATTCTCCATTTCACGGATAAAGTGCAATATACCACGACGCAATTAATCGTATGGTTATTGATTGTAGCTGTATTGCAGGTATTGGATTACTTCACGCCGATGCTTGGCAGTAAGTATAGCGGCGGCAGCAAATGGGGAAACTGGGGATGTATCATCGGAACGCTGGTCGGACTTCTTTTCTTGCCTTGGGGAATCATTCTCGGCCCCTTTCTCGGTGCTGTGATTGGTGAGTTATTAGGGAATAAGGAGTTTTCCCAGGCACTCAAGTCCGGGTTCGGCTCATTGCTCGGATTCATCCTCGGCACTTTGCTGAAGTTTGTTGTCTGCGGTTATTTCTGCTATCAGTTTATAGTCGGACTCGTCCGGTAAATCAATTTAATGTTGTAAAACATTCGTCTATATAGTATATCTATTGTACTGAAATAGAGTACTAAATCAATGTGCGTTCGTCTTTATTGAAATAGCACATTGAGATAGTACATGAAAAAGACTTTTATTTATCTTATCCTTAGTTCTTTCTTTGGTCTGTTTTCTACTCTTTTTGCGGGAGAGATTTATGTTTCTCCCCGTGGAAGTGATAAGAATCCCGGAACGAGGAAAGCTCCTTTTTATACATTAGACCGTGCGGTAAAACAGGCTCGTGAGTGGCGACGGCTCAAACGTCCGGAAGTTGCAGGTGGGATTTATATACGGTTGGAAAACGGTGTGTATTCCCGATATACTCCTTTATTTATCAGACCGGAAGATAGCGGTACGCCCGATTCTCCCACTGTAATTTGTGCCGTGGGGGATGATGCGAATCCCGTGATTAGTGGTGGAATCGCAGTTACCGGTTGGCGGCAAGGATGCGACGATTCAAGGATTCCCGAAGATTTGAGACGGAAGATATGGACTGCCAAAGCCCCGATGGTAGGAAACAGAAGGGTAGAAACCCGGCAGCTTTGGGTGAACGGTAACAAGGCTCAACGGGCATCACAATTCCCGGAAGGGATGATGGAACGGATGATTGATTTTAATCCGAAAGAGCAAACGATAACTATTCCCACTTCTTATACGGATAATTCCCGAAAGCTACAAGATATAATTGGTCTGCAAGATGCCGGGCAATTGGAAATGATTGTTCATCAGCGTTGGGCGATTGCCATCTTGCGGGTGAAAAGTATAGATGTGAAAGGCGGGCAGTCCGTCATTCGTTTTCACGACCCCGAAAGTCATTTGGAATTTGCCCACCCCTGGCCGCAACCCATAATCGGTGGGAAGAACGGAGAGAGTGGAGAGAAAGGTAACTCATCATTCTGCCTTACCAATGCATTGGAGTTACTGGACGAACCCGGTGAATGGTTCCAGGAATATCCTTCCGGCACGATATACTATTATCCGCGACCGGAAGATACTATGGAAACGGCGGAAGTCATTATTCCTGCCTTGGAAACTTTAATGACGGTAGACGGCACGTTGGAACGTCCAGTAAAACATGTACGGTTTGAAGGAATCACTTTTGCACATACTTCCTGGATGCGCCCTTCTTACCAGGGACATGTCACTTTGCAAGGTGGATTTCCTTTACTGGATGCCTATAAACTGCATGAGCCGGGACTGCCGGAAAAGGCGGAACTGGAGAATCAGGCATGGATTGCCCGTCCCGAAACGGCGATACGGGTGAAAGGTGCCGAATATATTGATTTCCGTCATTGTACGTTTCGGAATCTGGCTTCTACCGGACTGGATTATGAATGGGCGGTCACTGCATCTGCCGTTGAAGATTGCCACTTTACGGATATTGGTGGTACAGCCCTGTTGATGGGGGCTTTTCCTGACGGCGGGTTCGAGACACATATTCCTTTTGTTCCTTCCAATGAGCGGGAGTTATGCACGAATATTTCTGTTAGGAATAACCTCATAAGCAATGTTACCAATGAGGATTGGGGATGCGTCGGTATCGGTGCCGGGTATGTCAGGGACATTGATATTTCTCATAATGAAGTCTGCCATCTTAATTATTCGGGGATTTGTGTCGGCTGGGGATGGACATCTTCGGAAAGCGTCATGCGGAATAACCGCATCGAAGGGAATTATGTCCATCATTTTGCCCGTCGGCTTTATGATGCTGGCGGACTTTATACGTTGTCCAACCAGCCGGGTTCCGTCATGCGGAATAACCGGATAGAACATTTGATTGAAGCACCATACGCTACGAATGACCGAGCATTTTATATTTATCTGGATGAGGCGACGGACGGATATACAATGGAAAACAACTGGTGTCCGACGGAACGTTTCGACTCCAACCGCCCCGGAAAGAATAATGTATGGAAGAATAACGGCCCTCAAGTGGCAGATAGCATAAAGAACAGCGCAGGACGTATAAAAACTAAAAATAGATAATAGATGAAACCCACAAATTACCATTTATTTGATTTCCTTGATTTCGATACCGAACTGTCGAGGGATGAATCGCTTTGGAAAGCGTACAGACCGACAGCCGTTTACGAAAAGGATGGAGATATTTATGTAACAGTTCCTTTTCAGAAACAGCAGTTGGCTAATGATATGATGGCGGATACCGCCGTATCCCGGGAAGAATACACATTAATCATACGTCAGTATAATATAGGCATCACCCGTTTATTTATCGGATTCGGTGAGTATGAGTTGACAGACCGGTCGGAAATGCTGCAATTCAGTAGCAGGATTCGGAAAGTGCCTTTGTTGATACAAGAGCGGAAAGGCAAATGGATTCTTTCGACGGAAGACGGAATCAAACGTGTCGTCATCAATGTAGAAGAACCAGTATTGGACCGATGGAGTGAATTATTGCCCGACCCGCAGGAAACACTGGATATAACTTTGTATCCTGACGGAAAACGTGAAGTCCGTCTGGCGGGGTACGACCATTTCTCACCCCCTCGTTATGATGCGCTGCCTGTGGGCTTCTGCAAACGCGATGGACGGAAAGAACGTGCAACCCTTTCTTTCGAATGTAAACCCGATGAATGTTTTGCCGGTACGGGCGAACGTTTCTTCAAGATGGATTTAAGTGGACAGACTCTTTTTCTGAAGAATCAGGACGGACAAGGAGTGAATAACCGTCGTACTTATAAGAATATACCTTTCTACTTATCCAGCCGTATGTACGGAACGTTTTATCATACGTGTGCCCATAGCAAACTTTCACTGGCAGGACATTCCACCCGTTCCGTCCAATTCATGAGTGACCAGGCATTGCTGGATGCATTTGTGATAGCCGGAGATACGATGGAAGAGATTCTTCGCGGCTACCGTGACCTGACCGGTTATCCGTCTATGCCGCCCTTGTGGAGTTTCGGCGTATGGATGAGCCGTATGACTTATTTCAGTGCCGATGAAGTAAATGAAATATGCGACCGTATGCGTGCCGAACATTATCCTTGTGATGTAATCCACCTGGATACCGGATGGTTCAGAACCGACTGGCTTTGTGAATGGAAATTCAATGAGGAACGCTTCCCTGACCCGAAAGGTTTCATTCAACGAATAAAAAGGAATGGTTATCGTGTCTCCTTGTGGCAACTTCCTTATGTGGCGGAAAATGCGGAACAGATTGACGAAGCGAAAGCGAATGACTATATCGCCCCGCTGACGAAACAGCAGGATACGGACGGCTCCAATTTCTCCGCCTTGGATTATGCAGGAACTATCGACTTCACCTATCCGAAAGCAACCGAATGGTACAAAGGATTATTGAAACAGCTTTTGGACATGGGAGTGACCTGTATCAAAACCGATTTCGGTGAGAATATCCATATGGACGCTCTTTACAAAGGCATGAAACCGGAATTGCTGAATAACCTCTATGCTTTGCTCTATCAGAAAGCCGCATACGAAATAACGAAAGAAGTGACTGGTGATGGCATTGTATGGGCACGTGCCGCATGGGCGGGATGTCAGCGGTATCCTTTGCATTGGGGTGGCGATTCGTGCAGTTCATGGGACGGAATGGCGGGTTCTCTCAAAGGCGGGCTGCATTTCGGACTGTCGGGCTTTGCTTTTTGGAGCCATGATGTTCCCGGTTTCCATACATTGCCCAATTTTATGAATTCAATCGTAGCGGACGATGTATATATGCGTTGGACGCAATTCGGTGTATTCACGTCACATATCCGTTATCACGGAACCAACAAACGCGAGCCCTGGCATTATCCGGCAATTGCCCCGTTGGTGAAGAAATGGTGGAAGTTACGCTATTCGCTGATTCCATATATCGTGGAACAGAGCAGGATTGCCATAGAAAGTGGCTATCCATTGTTGCAGGCGCTTATCCTGCATCACCCGGAAGATAAGCTCTGCTGGCATATAGATGACGAGTATTACTTTGGCAATGACTTTCTGGTCGCTCCGGTGATGAATAGTGAGAACCGAAGAGATGTCTATCTTCCCGAAGGCAAATGGGTGAACTTCTTTACGGGCGAACGTCTGGAAGGAGCATGCTGGTTGAAAGATGTATATGTGCCGTTGGAAGAAATGCCGGTATATGTACGTGAGGATGCCGAACTACCGATATATCCGGAAGACGTGGACTGCACGGACGAAATGGATTTAAGCAAGAGCATATCCCTACACATTGACAGGAATTACAAGGGATTCTGGAATAGATAAAATAGAATAAATAAAAAATGGCAGAGTATGAAAACATGGAAAACTAATTTGGAAGAAACAAAACAACGTTATATAAACTGGTGGAATCATAAAGGAATCATTCTCAATATGTGGGAGCACTTCCAGGAAGGAGTGCAGCCGCATGCCGAGATTGCACCGCCCGTACCGGCAAAGGATTTGTCGCAGAAGTGGTTCGACCCTCAATGGAGAGCGGAATACTTAGACTGGTATGTGGCACACAGCAGCTTGATGGCGGATATCCTTCCAGTGGCAAATACCCAACTGGGCCCCGGTTCTTTGGCAGCTATCCTGGGCGGTGTTTTTGAAGGGGGAGAAGATACTATCTGGATTCATCCCGACCCGGACTTTACTGATGAAATCATTTTCAATCCCGAGCATCCGAACTGGATTCTTCACAAAGAACTTCTGAAAGCCTGCAAGGCGAAGGCCAATGACAACTACTTTGTGGGTATGCCCGACTTGATGGAAGGGCTGGATGTCCTGGCGGCATTGAAAGGAACAGATAAAGTATTGCTGGATACGGTAATGCAACCCGAAATTCTCGAACAGCAGATGCAGCAAATCAACGACATCTATTTCAAAGTGTTTGATGAATTGTACGATATTATCCGTGAGGGGGACGAGATGGCTTTCTGTTATTTCTCATCGTGGGCTCCCGGAAAGATGAGCAAGCTGCAAAGTGATATTTCGACCATGATTAGCCAGGATGACTACCGTCGGTTTGTACAACCGTTCATCCGTGAGCAATGTCAGAAGATTGACTATACTCTTTATCACTTGGACGGAGTAGGAGCCATGCATCATCTGCCTGCCTTGCTTGAAATAGAAGAACTGAACGCTATCCAATGGACTCCCGGTGTGGGTGAACCGCAAGGGGGCTCTCCGAAATGGTACGATTTATACAAGAAGATACTGGCAGGCGGAAAGAGCGTGATGGCTTGTTGGGTGACATTGGATGAACTGAAACCTTTATTGGATACTATCGGAGCGGACGGTGTACACTTGGAGATGGACTTCCATAATGAAAAGGAAGTGGAACAGGCAATGCGGATTATAGAAGAATATACAGGTTCTTCCGCATCTGCTGTCACCAATGAATCTCAACCGGATACAGGTTTAGCTATCGGGCAGGAGAGCATTTGTATAAAAGAAGAACAACACGAAGAAGAGGATAAACTGAAACCTCTGTATGAAGCAATCGTTGCCGGAAAGTTGGAACCTGCGGTGGAAGTCACCAAGCAGGCTATTGCCGACGGAGCAGTTCCTCAGGAGATTATCAATAACTATATGATAAAGGCGATGGGTGAAGTAGGGCAACGTTTCCAGGATGGGAAAGCTTTTGTTCCCCAACTATTGATGGCGGGACGTGCCATGAAAGGTGCTTTGGAACTGCTGAAACCGTTGCTGGCTGGCAGTGCTTCGACCACAATCGGCAAAATAGTGATTGGTACGGTGAAAGGTGATTTGCATGATATTGGTAAGAATCTAGTGGCTTCCATGCTCGAAGGTTGTGGATTTGAAGTAATCAACATCGGCATTGATGTGACCTGTGACAAGTTTGTGGAAGCTGTGAAAGAGAACCATGCCGATATATTATGCATGAGCGCTTTATTAACTACTACCATGACTTACATGAAAGACGTTATTCAGGCATTGGAAGATGCCGGGATTCGTGAACAAGTGAAAGTCATGATTGGCGGAGCACCCGTGAGCCAGGGATTTGCGGATGAAATTGGAGCGGACGGATATAGTGATAATGCCAATACAGCCGTGGCAGTTGCCAAAGAACTGATAGGGAATAAAAAATAGAAGAAAAGGCACGGATTACACGGATTAACACGGCTCTTAATTGCGTAGCCTCTTAAAACCGTGAAATCCGTGTAATCCGCGCCTAAAAGAAAATTAGATTTAAATTTACGTTACTTATTTAATACTTGAATTATGCACGTGAAATTCTTAGATACATTAGACTGGGGTATTCTGATTGCTTACTTCCTGATTCTGATAGCCATTGGTATATGGGCAAGTTCGAAACGAAAAAAAGGAAGCAGTCTTTTCCTTGCGGAAAACTCGTTGAGGTGGTATCACATCGGATTCTCCATGTGGGGGACAAATGTAGGGCCATCCATGTTGATTGCATCCGCAAGTGCCGGATTTACTACCGGCATCGTTTCGGGTAATTATGCCTGGTATGCATTTGTCTTTATCTGTCTGCTTGCCTTTGTCTTCGCTCCCCGGTATTTGGGGAGCCGTGTCACGACGTTGCCCGAGTTTATGGGAAAACGTTTCGGGCAGTCTACCCGTAATATATTGGCGTGGTACACTATTGTCACGATTCTTATTTCATGGCTGGCACTGACGTTGTTTGCCGGTGGAGTTCTGATTCGCCAGGTATTTGATATTCCTATGTGGCAGTCGGCATTGTTGTTACTTGTCATTTCCGCCTTCTTTACGATGTTGGGCGGCTTGAAAGCGGTGGCATATACGAATGTCTATCAAATGATATTGTTAATTGTGGTATCAGCGACATTGGCTATCATGGGAATCTATAAGGTAGGCGGTGTAGGAGCATTGGTGGATGCGGTTCCGGCAGACTACTGGAATCTTTTCCGTTCGAATGACGACCCCGCCTTTCCATGGTTGCCTATTATTCTGGGGTATCCTGTGATGGGAGTCTGGTTTTGGTGTACAGACCAGTCAATGGTACAGCCTGTTCTGGCAGCCAAAAGCCTGAAAGAAGGTCAGGCGGGAACGAACTTTACCGGATGGCTGAAAATATTGGACGTACCTCTTTACATTCTTCCCGGTATTATCTGCCTGGCTCTTTTCCCTCAACTGGAAAATCCGGATGAGGCTTATATGACGATGGTTACCCATTTGTTTCCGGTAGGCATGGTCGGTCTGGTATTGGCTGTATTGACGGCAGCGCTGGTTAGTACCATCGGTTCTGCTCTGAATGCATTGAGTACGGTGTTCACTATGGATATCTATGTGAAGAAAATCAGACCTCAGGCAAAACAGAAAGAGATAATCAGGGTTGGTCAAGTAGTTACAGTAGTCGGGGCATTGGTATCTGTCATTATAACGATAGCTATTGACAGCATCAAAGGCCTGAACCTGTTTAATGTTTTCCAGTCTGTATTGGGATTTATAGCTCCGCCGATGGCAGCGGTATTCCTCTTCGGCGTATTTTGGAAACGCACGACTACTTTGGCTGCTAATATGGCTTTGACGTTGGGAACCGTTTTTAGTATCGGAGTGGGAGTTCTGTATCTATGGGTGTTTCCGGCGGAAGAGTACACAGCATGGCCGCATTTTATGTTGTTGTCTTTCTACTTGTTTGTATTCATCGGTATCGGTATGATAGTGGTCAGCTTGTTGGATAAAACTCCTCAACTGGGGATATTGAATATGGAAAAGATTGAAGAAAAGCCTGCACGGATAGTGCTTGTCATGTGGGGATTGCTTATAGTGACAATGATTGGACTTTATGTCTTCTTCAATGGTCACTAGCAGAAACTCTCCAGCTAAGAATGGAAAATGCTAGTTATGTTTTCTTTTACGAAAACAATTTTCATAGGTACACAGTCCGCAAGTATATTCCTGCTTGCGGACATTGGAACCTATTCCAATAACACCGCTCACAGATTTGATAGGAACCATCAGACTGGAATCTGTCAACCGGATACCACATGGTGAGCCATCCGGAAATAAGGAGAATAGCTTCTGTTGTTCCGATACGTGCCAGCCACAATAACCGGGACTGTATCGGTTGGTATGCTTCCAACCTTTATCTTTCATAAATTCCGCCAACTCCTTTTCCATGTAATCTGCTGTCTTTTCCGCTATGATGCTTCCTAATGAGTCCGCTATATAAACTTTCACCATATCGTCTTCTTTTTGAAGGACGTGCTGGAACTCCTCAAATTCAGTTCCGGCAGTTGCGACAAAGAAAGCATAAGATTCCGAACCTCGTAATTGGCGTGCAATGGTTTTGCCGATAGAAAATACTGTATCTTCTACGGTAAGTGTCTCTTTTGATACATCAAGTGTCCCGTCAGTAATGAAAAAGAAGAAACGGGGATGGAGAAGGGGAGTGACGCGTTGTTGTAAAGCGTCGGTTTCTTCTATAACCATTTGGTCAGGCATAGAATCTTTATATCCCATCGCCTCGTAGATTTCGGACGATGGGATTTGTAAATCTTTATAAGTAAGCTCTTGTTCAAGCATTAATTATGTAGCATTAACCGGATATAATTATTGAATCCGGGATTTGTTGAATTCTTCCAATGCTGAATAAAATGCATCTATATTCGCTAATGGCGTATGGGGTGGTATATCGCAACCGCTTGACAATACGAAGTTCGGATATTCACGGGTGGTTTCCAGTAATTGCAGTGTTGCCTGCTTCATCTCTTCCGGCCCTGCCATCTTGAAAAGACTTACGGGGTCTAAATTACCCATTGCAAGGGCATCGGAAGGAACTTCCTTCAAGGCTTCTTCCATCTTAACCTTGTTCCCGAAATGATAGGCCGCCGCGCCGGTATAAACCATAGCTTGCGTACAGTTTCCCGTGTTTCCGCAGTTATGAAGTACCACGGTGAAGTTGTCATCCTGCACTTTTTCTACTATTTCCTTGACAAACAAGGAAGAATATTGCAGGCAATCTTCATTGGACAATAATCCGGCAGCAGGTTCCGCCATTACTACCCCGTTTACTCCGGTTGCTTTCAAAGCCATGCAATAACGGGTAATGAAATCACTGCATTTTCTCAGTAACGTATTAGCTGCTTCAGGATTGATATAAATCAGCATCATGATTTCCGACATGTCATACAAACGTCCTGCCAGTGAGTAGGGGCCGATGCAACCCGCAAACACAGGGCGGTCGGTGATATTTTTGGCGGCCAGCATGTTCGCTTTCAGATACTCTGGGATTCTTCCTTTATTTAATGCCGGAATCTCCAGCCTTTCAATCGCATCTTCGTCTGCCAGCAAACGACCGGACACACTGGGAACTTCATTTTCAGGAAAGATTATTTCTGCTCCGAAGGCTTCCGCTTCTACTGTCAAATCCATGATAACAGTTGCCGCTGCGGCAGGATATTTATCACAAAGAGCTTTTATCGCTTCATAATGAACTTGTCCGTTTGTCACTGCGTCATGCACTGTTTTTCTGATAAATTCGATACCCGGATGTGTCATGATAGGAATAGCAAGCGTTTCTTTACTTTGAACCGCCTGGCTAATCCATTCTTTCATATTCAGTTTGCCCATAATTTCTTTTTTTTGGTTCGTCTTATATAAAGACGATATTGTCTCTCTTTTGTAATCTTGAAACAGGTATAAAAATAAAGCTGCCCTTCAAAAAGAAGAACAGCTTCATATCTGTTTGATTTATCTTCAGGCTTTATTTTACCGGAATCTTATCAATACGGTTCTGATGGCGTCCGCCTTCAAACTGTGTAGAGAAGAACTCTGTCAAAATCATGTCCGCTTCTTCAGTGCTGATAAAGCGTCCCGGCATCACCAGAATATTGGCGTCATTGTGCTGACGGGCCAAGTGTGCGATTTCTGCGTTCCAGCAGAGTGCGGCACGAATTCCCTGATGCTTGTTCAGCGTCATATTGATTCCGTTTCCGCTGCCACAGATAGCGATACCGGGATAACATTCGCCCGATTCCACTGCGAGGGCAAGCGGATGGGCATAGTCCGGATAGTCTACGCTTGCGGTAGAGTTTGTTCCGAAGTCTTTGTAAGCCCAGCCTTTTGCTTCCAGCCAGCCGCGAACATATTCTTTCAGTTCAAAGCCGGCATGGTCGCATGCTAATCCGATTGTTTTCATTAGAGCATTGCTTTTACTTGGTTATATACGTTCTCGGCTGTAAATCCAAGTTTCTCGTCCAATACTGTGTAAGGAGCGGAGAAACCGAAAGATTCCAATCCCCAAACCTTACCGTGGCAACCTACCAGACCTTGAAGAGTGACAGGCAAGCCGGCAGTCATACCGAAGATTTTTGCGTCTGACGGAAGAATCGCTTCCTGATATTCTTTAGGCTGGCTGCGGAACAGGCCTTCGGATGGAGCGGATACGATACGTACCTTTACGCCATCTTTGCGAAGCAGTTCTGTGCCGGCCACCAAAGTAGCGACTTCAGAGCCGGAAGCTACCAAAATAACATCGGGGTTTTCGTCAGAACCTGCTACGATATAAGCACCTTTGGCTGCTTGTTCGTAATCGGTTCCTGCCGGAAGGTTGGCGATATTCTGACGGGAGAAAATCAAGCCGGTCGGAGTGGACATATTTTCCATGGCAAGTTTCCATGCGATGGTTGTTTCTTCCACATCAGCCGGGCGAAGTACCAACATAGAGTTGTGTCCCTTATGGTTTTTCAGTTTCTCCATCAGGCGGATTTGTGCTTCCTGTTCTACCGGTTCGTGAGTAGGACCGTCTTCACCTACACGGAATGCATCGTGCGTCCAGATGAATTTTACGGGTTGTTCCATCAGCGCAGCCATACGTACGGCAGGTTTCATATAGTCGGAGAATACGAAGAATGTACCGCAAGCAGCGATAACACCACCGTGAAGTGACATACCGATACAGATACAAGCCATTGACAACTCGGATACACCAGCCTGGAAGAATGCTCCGCTGAAATCACCTTTCTTGAAAGAATGGGTTTTCTTCAGGAAGCCGTCAGTCTTGTCGGAGTTGGAAAGGTCGGCAGAGGCAACAATCATGTTTTCTACTTGGGTAGCAAGTGCGCCCAATACAGTGGCGGATGCGGCACGGGTTGCGCTGCCTGCTTTCTGTTCGATAGCAGCCCAGTCCACTTTCGGAGCTTTGCCGGAGAAGAAAGCTTCCAGTTTGGCAGCCAGTTCCGGATTGGCTTTTGCCCATGCGGCTTTTACTGCGTATCTTTCAGCTACGATTTTCTTCAGTTCTTCTGCACGTTTTGCATACAGTTCGGCTACTTCCGGGAAGATTACGAACGGGTTGGTAGGGTCACCGCCCAGGTTGTTGATTGTATTTACGTAAGCGTCGCCACCGAGCGGAGCGCCGTGAGTAGCACAGTTGGCTTCATAGCTGCTGCCGTCTGCCTTGCGTGCGCCTTTACCCATTACGGTCTTACCGATAATCAGTGTCGGGCGTTCTTTTTCAGCCTGTGCTTCCTTGATGGCAGCACGGATTTCGTCAGGGTCATTACCGTTGATGCTGATTACTTTCCATCCCCATGCTTCATATTTCATGGCTGTGTCTTCAACGGTCACATCTTTCGTTTCAGTAGAAAGCTGAATGTCGTTGGAGTCATAGAACATAATCAGGTTGTCCAGTCCCAGTGCGCCGGCAATACGTCCGGAACCTTGGGAGATTTCTTCCTGGATACCACCGTCGGAGATGTAAGCATAGATTGTCTGGTTCATCACCTCGTCGAAACGGGCTTTCAGGAATTTGGCGGCAATAGCGGCACCTACGGCGAAAGTATGTCCCTGTCCCAGCGGGCCGGAAGTGTTTTCAATGCCGCGCATGATGTCTACTTCGGGATGTCCCGGAGTAGGGCTTCCCCATTGGCGGAATTCTTTCAGTTCATCCAAAGTGAATTTTCCTGTCAGTGCCAGCGTAGAATAAAGCATCGGAGACATATGCCCTGGATCGAGGAAGAAGCGGTCGCGTCCTTCCCAACGGGGATTCTCGGGGTCGTATACTAGAAACTCAGAAAAGAGTACATTTACAAAGTCAGCACCACCCATGGCACCACCCGGATGACCGGAATTGGCTTTTTCAACCATTGAAGCAGCAAGAATACGGATGTTATCCGCTGCACGATTCATAAGTTTGTTATCGTTCATATCATTAAAATTTAATTGATTTCTGTCAGATTTCCGGCAAAGATAACTCTTTATGTGGATTTAACAATCCAAAAGTGCCATCTTTTTTATTACCATTTTAACAGTCTTCTTGTTTGTGGTACAATAAGTAACAGCCTCTAAATTACTGTAACTCTAAAGTAACAATAGACTTAGCAGGAAGTTTTACCTTCATTGTACCTTTATTGATTTTTACCTCTTTGAAAGGCGCCGGTTTTACAATATTAGGATTCTCAAAAGAATTGTAATCGGTCAGCTTGGCTGAGGTCAGGATTTCTCCGACAGCTTTTTTCGCTTTTGTATCCCCGAGGTTGACGGTTATTTCCTGTGCTTCGTCAGCGTTCACATTCGAGAGGGAAATATGGATAACTCCGTTCTTGTCTTTTGATGCGGTTGCGCTTACTATAGGCACGGTGCGGTTGTCGCGTACATTTATCTTTTCACAGTTCAGCTCGATTGGGAGATAAGTGGCATCCTGGTGTACTTTGTACATTTTGAAGACGTAATAAGTAGGAGTGAGCACCATCTCTTTGTCTTTCGTCAGAATCATGGATTGGAGTACGTTGACTATCTGTGCGATGTTTGCCATCTTCAGACGGTCGGTGTATTTGTGGAATACGTCAAGGCTCAAAGAGGCAACGAAAGCGTCACGCAGTGTGTTTTGCTGGTAAAGGTGTCCGCGGACGGTTCCCGGTTCTTCATCCCACCAGGTTCCCCATTCGTCAAGCAAGAGGGCGATTTTCTTGTTCTTGTCGTATTTGTCCATAATGGCGCAATGCTTTTTGAGTACGTCTTCCACTTCAAGGCATTTGCCCATTGTCCAGTAATAATCGTCCTTATTGAACTGGGTTGCGGATGTTTTGCTGCCGCTCCATCCCGTCACTGTATAATAGTGCAGGGAAAGACCGTCCATACGATGTCCTACGCGGTTCATCAATACATCTGTCCAATTGTAATCGTAGTCGCTGGCACCGCTGGCGATTTTGAATAGGCGGTTGCCGTCATAGTTGCGGCAATAGGTGGAATAACGGCGATAGAGGTCTGCATAGTATTCCGGACGCATGCTGCCGCCGCATCCCCAGCTTTCATTCCCTACGCCGAGGTATTTTACTTTCCATGCCTTGTCACGACCGTTCTTACGGCGGAGATTTGCCATTGGAGAGTCGCCGTCCGATGTCATGTATTCTACCCATTTGGCCAGCTCTTCCACAGTGCCGCTACCTACATTTCCGCTTACGTAAGGTTCGCAGCCCAACATTTCGCAGAGATTCAGGAATTCATGTGTACCGAAACTGTTGTCTTCGATTGTTCCGCCCCAGTTATTGTTAACCATCTTCGGACGGTTTTCTTTCGGGCCGATACCGTCCATCCAGTGATATTCGTCAGCGAAACAGCCGCCCGGCCAACGGAGAACGGGGACTGCCAAGTCTTTCAATGCATTGAATACGTCCGTGCGGTATCCTTTGATATTAGGAATATCCGAATTTTCGCCTACCCAAAGACCACCGTAGATACATGAACCCAGGTGTTCGGCAAACTGGCCGTAGATTTCTTTCGGGATGATTTCTTTGCCTTGGTCGGCATGTACGGTGATGGTAGCGCTCTTCTGTGCGGAAAGAGATACTGACGCTGCCAAAAAGACCGTGCTGGCTAATAGTTTTGCTTTCATAAAATGGTATTTGTTTAAATGATTATTTTTACCACAGATTACACAGATTATCACAGATTGATATTTTATTCAGGTATAGCATTATGTTATGGAATATAAATAATCTGTGTTAATCCGTGTAATCTGTGGTGGCTTTTATTTTAGTAAACGTACTTCATAAATGGCGGGCGTCCACTCTGTCCCGTCAGGGGTGAAGCGTATCGGGCAACTTCCTGCTTTCAATTTCTGTGGCAGAAGCCAGGAGAGGGTAATAAATCCGTCTTTATCTGCTTCGCTGATGGTAGGATTGACTGCCAGTTTCTCATTATTCAATAGGATAGTTACCTTGTTACGGTCATTCTTCTGTATGGTAATTGTAATCCGGCTTGCCTCTTCTTTTACTTTCAGATTATAGCTGAACCAACCTTTGGCACGACGGAAGTGGCGGTCTTTATTTGTTCCGGTTTCTGCCTGCTCGTATTGGATTCCGTGGTCGGATTCCGGTTGCTGTTCACCGGGGAAAATCAAGTCGACGGTTTGGTTCGCTAATTCTGTTGCTTTTCTTTCGGCTGTTGCCATCTCTTTCTGGATGGCTTTGAATTGTTCTTCGTTTGCCTGACGGAAGTAAATAGCGTAGCGGGCATTGTGCAAACGGAAGAACGGGACAAGTTCCAATGCTTTGTCTTGTACAGGATACACGTTCCCGTCGAAGGTGAATGTTAACTGGTTACCGTCCTTTTTGTGAAGGGAATTACGGATTGCTTCGGGATTCCCAATCAACATCGGCACTTCCTGCAAAGGAATTTGTTTGCCATGGGCGATGTGTCCGCCACGGCTGTCGTCTGCGTACAAACCGTCGAGATGTTCAGTGCCCGTAGAAGCCGAAAGGACAATAGGGCCGTATAAGAAAGCGTAATAGTCTTTCTTGTCGGGTATCTGCTCAAGGTTGACTTTCATTGGCAGATTAAAGGTAATTACATCTCCTTTTTTCCATTTACGGTGGAGAGTCAGATAATTACTGTTTTCTCCTATGATAGATGTCTCGCTTTTACCGTTGATTTTCACATTGTATTCTTTGCTGTGTTCGGCCCATTGGGGTTGGCGTATTTTCAGAGTGAACCCTTTCTTCGGTGCTTTATCAATGCGTAATGTCACTTTTCCGTCATCGGGGAAACTGGTTTCTTGTGTCAAAGTAACTCCCTTTTCTTTCCAGGTCAGTTGTGACGGGATGAATAGGTTGACGTACAGCGTATCTTTTTGATGTGCATAAATAAATTCACCATACTTGGTATGATTTTCCAGTCCTGAGCCGACGCAGCACCACATGGATGTCTCCGGTTGTGAGTAAACCCGGTAATGTCCGGGACGCATGGGGGTGAAATAGACAAAACCACCTTTGTCCGGTTCTTGTGACGCTAAAATATGATTATAGAGTGCACGCTCGTAATAGTCGGCGAAATTCGTTTCAGGAGAATCTTGATAAAGCATTTTGGTAAGCCGGAGCATATTATAAGTATTGCAAGTCTCCGGGCCTTGGACATCATTCAGCATAGGTGTGAAGTTGTCTGCCGGATGGAAGTGCTCGCGTACACTATTTCCGCCGATACATACAGAACGGTGATTGACTACCGTATTCCAGAAAAAACGGGCTGCGTGGTTCCATTCGTTTGCATGGTTCCAATCCTTGTCATCTTGAGATAATTCGGCTACCCGTTTGTACCCAATGACTTTTGGTATTTGTGTATTGGCGTGCATGCCTGTCAATCGGTCTTCATCTTTGATTAGCGGGTCGAGGATGATTTTGTGCGAGAATCGTCGCG
This sequence comes from Bacteroides faecium, assembly GCF_012113595.1. Classification (NCBI taxonomy): domain Bacteria; kingdom Pseudomonadati; phylum Bacteroidota; class Bacteroidia; order Bacteroidales; family Bacteroidaceae; genus Bacteroides; species Bacteroides faecium. Next base: position 4,263,619 of record NZ_CP050831.1, read on the forward strand.
CCAATTCCAGGTATTTCTTGTCACCTGTAATTCCGGCTACGTCGGCAAAGGTTTCATTCAAACCGCCATGTTCGCTGCGAAGCATGTCCTGCATTTGCTTGTCACTCAGACCGGAAGTGATATCAATCATCCAGTCGGTAAAATCAACCAGCATTTGTCGGGCGAGGTCGCTTCCTGCATAAAGATAAGCGTCCCGCAGCCCGGCATAAGTCTTGTGTATGTTATAGAGGGGCACCCATTTGCCGTTAAGGTCGAAACCACCGGCACGGATATTTCCCGCTTTAATTTCTTTCCAAAGTTGGAGACTGCCCGGAGTTCCGCCGATAAATCCTGTTCCGACAGCTTGTTGTGCACGGTGGAGCTCATTCAGCATATAGTTGAGACGGTTGTAGACTGCGGTGTCTCCGGTTGCAGCATACATCATGGAGAGTGCGGATAAATAATGTCCGCCGATGTGCCCGTCCAATCCTGTATTTTCCCAATTGGTGTAGCTCGGAGCTTTGGGTGTCAGTCCTGCTTCACGAAGAAAAGGGGCGAGCAGGCGGTCGGGATTCATTGATAGTATATAATGTAAATCAGTCTGTTGAGCTTGTAGAAAAGGACTTTCCAACAGCTTCACATCTTGTAAGGGAAAGTACGAAACTTGTTGCCGGTTTTGTGCTTTTCCCAATGAAACGGATAGAATAAGGGCAAGTATGAACGAGGTGGTTTTCATGATGGTAGATTTCCCCTTGTCCCTCTCCAAAAGGAGAGGGGATGGGGATAGTTTATGTTAATACTTAAAATGATGATTGAGAAAGGAGCGAAGAAGCCCTGTGATGGGGCTTATTTGAATTTGGCTGCCGCTTCCTCGATAGGCAGTCCTGCCTTGTAGTTTTCAATGTATGCGTTAAAACCGGCTACATCTTCGGGCACGGGAGATATTTCGACACCGGCGTCACCGACAAATACACTTTCGTCCAGGAAATCGGCAAGGGATTGTTCCTTTTCATTGTTCACGAGGTAAGAGCCTAAAAGGGCAATACCCCAGGCACCACCTTCACCTGCTGTTTCCATTACGGAAATAGGTGAGTTGATGGCTGCTGCAAGCACTCTCTGACCTACTCCTTTGGTCTTGAATAATCCGCCGTGTCCTGTAATTCTGTCAACCTTGACTTTCTCTTCGTTGAACAAAATGTCGTTGCCAATCTTAAGAACTCCGACTGAAGCGTATAAATGAGTCCGCATAAAGTTTGCCAGGCTGAACTTGTCATTTGCCGAACGTACGAATAGCGGTCTTCCGTCAGCAATACCTGTTACAGGCTCGCCGGAGATGTAATTGTAGGAGAGAAGGCCACCGCAGTCGGCATCACCTGTGAGCGCAATATTGTAGAGCTTACTGTAAATTTCATCCATATTTACAGGGATGCCCAGAAGCTCCTGGTATTCTTTGAACAGGTTGACCCATGCGTTGAGGTCGGACGTACAGTTATTGCAATGTACCATGGCAACTGGACTTCCGTCGGGAGTAGTAACCATATCAATCATTTCGTACGGCTTCGATAATTCTTTCTCCAATACAATCATAGAGAATGAGGAAGTACCTGCCGATACGTTTCCGGTACGCTGCTTGACAGCATTGGTTGCAACCATGCCCGTTCCCGCGTCTCCTTCCGGCGGGCAGACCGGTATTCCTGCTTTCAAATGACCCGAAACGTCGAGTTTCTTACTTCCTTCTTGTGTGAGGACACCGGCATTTTCACCTGCCGATAAAACTTTAGGCAGAATGTCTTCCAGCTTCCAGTCATATTTCTTCGGAGCAACGAGATTGTCGAACTTTGCCACCATTTCTGCGGAATAGTTGTTGGTAGCCGGGTCTATGGGGAGCATGCCCGATGCGTCACCGATGCCCAACACCTTTTCGCCTGTTATCTGCCAATGCACATAGCCTGCAAGGGTTGTCAGGAACTTGATGTCTTTGACGTGCGCTTCGTTGTCCAGGATGGCTTGATATAAGTGTGAAATGCTCCATCTCAGAGGAATATTGTAGACAAATAGTTCGGACAAGGCTGCTGCTGCCCGCCCCGTATTGGTATTTCTCCAAGTGCGGAAAGGCACGAGGATTTCTTCTTTTTCATTGAACGGCATATACCCGTGCATCATGGCACTGACACCGATAGCTGCCAGTTTTTCGATTTCTACGTCACCGTATAAGTTCTTTATGTTGGAACGAAGGTCGGCATAGCAATCCTGCAACCCTGACCAGATAGCTTCAATGCTATAAGTCCAAAGTCCGTCTACCAACTGGTTCTCCCATGTGTGGCTGCCTTGGGCGATTGGCTTGTTTTCCTGGTCAATCAAAACTGCTTTTATTCGCGTTGAACCGAGTTCTATGCCCAGAATGGCTTTGCCTGTCTCGATTGTTGATTTTGCATCTAATTTCATGTTGAATAATGTTTAGTGTTTAGTGATTAGTGATGAACGCCATGCAACATATTGCGCAGCCATTAATCACTAATCACTACTCCGTTAATCGTTAACTAATCTCCGTTAATCATTAACAAAGCGCTTTATTCAGCATATAATACACCTCATTCATGCGCAGTTCTTTCTTGAAGCAACTGATAGTAGTATCTTTATTGATGTGTACCATTTCGATGCCTGCGATTTCCGCATAATCTTCCCAGTATTCGGCTGTCAGGTCGTAAGAGAAGCAAGAGTGGTGAGTACCACCTGCCAGAATCCATGCGCCTGCACCTACTTCAAGGTTAGGCATCGGAATCCAGAGAGCGGAAGCAACCGGCAGTTTAGGCAGCGGTTTCGGCTCGATACATTCTACGTCGTTTACAATCAGGCGGAAACGGTTACCCATATCTACTACCGTAGCGGTGCAGCCTGTACCAACTTTTGAGGTAAATACAAGACGTGCAGTCTGGCTCTTGCGGATACCAATACCGAGGAAGTGTACTTCCAGGCGTGGTTTGTTGGCAGCGATGAGCGGGCAGATTTCCAACATGTGTGATTGCAGGATAGAGCTGTTGGCACCGTCGAAGTTCAGAGTATAATCTTCAAGGAATGAGCAGCCTTTCGGAAGTCCCTGATTCATTACCCATACAGTGCGGTAAAGAGCAGCCGATTTCCAGTCGCCTTCGGCACCGAATCCGTAGCCTTCCGCCATCAGGCGTTGGGAAGCCAATCCCGGAATTTGGTCGAAACCATTGTATTCGATATCACCCAAGTCGTCGAAGTTGGTTGTGAATCCTTTAGCGCCTTTCGCTTTCAGGATGGCACGCATTGCAAGTTCTGCTTTAGCGGCGTTCCATACTTTCTGATAAGCTTCGGTCGATTTGTCTTCCAAAGAAGCATCATGGTCGTATTCCTTGAAGTAAGTAGCTACCAGTGCATCTACCTCTTCATTCTTGATTTCTTTGTGATATTCCATCAGTTCGCTTACCGGGCAGTAGTCTACGTGGTAACCCATGCGTTGTTCGGCTTCCACTTTGTCGCCGTCGGTTACGGCTACATTGTTCATCTGGTCGCCAAAACGGATAATCAGCATATCCTGAGAGTCTGCCCAACCGGCGCAAACGCGCATCCAAACGGCAATCTTATGCTGTGTGTCTTCTTCTTTCCAGTAACCTACCACTACTTTGCGGCGGATACGCATGCGGGTACAGATATGCCCGAATTCGCGGTCGCCATGAGCTGACTGGTTCAAGTTCATGAAGTCCATGTCCATTGTATCCCAGGGAATTTCCTTGTTGAACTGGGTGTGCAGGTGCAGCAACGGTTTCTTCAGTTGTTGCAGACCGTGAATCCACATTTTGGCAGGAGAGAAAGTATGCATCCAAGTGATGACACCGATACATTTATCATCGTTATTTGCAGCTTTGAAAACAGTTTCCACCTCTTTGGAAGAGTTTGCCGTTCCTTTATATACCACTTTAACAGGAAGTTTGCCGGATTCATTCAGTCCGTTTACCATTTCATTAGAGTGTGCGTCTACTGCGATTACTGCGTCACCTCCGTACAAAAGCTGTGCTCCTGTTACGAACCATACTTCATATTGGTCAAATACGTTCATATCTTTATTCAATTTTAAGTTGTTAATCTTTAATTATTTATTGTCCGTAATAAGCGTTCGGGCCATGCTTGCGGCTGAAATGTTTTTCCACCAGCAACGGGTTCATTGTTAAATTCGGGTTGACGGCATAAGCGATGCTTGCCATCTTGGCTACCTGCTCCATTACTACGGCATTGTGCACTGCGTCGTGGGCGTCTTTTCCCCAGGAGAAAGGGCCGTGGTTCTTTACCAGAACTCCCGGTGTATGTACGGGATTCAATCCTTCGAAGCGTTTTACAATCACGTTTCCGGTTTCCAGTTCGTAGGCACCCTTCACTTCCGCTTCCGTCATATCTGCCGTACAAGGGATGGCATCATGGAAATAGTCTGCATGAGTAGTTCCGATATTCGGAATGTCACAGCCGGCTTGTGCCCAAGCTGTCGCATAAGTAGAGTGGGTGTGTACCACTCCGCCGATTTCCGGGAATGCTTTGTAAAGCACCACGTGAGTAGGCGTATCAGAGGAAGGCTTCAGCCGTCCTTCGACGACTTTACCTTCCAAATCCACTACTACCATATCTTCTGCTTTCATATCATCATAACTTACACCGCTGGGCTTGATTACTACCAGCCCGCTTTCACGGTCGATGGCAGAAACATTTCCCCAGGTAAAGATGACTAATCCATGCTTTACCAATTCAAGATTGGCATGAAATACTTTTTCTTTCAGTTCTTCCAGCATATTGATTATAATTTAAATTTCGGGTCTTTGCGGTAAACTTTGCTGTTAAACTTATACAAGGCCGCACCGCGCTTGGAACCCAGTTTATCTATTTTGTCCGTCTTTTCTATATAGTCCATTCCTGCAACACGCTTACGGAAATTCCGCTTGTCCATCTCCTCGCCGTAAATGGCTTCATACAGGCTTTGTAATTGGGACAACGTGAAGAGTTTCGGCAATAAATTGAAACCGATTGGCTCAGAAGATGCTTTCTGTTTCATTAACTCCCGTGCTTGTGCCACCATCTCGGGATGGTCGAAAATCAGTTGGGGAAGTTCATTGATATTAACCCAGTAAGCATTATGTTTCTTTACCAGTTTCCGGTCGTATTCATTGATGTTGATGAGCGCATAGTATGCAACGGAGATTACCCGTTCTCCCGGGTCGCGATCAACCGCCCCGAAGGTTCCCACCTGTTCCATATACACGTTTTCCAGTCCGGTAAGTTCCGCTAGTACACGCTTGGCAGCATCGTCCACGCTTTCATTGTTTTGCACGAATCCGCCCATCAATGACCATTCGCCCATTGCCGGTTCAAAATTTCTTTTCAGCAACAGCAGGCTTAATTCACCTTCATTAAAGCCGAAGATGATACAGTCGATACCAAGATAAAAGGTAGGATTCGAGCTATAATAGTTATTCATTGTTTTGTTAATATGAGTTTTTATTTAATTACCAGAAATACCAGTAGAAAGCGCCTGTGATAGCCAGGATAATAACTGTATGGATAATATCCCAGTGATTCCAGCTTGCACGTGTAGCTGCCTTTTGTTCTTTGGTAGCCGTACCGAATACCAGTCCCTGGATTTTTTCGGCTGTCGGAGCTTCTGTCGCCAGGCTGACTACGATTACTACGATGATACAGAACAGGAACATCCATCCGCAGAAGAACAACCAGTTCATATCGTAGAACAAATATTTGAATGTAGAGTCTGCTACTTCGCCGGCATTACTGTAATATACTTTAGCCCCCAAGCGGGTTAAACCAATCACCATACCGGAAATCAATCCCCACATACCACCTTGGGCGGAAGTACGTTTCCAGCAGATACCCAGCAAGAAGGCAGCGGCAATACCCGGAGCCAGCACAGACTGAACGTCCTGCAAATATGTATAAAGTACATCGCCAACGCTACGCATGATGGGAATCCAAAGAATACCCAAAATTACGATAACAACTGTTGCAATCTGACCGATACCTACCAGTTTCTTTTCCGGTGTTTTCGGTCTGAAACGCTTGTAGAAGTCGATTGTAAACAACATGGCGGATGAGTTGAACAAAGAAGCCAAAGAGCTCATCAAAGCTGCGAGAATACCACATACTACCAAGCCTTTCACACCGGCAGGAAGTAACTTGGCAACTAATGTCGGGAAAGCGGCATCGGCATTTGCCGTACCGTTTGCAAGCATCGGAAGGAAACCTTCACCACCGGCACCGATATATTTCTGATGTAAAGCAAAAGCAATCATACCCGGAATCAGGAACAGGAATACAGGCAGCAACTTCAGGTAAGCACCGAAGATAGTACCACGACGAGCTTCCTTTTCATTCTTTCCGGAAAGTACACGTTGTACAATAAACTGGTCGGTACACCAGTACCAGAAACCGATAATGGCGGAACCAATAAGTGCACCCAACCAAGGGAAGTTCGCGTCATCATTACTACGAATGAGGTTAGTCATTGTATCACCGTAATCATTAACGGTTACAGCACCACAAACTTTCATCATTTCGTCCCATCCGCCGAGTTCTTTAAAACCAAGTACAAGTATGATTAATGAACCTAACAGAAGGATAGGAGTCTGAAGTACGGAAGTGTACAATACGGATTTCATACCACCGAAGATTGTATAAAGTGCGGTCAGCACTACCAGTCCGATTGCTGCAATCCAGAAGAAGTCGATTCCCCAAAGTTCTTTGATACCGAATACCTGCTGGAATACCAGACCGCCGGCATATACGGTAACAGCCACTTTTGTCAATACGTAACTTACTAAAGAAATTACTGACAAGATGGTACGTGACTGAGGATTATAACGGCGTTCCAGGAATTCAGGCATCGTATATACCATGCTTCGTGTATAGAAAGGAACGAATACCCATCCCAAAATCAAAATCATCCATCCCTGGATTTCCCAGTGTGCCATAGCCATACCGCTGGATGCTCCGGCTCCCGCCAGTCCGATTAAGTGTTCCGAACCGATGTTTGAGGCGAAGATAGAGGCACCGATTGCGAGCCATGTCGCGTCGCGTCCGCCTAAGAAATAATCTGCCGAGTCATTTTGTTTTTGTCTGACTACCCAGACGATAATACCGATTAGAGCCAAAAAGAAGACTCCAATTACTAGCCAATCTAATGCTTCCACAATAAATATGATTTATAAGTTAATATTATTTCTCTACTGAGAATTTGAAAATACATTCGCTGTTGTATGTTTGTCCCGGTTCCAGAACTACTGAAGGCCAGTCTGCCTTGTTGGGACTGTCAGGATAATGCTGTGTTTCCAGACATACGGAAGCACGTTGGTTGTAGACGATACCTTTCTTTCCGGTTACGGTTCCATCGAGGAAGTTGCCTGTGTAAACCTGGATACCCGGCTCGTTGGTATAGACTTCCAGGGTAATGCCGCTTTCAGGAGAAGTCAGTTTGGCTGCTACCAGGGAAATGTCGCCTTTCGTGTTCAGTACCCAGTTATGGTCATATCCGTTTCCGTTCTTCAACTGGACGAAATCGTAGTTATTGATTTCCTGTCCTACAGCTTTCGGAGTAGTGAAGTCCATCGGAGTGTCTTTTACCGGGGCTATCTCGCCTGTTGTCATAAAGGTGCTGTCTACTGGGGTATAGTAGTCTGCGTTTACATACATGATATTATCAGTTGAAGCTTTCGACGGATTACCTGCCAGGTTGAAGTAAGAGTGGTTGGTCATGTTGATAATCGTCTTTTTATCAGTAGTGGCGTTATATTTGATGTCGATAGCGTTGTCTTCGGTCAGTTGGTAAGTCACTTTAGCAGTCACATTGCCCGGGAAGTTTTCATCGCCATCGGGTGAAATACGGGTCAGTTCCAATGTCATCGGGTCAATAAGGTTGGCTTCGTAAACCTGATATTGCCAGCCTTTCGGACCGCCGTGCAGACAGTGACCGAAGTTATTTTGCGGCAACTGGATAGTGTCACCGTCTAAGACAAAACGTCCCTGGTTGATACGGTTGGCATAACGTCCGATAGAAGCGCCAAAGTCGCTCGGTACATTAATATAATCAGCAATGCTGTCAAAACCTAAAACTACATCCTGCATCTTTCCGTTTTTGTCCGGCACCATGATAGACACGATGCGTCCCCCGAAGTTAGTGATGCATACTTCCATGCCTGCCTTATTCTTTAATGTATAAAGATTCGTTTGGGCATTGTTCACTTCTGTTTGAAAATTTACCGGGTCAAGACCGGATAAAGTCAGCTCGGAAGCCGACTTGTTATTGCATGCTGACAGCATCAGCGCTGCAATTCCTGCAAGTAGAAAATGTTTTTTCATGGTTTTATTTTTAATGTAAATGAGATGCTTATCTTAATTTGGGTGTAAAAGTAACACTTTAGTTCGGTGTATCAAATACACTCTTATATGTTATGCAGCATAAAAGAGAAAAAAACTACTTCCGGGTATCAAAATTCCGGAAGCAGTTTCTTGAAGATTATCAATGATCGTTTATTGGATTTTCTTTCCCCAATAGGTCTTTTTATTACCTTGTGCAGCGTAAACGATGGTATGTGTTCTGGGAGTTGCTTCCCAGTCTACTTCACGTTGCAGGTAAAGTACAACTCCGGAGCTTGTGGTTATTGTTTGTGCCTCTTCATTAAAAGTCCATGTTACATTATTCCAGCTACTGGAAGTTATTTTGTGGGTACTGAGGTCATAAGTCATTGTCTCAGAAGTTCTTTGGTTGCCTGTATTGGTTGTTAATGCTAAATGTTCCCAATCTCCTGCTATTTCAGCTTCTGTGATAGGCACTTGTGGCACTGCTCCGTATCTTTCGGGCATAACGAGAGGCCAACCATTGGCATCCCAACGAATACTGCGGACATGTCCCATCATGATAGCATTTGAATATTCATTTCCACCGACATTTTTTGGGAAACGACCTTGGGAAGTGTAGAACCAGTTGCCTTTTCCATCATCAAATATACCACAGTGGGAGATACCCACCCAACCGTAGCTATTATTGAATTTGTAAGGAGCTGTCAGTATCGGATATAGCTCACTGCTACCCATGGCAGAACTTTCATTTATATCTACGTAAGGCCCATAAATGTTGGCAGAGCGGCAAACACGTGTGTTGTACTCTACATCCAATTGTCCATAAGCCAGAAAAAGATAATAATAACCGTCACGGTATATCACTTCGGGACCTTCGGAAGCCTGCCAACGGCTATTTCCACGTATAGCAATAATTTTGCCATAGCCGGAGTTATCATCTCCCGTAATATTCCAGGGTTTGCCTAAAGCATTTAGTGGCTTTCCGTCTTCCGGATTTAGTTGTAAAGCAGCGATACCACTATGCCATGAACCATAGATCAACCAATGTTCATTATTGGTAGTTATAATATAGGCAGGGTCGATTGCATTGATTTTGAAATATGCATTCCAATCCCCCGTACTGCTACGTCCGTAATCCGTCATTCCTTTATCACTGGCAGAACATACTACATAACCTTTATCCTCCCATATATTGCTTGCTGGGTCAGACGTTTCCATTAATCCGATAAAGGCGCGTTCCGTCCATGAACCATCGAAGTTTCCGTTGTTTTCAATTTCCGGTTTACCGGTTTTGATATAGTTGGTTATAACGATAGAGTAATACATACGATACTTGCCTGCGGATACTTTTCGTGCCACCGGTGCCCAATATCCGTAAGAAGGATTGTCAATCGGATCTAAACCCATTTCCTGACGATACGCATTCAGCTTTTCTTTAATCCATGCCGGGGGAGTTTCGCTCATGGTTGCTCCCAAATATTCCCAGTTGACTAAGTCTTTGGAGCGACGTGCGTGGAAGTGTCCGTTTCCGCTATGCGCATTTCCATAGGAAGCGTCTGTCTGATACATATAATAATATCCGTCATCTGCTTTCATCACTGTGGGGTCATGAACGTTGGCCAAGTTCCATTTACTGCGTTGGTTCCAGGCAGCTATGTCCACGTAATTGTCTTCATAGGTGGGTGCCACGTAGTTTTTGAGTTGTTCGTCAAGGCTTTGGCTTTCTGTTGTTGCCGTGAGCACATCCGAATAGGTATAACGGCTGTTACCGTAGACATAAGCACGGATATAGTAAGAGGTATTGCCCGTCAAGCCGGAAATCGTGGCGCTGAAATTCTCGTCGGCATCCACTATGTTATCTTTGATGGTTGGGTTCTGTGCATTGACACTGTAGCAAAAGCCCTTCTTGACTACGTTATTCAGATTACCGGTGACCAAAGAAGTGACAGCCAGCGAGGTACCTGTGGTTGCAGTTACTTCGGGAGTGGCTATGGCTATATCACTGTTTCTATTGTATTCGATATTGTCCAGCCCATCGGAGCAAGCTGCAAAAGCAAAGACCGCCAGCAAGGATATTAAGAAAAATGTTAGTTTTTTCATTTGATTGGTAAGTTTTTGAGAACCATATCATTCTTCTGATAAAGAGGAATGATATGGATGATGAAGAAATTAATTTTCATTGAAGATGAGATGACAACCGTCAACGGTCAATGCGAAATTTAGGTCGCTGGGATCCACTGTGGTGATACCTAAATAGTACTGGGTAGAAGTTGTACCTGCAGTACCTTCCATCACTGCTTGAACGTCGGCTGTGCTATTACCGCAGTTGGTCACGTAGACCGTGACTTTGGCTCCATTCATACCGGCAAGCCAAGTGTTCAAGTCGCCTTGTGTTCCGCTGTGAACGCAGGCATCATATCCGTTGCCCGTTCCCCAGTTGTCAGCGCGAACAAATGCGTATTCGTCAATATGATTGGCTTTACGGAGAACCACAACGAAGTTGTTCCAGAAGTTAGCTAGATTGCTGTAGTTGGTGAAGGCGATGGACTTTGTCTTGCCCATAGGTATGCTGAAGTAGTCTGAGAAAGCTGCCCCGAAGCCCGTTGAGTTGTCTGCGGCTCCTACCATGCTAGTTGTGTTTCTCACTTCAGAAGCTGTAGATTCGGAGACAGTAACCTCTACCGTTGCGGTGATTCCTTCTTCAGCGGTAATGGTAACAGTCTGAGCGCCGCTCTTTGCAGAAACGGAAGAGAAGCTGAGTCTCGCGTTGTCAATGATTCTTGTACTTTGGTCGGTGTAAGTTGCCGTAACTACCATACCTGTTGGGTCGAAGACCATCGTCCGGTTCGCCAAATTCTCGGTGGCTGCCGAGGTGTAATAAAAGTATTGTGTGTGCAAGGGTGGGGTAGTCACCTCGATGGATGCAATCTGTTCCACCACTTCAAAAGTTGTATTAGCCATAATCGGCTTATCGCAATTCTCACCCTTAAAGGTCTTGTTGTAGATGGCCACAAGAGTTTTCACGCCCGGTTGTTCCATATCGGGGATGGTAGAGAAAGTGAGTTCGGTAGCCGGTACAGTTTTGGTCACTCCCTCTTCAAAGGTAACGATGGCCGAGACATTGGCCATGGCCTCTTCGAGCGGAGTACCTACATTGACTTGGTCGGGTACGTCCTGCAGTACCATCGATACCGGAATCTTGTCTAGGGCAGATGTAAGGCCGCCTATAGGGACGATGTTGGTTTGTAAGAAGTCGATGTAAGAACCTTCGGGTACTAAGAAGCAACGGATGTTGGTGTTGCTTGCATCAGCGTTCAGGTTTTCTTCCTTGTATGGTTGCTCGTAAGTCTTGGTGGCTACACCGTTGGTCATCTTTAAGGTGAAAGCACTTTCGCTGGTTCGGTCTATGGTAAGTGTCACCTTACCGCCCAACTTCTGTATGTTAGGGTCTGCATTGTTCTCATCGGGATTGAGAAGCAACGTGCCTGAGATGTACTGGTAATCGATATGATCGCCCCACTGGGAATTGTAAGTTTCAGGACTACCTGTGACGTCAAAACGGATAGCTCCATATTCAGTGTATCCTGTACCTCCGCGATCCACATCGTTGGTGACTATAACGGCATAATTCTTGTAATACGTGTTATCGGTCGGGTTGATGTGGAGGTTGAACACCGCATTCCACTTCTCGCCATCGGGTACCACGTAATACTTGGAGAAAGCAGCCCACCAACCGGAGGTGAAATCTGTATTTCCGATGGTGTACACATCTTCCTGCATCCCCTCAAGCACCTCCTCTTCCGGTTGTTTCTTCGAATCTTCAATTTCCTGTATCTTATCGGAAATCCAGTCGGGGGCGTTTACGTCATAAAGTTCGCCATCCGTACAGCCTGTCAATGCCAGTAACCCAAAGGTTATGGAATAACAAGCGTATGCTATTTTTTTTAGTAATCTCATTGTCTTAATTTTTAATTGGTAATGGGTTGAAGCCTTTTCTAAGTTTGTTTACTTGCTTAAATTTACAACCGGACGCACTTTACATCCGCTTTCCCGGAAGTAAGTGGAATTATCTGTACTATAGTTGGCAGAGTTGCCTTTCAGATTCGGGTTGTTGTTCATCAACTGCTGCACAATGGGCAGGAATTCGTGTCCCGATATATAGGTGTCGAAAGTGCTCTTCAGCTCAGAATCGTTTGCTATATCGCTGTAGTTCACAGGATTCTTTACTCCCACTGTAGAGCGGCGTACTGTGCCGTGTTCCTTGAGTTGCTGCAAGCGGCCGCTGTCGTAGAAGAAGCCCCAGCGGATGAGGTCGAAGCCTCGGCCGAATTCGCAGCCGAACTCCTTAGGACGTTCCACATTGGCTATCTGTTCAAAGAGTTTGTCAGCTGTGTCGAAGTCTTCGAGTTCTAAGTCTGTCAGACCGGCGCGGCCACGCACCTCGTTGATCCAGTCGATAGCTTGCTGTGTGGGACCATTGACCTCGTTTTCGCATTCGGCAGCACGTAGCAGCACATCGGAATAGCGCATCAGGCGCAGGTTGATGCCATCGTGCAATCCTGTAACGATGGTGCTGTACAGACCGGTACGGAGATTCGTGAATTTGGCAATCGGCAGACCGCCGTAAGTGTTGTTGGTCACGATATTGTCGGTGGCTGTAAGTGTATGCGTATAAGCTACATTGCCATACTCGAAATCCGCCCAGTCATTTTCGTAGGTTCCGATAGTCCAATAGAGCCTGGGATCGAGTTTACCATTGGTAGTGCGTTCGCTTTTGAAGAGCTGATAGAGCCAGGGCGAAGCCGAGATGTCGGCCCAACCGCCATAGTTACCGGGACCAAAGTTGCTCTCAATGGCCGAACCTTGTGTAGCATTGGGGCTTGTATTAACCGGAGTCCACTCGTCGTCGGTGCCTTGCGAACCATAGTCGAGGTACTGCACTTCGAAGAGGCTTTCTGCATTGTTCTCGTATGCCGAACCTTCGCGGAAGTTATCACCATAGTTGGGCATCAGCCGATAGGTGCCGTATGTTTTGCCGATGATATCTTTCAACACTGTGAGTGCATCACTGTATTTTTGGCGCATCATCAAGGCGCGGGCATAATAACCCGCCGCAGCGCCGCAGGTGGCACGTCCACCGGCCCATTCGCCGCCTTCATCACGGGAAGGAAGCAATTCCATTGCCTCGTGGAAATCTTTTTCCACTTGGTCGAGTACGTCATTGTAGGTGCTGTTGGAGGTATAAAGTCCGTCCAATGAAGAATAGGTGGCATAATCTGTGATGAGGGGCGGATTCTGATAATAACCAACCAAGTTGTAATACGACAAGCCGCGCAGGAAAAGCACTTGTCCTTTGATGCGTTTCATTTTATCAGAAAGTAGGCTGTTGTCCTCACCGCAACGCGAAATGGCGAAGTTGCATACGTTGATGGTGTAGTACCATTCCCGCCAAGGCCACCATGTGATGTCCGAGGTGACTTCTGCGTTAAGGTCATCGAAAGGCAGATACCACACTTGTGAAGAGTTCCAGGCTTCATCGCCACGGCACACGTCGATGGTGTAGCCTACACGGGCATAGGAACCCTCCATACGGATGTGGTTGTAGGCAGCAATCACGCTTTCCTCCAAATCATCGGCATTGAAGCCGAAAGTACTTGAGGTTTGCTGGTTGGGATTCAACAAATCCATTCTGTCACTGCAAGAAAACAGCGTGCTAAATCCCAAAATGAGAGCAAGTGAATATTTATTTAGTTTCATAAGAAATGTTTTTAGTATTTGGTACTAGATAGTAACGATTAGAATGTAAAGTGAACGCCACACATGAAAGTGCGTGCAGTAGGATAAGAACAGAAGTTGTATCCCGGGGTGAAAGTTCCTCCTGCATAGTCTACATTATAACCGTGATAGCCGGTGAATGTGTGAAGATTCTGTGCTGATACGTATAAACGTACATCAGATACATATTTGCCGAACCACTCGTTGGGGAAATTGTAGCCCAATTCTACATTGGCAATCTTCCAGTAGGCTGCGTTCTGAATCTTGCGTGAGCTGAAGAGGTCGTTCCAGCCCAAGCTGGCACTGTTGGTGACATAGGTGCGTGGCACGTTGGAAAGGTAAGTGCTGCCGTCTTCGCTAAAGCGGTTGGCATCGAGCATACCCACCTCTTTGTTTCCCCAGCCGTAGCAAGAGTTAAGCGAGTTGTAGATGTCGTCGCTGACGTGATAGTTCAGTGCGCCGAAGGTAGCAATGCTCAGGTCGAAGCGCTTGTACTCAAAACGGGCATTAAGACCGAAATGAATCTTAGGCATACCGCTGCCCAGCACCACTTGGTCGTTGGCGTCTATTTTACCGTCGGGTTTACCGTCCGGTCCGCTTACGTCCTTATAGAGGCAGTCGCCAATCTGGGCACCCTCTTGAGTGGCGTGGTTGTCCAAGTCTTCCTGTGTGCGGGCAATGCCCTCATAAGCCCAGCCGTAGAACTGGCCTATTTCTTGGCCTACATTGGTAATGTATGCTCCGGAGATGTAAGAGTCGGTACCAAAGCCTAGCGAAGTTACGCGGTTGCGCAACGTGCTGAGGTTGGCCGAAATTTCATACTTGAAGTCACGATCGCGGTTACGGTAGGTAGCCGAGAACTCAAAACCGGAGTTGTTCATCGAGGCGGCATTCATCGTAACGGTGGTATTGGATACACCGGCCTGTTCGGGAACTGGGACAGCATACAGCAGGTCTTCGCTGGTATTCTTGTACCATTCGGCTGTGAATTCCAAGCGATTGTTAAACAAGGCAAGGTCGACACCCACGTTGTAGGTCTTCTTTTTCTCCCATGCCAAGTTATTGTCTACAAAAGTGGAAACGGCAGAACCGGTCACTACGTTACCGTTGAAATTGTAAGTCATGTTGTTGCGTGACATCACAGCCTGATACATATACTCACCGATATTCTCGTTACCGAGTTCACCATAGCTGGCACGAACCTTGAACAGGTTTACGACATTTTGGTCGAAAGGGAAGAATTTTTCCTTGTCGAAACGCCAACCCACAGAGACGGAAGGGAAAGTTCCCCAACGGATATTTCTGGTCAGGCGGGAACTGCCATCCCGGCGCACTGTTGCCGAGAATAAGTATCTGTCATCGTAATTGTAATTGATACGACCGATGTAAGAGAGGATTGAATGCTTGTATTCGTAGCTTTCAGAATACGTATCGGAAGCATTCTGAAGCTGTAGGAAATAAGGTTCGGTGAAGTTGATTCCCCATCCGGTCAGCAGGTCGGTATCTTCTTCTTCGTAAGTCTGGCCTGCTAATACGTTGATATGATGCTTGCCTATCGTGCCATCGTAAGTAATCACGTTCTCTATTAAAGCATCCGAATAGTCGCGCGACCCTTTGGTGAGTCGTTCGTTGCTCTTGGCCAAATACACACGGTTGCTTTGCACCCATGCCGGAATCCAAGTAAAGTCCTTACAATGGGTTTTGCTGTAAGAGAGGTTGACTTTATAGTTGAGCTTATGATTTTTGTTGTCAACGCCAATCATTTTGAGGATATCCACATCGGCAGATCCGGTTCCCACGAAACGATCCACGCGAGTGTTGCGTTTCAGCAGGTTATTTACCAGCAACGGGTTGGAAGCGGAGATGTCACCATGCACGGTATCGTAGTATACGCCATAGCCGTAAGCGTCATAATTGAAGTTGTTGGCGATTCCCACCAAGTTATCAAGTACCCATGTAGAAGAATCGTATGCCTTGATGGTGGGCTGCATCAGTAAGGTGCCGCGCAGCACGTTGGTTACATCGCCATACAAGCCTTGAACGTATTCGGAAGCATTCGACAAGCCCATGTTGTCCTGGTCGGAGTGGGAGTAAACAAGGCTGGTATGGAACTTTATGAACTTGGTCTCCATGGTGTTGTTGACACGCGCCGTGTAACGTTCGTAGTTAGGGCCGGCACCTTCGAGAGTCCCTTTTTGGTTGAAATAGTCTAATGATATATTATAGGTGTTATGGGCACCACCTCCGGAGAGGTTCACATTGTGGTTTTGACGGATACCCGTTTTGAATACTTCGTCAAACCAGTTAGTGTTGGTGTCATCTTGGAAATGGTATTTTCCGGTTTCGCTGTCAAGCTTGTATCCCGTTGGCAACGGAGTGTTGGAGTTTGCGGCCGCCTGACCGATGTACTGGCTGTACTGGTCAGCATTCATTACATCATAGACACCCTTAGGGATATTATCCACACCGAAGTATCCATTGTAATCCACTTTCAGCGGTTGGTCTTTTTGTCCGCGTTTGGTAGTGATGATAATCACACCATTGGCGGCGCGCGAACCGTAGATGGCAGCAGCCGAAGCATCCTTCAGCACTTGGATGGTTTCAATATCGTTTGAGGAGAAATCGCGAATGGAAGTTCCCATGGGAACACCGTCGATAACATAAAGAGGAGAGGTGTCGCCGAAAGACCCGACACCACGGATGCGAACGGTGGGATCGGCACCAGGCTGTCCGTCGGAGGTGACTTGCACGCCGGAAACCTTACCTTCGAGCATGGTGGAGATGTTGGAGTTTGATGTCTGTTTCAAGGCTTCCGCATCTACCACGGCAACAGAACCGGTTAAGTCGGATTTCTTTTGTGTACCGTAACCTACGACAACCACTTGTTCAAGCATCTTATTATCGGCTTGCAACTGGATGCCTTCAATAATGGCACGATTGCGAACAGCCACTTCACGTTCCTTGAAGCCCACATAGCTTATCAAAAGGGTAGCGTTTCCGGGAACCTCCAGTTGGAAGTTTCCGTCTAAGTCGGTGATGGTTCCGCCTTGTCCATTTTTAACCCTGACGGTAGCCCCTGGCATGGGTTCACCTTGTTCGTCGATAACTTGACCACGAACCTTGATAGTCGGAGATTGTGCCACGGTAGCCATTGCAGGTGTAGGATACACCGCTATGCCGCCAAAGGTACACAGACTAAGCATTACGGAAAAAAATAAATGTTTCCTCATTTTTAAAAGTATTAAGGTTGTAAATTTGATGGATTAGATTGTTGTGCAATAGGGGAAAGGTTGAATTCAGCCGATGCTATGCACGATGCGACAGCCATTTTCTTGTCATTCTTCATAATATTAATATTAGATAAACTTTAAATGCATGGTTCTCTCCCAAAGGATTGAGCACCAATTGCACGGCAAAAATATGGCATTGATTGTAAATGAGGGTGGACAAACGTGTTTTAGAGGTGGATAAAAGTATTTTAAGTGTAAAAAGATACAGCTTATTATGTGGAATTATTGTTTTAGGTAAAACTATTCTTCCTTATTAAGTAGTGAACTCGGAGTCACATTGAACTGTTTGGTGAAGCAGCGGGTGAAATATTTAGGATCATTGAATCCCACTTCATAAGCTACTTCCGCAATATTCATATTCTTCGTTTCCCGACTCTTCAGAATTAGTTCCCGTGCTATGTTCAAACGGTAATTCCGTATAAACTGTCCGGCTGATTGTCCGATGAGGCTTTGCATCTTCTTGTTCAGCAAACTCTTGCTAACACCGACAGCTTCGCTGAAATCGCTGACCTCAAAATAGGAATTCTTATAGTTCTCCTTGATAACTTCCATTACTTGATTCAGGAATTTCTTATCACCGGACTCTTCTTCCATATTCAACACATTCACGTCCATGTCCAGCGTAAACTTCCGTTGATACCGTTTCCGGTTTTCCAGGATATTTTGGATGCGGGTCAATAATAGTGTTTCGTCAAAAGGTTTCAGCAGATATTCATCCACTCCCATGCGGTAACTTTCCAACCGTGCCTCTTGAGATGTTTTTGCTGTCAGCATAAGGAAAGGAATATGCGAAATGGCAAATGTCTCTTTTACCTTCCGCGACAGTTCGATGCCATCCATTACGGGCATCATCAGGTCACTGACGATGAAGTCTACCGGATTGCTGCTAAGTATATGCAATGCTTCTTCTCCGTTTGCAGCTTCCAGAACATTATATTGTTCGCACAGGATGGAACGTATATATCCCCGCATATCTGTATTATCCTCTACCACCAGAATGGTCAATGTCTCTTTCTCTTTGGGAGAATCAGAAGATGACGGAGTGATTGCTTCCATACTATTATGATCGATAATAATAGTTTTATCATCCTTCTCGTTTTCTTGCTGCAGGGGAAGGAGTATCCGGAATGAGCAACCGGCATGCCGGTTGTTGAATGCTTTAATTTCTCCGCCGTGCATTTGTACAATCCGTTTGCAGAGATAGAGCCCTATGCCTGTACCCGCTTGTCCGTAAACCGGATATTTCACTTGGTTCTGTGACTGGTAGAAGCGGTTGAAAATCCGGTTGAGATCATCTTCCGGTATTCCCGAACCGGTGTCCTTGACACAAATATACATTTTTTTCTGCTCGTCTGCAGAAGTAAGAGCCGATATATAAAGCGAAACGCTTCCCCCGTTTGGAGTGAATTTGATGGCATTGCTCAATAGATTGGTGACTACTTTACGCATTGCCTCTTCATCGTATAAGACATCCGGTGTCTCCATCCGGTAATATCGTTTTAAAACGATATTACGTTCTCCGGCGAATACTTCAAACGGAGTAATCAGCGAATCTATGAATTTCAGGAAATTCCCCCGTGTCTTTACAATCTCCAATTTTCCGGATTCCACTTTCCGGAAGTCCATCAATTGATTGACTAAGGATAACAGATATTTAGAATTACGTTCTACAAAGTTCAATTGCTCAATAACCTGTGGATTATAACTTAATTTCAAAGCACGTTCGATGGGACCGATTATTAATGTTATCGGTGTACGGAACTCATGAGTGATATTGGTAAAGAAAGAAATTTTATCCAACGTTAATTCCTGCACTTTGCGTGACATGCGGACAAGTTGCGCTTTCTGTTTTGTGATTTTCTCATTTTGTTGTGTCAGCATCCGGTTTTGCCGTGAGAGTTCCTCGGTCTGGTCTTCCAGTAGATGCTTTTGCTGTTCCAGTTCATGGGTCCGCTCCTCTACTGTGCGGTGCAGATATTCTTTTTGGTGTTTCAGTGTACGAATCCGCCATTGGTAAAATTGCCATATACCTATTAATATAAGGATGATTACCGACAAAATAAACCAGGCGCTTTTATAGAGATAAGGAACGATTGTTATTTTAAGTTCCGTAATGTTTTCCCCTTCATTCTCTCCGTCGGGTGTATATCGTACTTGCAGCGTATAATTGCCCGGTGGCAAATTTGTATAACTGGCAAAACGGCGGTTGCCGGGAACTTGTATCCACTTATCGTCGAATCCTACTAACCGGTAGCTGTAAATAGCCGCATTGCTTGCCTCAAAGTTAAGTGCGGAAAACTCCAGTGAAAAGGATTTCTCTTTTTCATGTATTTTGATTTCTGTAGTCGTAGCAATGTCTTGTGGCAAATATTCGTTTCCGGGTAATATTTCTTCATTGCCTATCCGTAAACGTGTAAAACGGACTTTGGCCATAGGAACAGACATGCCCGGACGATTGCTTTCAATTGCGACTAATCCGCCTACACTGCCGAAATAGAGCAGGTCATGCGAAGAACGGCAGGAAGCGTTCCAATAGAACTGAGTATCAATCAAACCATCATGTTTCGTGTAGTTGACAAAACGGTTTTCTGTAGGATGATAACAGGAAAGCCCGTTGTTGGTGCCTATCCATATATTCCCATTACTATCTCCCAAAAGTCCCCGGACACTGTTGTTGGGTAATCCATTTGTAGTACTATAAGAGATGAACTGCTCTTTTCCTTGAGTATCAATTATCCGCTTATAGATACCATATCCGTTACTTCCCAACCATAGAGTTCCGTCTTGGTCTTCGTAAAAGCAGGTGATTTTTTCTATCAGACGGGAATTCGGGTCATCCAGTTTATAATTCAGATGTCTGTATTGGAATTCTCCTTCCGATGACCGCGAATGAAGGTCGATGATATACACTCCTTCCAGGCATCCCAACCAAAGTTTACCATCTTTGTCAATAATGGAACCGATGCTGCCATGTATATTCTCGGCAGCTTTGCCGGCAAGTGGAGAAATGAGTTGGGCTTTTGTGAGATCGTAGAAGTAGAGTCCCTGATTGGCTCCTATCCATATACCTTTATTGATAGGGTCATAAGTCAGTGCTCCGATGAAGTCGATAGGAAAACCGCCTTCTGTCTGTGAAGAGATTGTTTTGATAACTTGCCCGGGATTTTTTTTATCAAGCAGATTAATACCGCCACCCCAAGTTCCCACCCAAAGATGATTATTGGGGTCGGCAGTGAGTGCACTTACGGAGTTATGGCTCAATCCGCCATGTTCGCGGGTGTAGTGTGTAAAGTGTTCGCTGTTACGCTCTTTGCGGTTCAATCCACCCTCTACTGTTCCCACCCATAAAGTACCATATGTATCTTCGTAGATGGCATTAACCGGATTACGGGACAGGCTTGACGCATTTTCTTTATCGTGCCGATAATTACGGATAGATAAACGCCGTGGATTTAACAGGTTGATACCGCCCGTTTCCGTCCCGAACCAAATATGATCCTCTTCTGTCAGTATGCAATTGATAAAATTACTGTTCAGTATGTTAGAACCGTTATCAGGAAGATCATTGGCAATACGCTCAAAATTATCCGTCATCGGATTGTAGATATTGATACCGCGGAGAGTGGCAATAACCAGTTGTTTGTCATGAGTGATAGCTAAGTCAGTCAGATAATTTTGGGAAAGCGAATTAGGGTCAGAAGGATCATGCTGATACTGTTTGATGGCATTCCCATTTTTGTTGTACCGGAATAATCCACGGTCGGTAGAGATCCAGACCTCATTCTCCTTGATAAGAAAGTCGGAGATGTAAGTTCCTGCCGCGAACTTCAGACATTCGGCAATGGGGGTAGCTGCCAGTTCCCCTTGTTGGTTTAAAGATACTTTCTGAATTTCTTCATTAGCTCCCATCCATATTTTTCCGTCTCCGTCAATATCTTGCAGGGCAATGTCGGGACCATTCAGAAAAATAGGATGAAGAGTGGAGATTGTCTTTATTTCCCCTTTTTCATTGAACTCGATACGGTGAAGCTCATTGGCACAGTAAAGCCATATGCAGCCTTGTGTATCTTTGAATACACGGGTAGCAGGTTGTTCTAGAATCTTGAAAAGTATCCCCTTCGGATTACGGGGAATAACCGTTTTTAAGGTAGATAAGTCGATAATATCCGTCCCGCCTTCGGAAACCATCCAAAGGCGTTGATGATCATCTTCGCAGACGTTGCGTATGAAATTACTTTTTAGCTTGCAATAAGGAGTATTAGGATTATAATTCACGAATTCATAGCCATCGAAGCGGGAAAGTCCACCGCCGGCTGTCGATATCCATAAGAAGCCTCTGCTGTCTTTATATAAATCGTCGATAAAGTTATGAGGCAATCCGTCGTTCATGGTGACATAAGTGATATTGTAGCGATCGGCAAAACGTTCTTGTGCCGGAATTATTCCGGTGAATGATAGAAAACTCCAAAATAGATTAAAGAATAATAGGTGTTTTTTCATATGAGTACGTATTAATAGGAGCAAAGTTAAAAGATAATCTCAAATCGCAAAAGCGGAACGGGCTTCTTTTCAGCTGAATGCAGGATTGTCCACCAATCGTGTTCGTATGTCCACCTTCAATAGGTGAAACAGGCCGTATTTTTGTAACATGATTGATGAACGAATACACTGATGTTATGAAAAACTTGTTTTTGCCCGTCTTTTTAATAGCAGGCAGCTTGTTCGCAGGTTGCACTTCTGCTGTGTTTACACCGACCCCTTCTGCGAATCCTTGGGATGATAATTATTTATCTGTAGCTAAAATGGAAGATTATCGCCAATGGGGAACATATAATGTACACGACCCGTCCTGCCGTAAGCTGGGCGATTATTATTATATGTATTCCACCGACGCTATTTTCGGTGAAAACCGGAAGGAAGCCAAAGAGAAAGAAGTTCCTTTGGGATATATCCAGATGCGCCGTTCCAAAGACCTGGTACATTGGGAATTTCTAGGATGGGCTTTTCCCGAGATACCTGAAGAAGCAGTCCGGTGGGTACAGACTCATGCGGGCGGACATGGGGCTACAAATATCTGGGCTCCCTATATCATCTCCTACAAAGATAAATATCGTCTGTACTATTGCGTATCTGCATTCGGGCGCAAGACTTCCTATATCGGACTTGCAGAATCCGATTCTCCCGAAGGACCGTGGACGCAAGTCGGTTGTACCGTAAAGACAGATGATTCTACTGCCATGAACGCCATCGACCCAAGTGTCATAGCAGACGAGGTCACCGGAAAATGGTGGATGCACTACGGTTCTTTCTTTGGTGGATTATACTGTGTAGAACTGAATCCTGAAACCGGATTGCCTCTGAAAAACGGAGACTTGGGACATCTTGTAGCCCGTCGCGCTAATTACCGGAAAGATAATCTCGAAGCGCCGGAAATAATGTACAACCCTGATTTGAAACAATATTATCTGTTTACTTCCTATGACCCGTTGATGACAACCTATAATGTACGTGTCAGCCGTTCGGATGTCGCCGAAGGTCCGTTCGTCGATTATTCGGGAAAGGCGGTGAAAGATACGACCAACAATTTCCCGATACTGACCGCTCCCTACCGTTTTGAGAATCATCCCGGATGGGCAGGCACAGCGCATTGCGGAGTTTTCTCCGATGGCGAAGGAAACTATTTCATGGCTCACCAAGGGCGTCTTTCTCCGCAAAACCAACTAATGGTATTGCATATCCGCCAGTTGTTCTTTACACCGGACGGATGGCCGGTCGTTTCTCCCGAAAGATATGCAGGGACAGCTCCCCGTAAGTTTACCGAAGCGGACCTGGCAGGAGAGTGGGAAATCATCCGTGTGCAGGAACCCAAGTACGAACGTCAGTTGGAAGCCGGACAAATCCTCTGGGGCGAAGGTGAATTGAAAGACGGTGAGTGGAATCTTTCAACCCGTATCAGTTTATTAAAGGACGGAACCTGCAAAGGGGAGATAACGGATGATGATGAATGGAAAATTGTGCAAATGAATGGAAACTGGTCCTTTTTGACCGAAAAACACCTATTAATGGTAAGATTGGACAAAGAGGAAATTAAGAATCTGATTATCTTTGCAGGACACGATTGGGAGAATGAAACGGAAACCATTCTCTTTACCGGGCTCGATAGTCGGGGACGTTCTGTCTGGGGAAAAAGAATCAAATAAACCAACTATAATTTTATATTGAAAACCATGAGAAGATACACAGAAATCTTGGCTGCATTAGCCATCTCTGCCGGAATGGCACTTCATGCGCAAACCAATGAAATGGTGATACAAACCAAGAAGTTGGGAGCGGAAATCCAACCTACCATGTACGGACTCTTTTTTGAGGACATCAACTATGCTGCGGACGGTGGACTCTATGCCGAACTGGTCAAGAACCGTTCATTCGAATTTCCCCAACACCTGATGGGATGGAATACCTACGGAAAAGTGTCATTGATGGACGACGGACCTTTCGAACGCAATCCTCATTATGTACGCCTTTCCGATCCGGGACACGCACATAAGCATACCGGACTTGATAACGAAGGTTTTTTCGGTATCGGCGTCAAGAAAGGAGAGGAGTATCGTTTCTCTGTTTGGGCACGCCTGCCACAGGGAAGTACAAAAGAAACATTGCGGATTGAACTCGTAGATACCAAATCAATGGGCGAACGCCAGGCTTTTGCCACACAGAATCTTACCATTGACTCAAAAGAATGGAAGAAATATCAGATTATCCTGAAACCGGAAGTAACCAATCCCAAATCCACGCTCCGCATTTTCCTTACTTCCAAAGGAACCGTAGACCTGGAACACATTTCTCTTTTTCCGGTAGATACTTGGAAAGGACATGAAAACGGACTCCGCAAAGACCTTGCACAGGCTTTGGCGGATATTCATCCGGGAGTCTTCCGTTTTCCCGGCGGCTGTATTGTAGAAGGTACAGACTTGGAAACCCGTTACGACTGGAAGAAGTCAGTAGGTCCGGTAGAAAACCGTCCTTTGAATGAGAACCGTTGGCAATATACTTTTACCCACCGTTTCTTCCCGGATTATTATCAAAGCTACGGACTGGGATTTTATGAATACTTCCTGCTGTCCGAAGAAATGGGCGCGGAACCTCTTCCAATTCTGAACTGCGGTTTGTCTTGCCAATATCAGAATGACGACCCGAAAGCTCACGTAGCAGTCTGCGATTTGGAACACTATATCCAGGATGCGCTCGACCTGATTGAATTTGCCAATGGCGATGCGAACACAACTTGGGGAAAAGTCCGTGCCGATATGGGGCATCCGGCTCCTTTCAATCTGAAATTTGTCGGTATTGGTAACGAACAATGGGGCAAAGAATATCCCGAACGTCTCGAACCGTTTATCAAGGCTATCCGTAAGGTGTATCCCGATATGAAGATTGTAGGCAGCTCCGGCCCTAATTCCGAAGGTAAGGAATTCGATTACCTGTGGCCCGAAATGAAACGCCTGAAAGCCGATTTGGTGGACGAACACTTCTATCGTCCCGAAAGCTGGTTCTTAGCCCAAGGCGCACGTTATGACAACTACGACCGTAAAGGTCCGAAAGTCTTTGCCGGTGAATATGCCTGCCACGGAAAAGGAAAGAAATGGAACCATTTCAATGCCGCCTTGCTCGAAGCTGCTTTCATGACCGGACTGGAACGTAACGCTGACATTGTCCATATGGCTACTTATGCTCCGCTTTTCGCCCATGTGGAAGGCTGGCAATGGCGTCCGGATATGATTTGGTTTGACAATCTGAATTCGGTCCGTACCGTAAGCTACTATGTGCAGCAACTGTATGCACAGAACAAAGGTACGAATGTACTTCCACTCACCATGGATAAGAAAAACGTGACAGGTGCCGAAGGACAGAACGGACTCTTTGCCAGTGCCGTATATGATAAGGATAAGAATGAAATGATTGTAAAGGTTGCCAACACTTCGAATACTGCCCAACCTGTTTCGTTGAACTTCGCAGGATTGAAGAAACAAGACGTATTATCGGATGGCCGTTGCATCAAGCTTCGCTCACTTGATTTGGACAAAGATAATACGCTTGAACAACCTTTTGCCATTACTCCGCAGGAGACTCCGGTATCCATTGAAGGACATGTGTTTACAGCCGAATTGGAACCGAATACATTTGCGGTTTATAAATTTACGAAGAAATGATAAATAAGATTAGATTCGTAGTTTTCTCATTCGCGTTGACAGCCTTCTCCGGGCTGTCAGCGCAGAATGACACTACTTTTATAGCCAATGGCAATCCCATCATTAAATATAAATATACGGCTGATCCGGGAGCCATGGTACATGACGGAAAAGTATATATCTACGCCGGACACGATGAATGTCCGTCACCCAAAGAGCATTACCTGCTGAATGAATGGTGTGTCTTTTCCTCTCCCGACATGAAAACATGGACGGAACACCCCGTTCCTTTGAAAGCCAAGGATTTCAGTTGGGCAAAAGGCGAGGCGTGGGCAAGCCAGGTGATTGAACGTGACGGCAAGTTCTATTGGTATGTGACAGTAGAGCACAAAACGATTCCCGGTAAATCTATCGGCGTAGCCGTTTCGGATTCCCCGACAGGTCCTTTTGCAGATGCCCGCGGTTCAGCATTGGTCACCAATGACATGACTACCGAATATACGAAAATCCGGTGGGACGATATTGATCCGACAGTTTTTATTGACGATGACGGTCAGGCATATCTATGTTGGGGAAATACCCAATGCTATTATGCCAGACTGAAAAAGAACATGATCGAACTGGACGGCCCGATTATGCCGGTCAATCTTCCTCGTTTTACGGAAGCTCCCTGGATACATAAACGTGGAGACTGGTATTACCTCTCTTATGCTTCCGAATTCCCTGAAAAGATTTGCTATGCAATGAGCCGTAGCATTACAGGACCTTGGGAATATAAAGGTATCCTGAATGAAATAGCGGGTAACTCCAATACCAACCATCAGGCTATCATTGAATTTAAAGGAGACTGGTATTTCATTTACCACAATGGTGGTATCAACACCGCCGGTGGCAGTTTCCGCCGTTCCGTCTGCATCGACCGTTTGTATTATAATGAAGACGGTACAATGAAAAGGATACAGATGACGACAGAAGGCGTACAGTAAAAAGAATAATAAGGATTTAGGGTTAGTTAAATCAATAGATAATAGGTTTTAGGTTTTTGTTAATTTGAGAAAGAAAGGGCGGCTCCCGTGATGGAAGCCGCCCTTCTTAATTATTTAATCTTGAATAATCTCTTATTCCAGTCTACGAGAACCGTCACCGATTACTACGTCATACACTTTCGGGCTTCTGCCGAATTTAGCTTTGAAAGCCTCTTTTGTCTTTTCAACGAAGTTGTCATACAATTCGTTCTTGACAAGGTTGATAGTACAACCACCAAAACCGCCACCCATAACGCGTGAACCGGTCACACCGTATTCTTTAGCGCAGTCATTCAGGAAGTCGAGTTCTTCGCAGCTT
Source organism: Bacteroides faecium (assembly GCF_012113595.1). Taxonomy (NCBI): domain Bacteria; kingdom Pseudomonadati; phylum Bacteroidota; class Bacteroidia; order Bacteroidales; family Bacteroidaceae; genus Bacteroides; species Bacteroides faecium. Next base: position 4,290,572 of record NZ_CP050831.1, read on the forward strand.
ACTTCGTACAGCTTGCTCATACCGTGATGAGTTTCGTACATCTTCTGACCTACAGTTTCGTAATCATCTTTTTCCAATGCTTCGCAAACGTCAAGTACACGTTGGATTTCTTCGATTACATATTCTGCACGCATATAGTCTTCAGCGCTGATATCAGCTTTTGCTTCTTCAAGCATGGCCATTGTACAGTCACGCAGGAATTCAACGTGCGGATGATTCTTTTGGATAGCGGCTACAGCAGCTTCACAACTTTGGCGACGCTTGTTGTAAGCAGAAGAAGCCAATTCGTGTTTAACAACTGAATCCATCAAAACCAAACGGTAACCGTCCGGATGGAATGGGAAGTACTCATATTCCAGTGAACGGCAATCCAAACGGATCAAGCTGCCTGCTTTACCGAATACGGAAGCAAACTGGTCCATGATACCGCAGTTCACACCACAGTAGTTATGTTCTGTAGCCTGACCCACCTTAGCCAATTCGAATTTATCAATCTTATTTTCGCCGAACAGTTCGTTCAATGCGAAAGCATATGTACTTTCCAAAGCAGCGGAAGAAGACATACCTGCACCCAGAGGCACATCACCTGCGAAAGCAGTATTGAATCCCTTCACGTCAACGCCACGTTTAATCATTTCACGGCAAACACCGAAAATATATCTTGCCCAGCTAGCGCGTGGAGCATCTTCTTCGTTCAAGCCAAATTCTACATAATCCTTCAAGTCGATAGAGTAAGCCTTCACTTTGTCAGTACCGTTCGGTTTGATTTCAGCAATCATACCTTTGTCTACTGCACCCGGAAAAACGAATCCACCATTGTAGTCGGTATGTTCGCCAATCAGGTTAATGCGACCCGGAGAAGCATATAAAAATCCGGTAGTTCCGTCAAAGTGTTTAATGAATCGACTTCTTACGTATTCTGTATCCATGATATTAATAGTTTAAAGGTGAATAAATTATATATGATTATTCCACAGGAATATCCTTATTGACATTTTTGCAACCTACCAGGCCGTAGAACAGCAGATAAGCAAGGGCAGCGATAATCAGCCAGTAGCTAGCCATGTAACCGGCAGCATCTGAGATACTTTGTTGGATCAACGGCAATACACCGCCACCGACAACCATCATCATGAAGATACCGGAAGCCTGTGCCGTATATTTTCCCAAGCCTTCTACGGCAAGGTTGAAGATACCGCCCCACATTACAGAAGTACAAAGACCGCAAAGAACGAGGAACAATGCACTGACAGGAACCTGAGCCATCATAAACCCTTCGCCTACCGAATAACCCGGCATAGATACTGTTACGTCTTTCGGAGTGAAAATAGCAATCAAAACAAAGATGATAGCAGTAACCGATACGACAATCAACTGTGTGCGGCTTGAAACCTTACCGCTGATAGCGCTACTTGCAGTACGTCCGACAAGCATCAACAGCCAGTAGATAGCAGCAATTGCACCACCGATAGCAGCTCCGTTCATCAATATACCGGCACCTTTGTCGCTTGAGTCGGCAAGGTAAAAGTTCAATGTACCCGGAATACCGATTTCGATACCTACATAAATAAAGATACCAATTACACCCAATACCGTGTGACGGAAGCTCCAGGGGCTGTGAGAGAATTTTTCTTTAGTAGCTCCTGCTTTCTGAAGATGAGGTTCGGGAATGGCAACAAATGAAATAATGATGAATGCAGCTACAAATACTCCCATTGCAACGAAAAGGAGAGGAGCTACGTCGGACATTGCTGTCTTGTCAGTTACCGTACCGATCAAAGCACCTACGAAGAGCGGAGTCAACGTTCCGGACAAAGAGTTAAGCGCTCCACCCGTCTGGATCAATTGGTTACCCTTGTTACCACCGCCACCGAGAAGGTTAAGCATCGGGTTTACAACGGTGTTAAGCATACATACGCAGAAACCGCAGACGAATGCACCGAGCAGATAGATGATGAAGTTCAGTTTGATGGCATATTCACCGAAAGCGAAAACGTCGGTACTTGCACCTATCACACTGGAAAGATACTGGATAAACAATCCGACAACACCTACTGCCATTGCAATAAGAGCTGTTTTCTTATAGCCGATTTTTACAAGCATGTTACCGGCGGGAATACCCATAAACAGATAAGCCAGGAAGTTCATCATATTTCCCATCATACCTAATGTGCTTGAGCCTGCGTATTCATTTTTCCAAATGGTACCGAAAGGCGCGGCAAGATTTGTCACGAAAGAGATCATCGCAAATAAGAAGAACATTGTTATAATCGCGATGAGATTACCGTTCTTTTTTCCTTGATTCATGGTTCAAAAAAAATGTTAGTTTATAAAATTAGGTTAGTTATTTTTTTGATTATTATTCTTCTACCGCAAATTTGTAGACAGTGATTTGTTGATATTCATCACCCGGCAGCAAAGTAGCCGATGGGAAATGAGGTTTGTTCGGAGTATCCGGGAAACACTGTGCTTCGAAGCAGATAGCACTTCTTGCAGGGAATGTGGCGCCGTGTGCACCTTCGAATCCGTTGAGCCAGTTGCCCGTATAAAGTTGTACGCCGGCTTCGGTGGTATACACTTCCATGATACGTCCGCTTTCCGGGTCTTTGCAAGTAGCGGCCAGGTCGAGCGAACCGCTTTCAATCTTGTTCAGTACGTAGCAGTGGTCGTATCCTGCACCGAATACCAGTTGCTGGAATTTATCGTCGATACGTTCGCCTACGGTATGCGCAGTACGGAAATCCATCGGAGTGCCTTCTACTTTGGCAATTTCTCCTGTCGGGATAGATACTTCGTCGATGGGCGTATAGAAGTCAGCGTTGATAGTGACAATGTGATTGTTAACGGTAGGAGTAGGGTTGGCGATGCCGGCGAGGTTGAAGAAACCATGGTTAGTCAGATTTACCACTGTGGCTTTGTCTGTTGTAGCACGATATTCGATAGTCAATGCGTTTACTTCGTTTTCCAACCGATAGGTCATTTCTACTTCGAGATTACCGGGGAAACCCTCCTCACCGTCAGTAGAAACATAGTTGAATTGTACTGTACTCTCATCAATCTGGATAGCATCCCAAACGCGGGCGTGGAAACCAGTGGGACCACCATGCAGGGAGTTAGGCCCATTGTTGATGGTGAGTTCGTGCTCTTCGCCGAATAGAGTGAATTTACCTTTGGCGATACGGTTACCGTAGCGTCCGATAGTCGTACTCAAGAAAGGTTCCGGGCTGTTGACCACATGGTCGATACTGTCGTGACCGAGAATCACATTGGCATACTTACCGTTTTTGTCCGGTACCATAATAGAAAGAATGGCGCATCCGTAATTGGTTACAGCTACTTCCATTCCCTTTGTGTTTTTGAGGATAAATAAATCTGTTTTCTTATCGTTTATCTCCTTTTGGAAATCTTCACGGCTGAGCCCTGAAAGATTCCCTTCTGTTGGGAATGTGTTATTCATGTCTGGTATTATTAAAATTTCCTGCAAATAAAAGGAAATTCTTTCTTACTCACAAATTATTCCGACTAAATATAAGAGGTGGTTTAGGAAAGTTTAGCTTTCTTACTTATTGTTCCTTTTCGGGGGAAGAATCGAACTGTAATGGATACATAATTGGATAAAAAACATTAAAAGCCCCGTTCTAGTCCTGAATCATACCAAAATAGAACAGATGGCGGGAACTTTTCCATTTAGGCGTTGTTCTAATTATCCAAGCTCGACGTACGTATATAAAAATAGACTTGGATAAAATTATAAACATTTATTTTTTAGAAGACATGAAAATTAAACAGCTATTATTAGCAGGAGTTGCAGGTATGTTCCTATTCTCCTGTAGTGACAAAGACGACGTCTCTGTTGCGCAGAACGAAATAAAATCCCTTTCGGTATCATTGAGCGGAATCAAGAGCGAAGTCGGTTCGAGAGCTTCTTCTCCGACGGATATTATCACATCGAGTGTAAAGGATGTGAACAGCGTTCTGATTAATCTGACGGATGCCAATGACAAAGTTATCACTTCCAAATCTGTGACTAAAGACGATGTGCTCAACTCAGACTGGAATAAACTCACAGATACTTCCAAAGGGTTGAAATTTATCAATATTCCTCAATCTGTTTCAAAAGTGTACGTTTACGGTAATCCGGGAAATGCCGTAAAAGATAATGTAATCAATACCAAACTGGCCGAGCAGCAAGGTAGTGCGGTGCTTTATTACGGAATGGACGACGATTTGACGCCGATTGTTAACGAGCCGATAGAGCCGACTCCGACAGCCGGAAAGACCTATACGGCAGAAGTGACCATAGCGCCGGTTGTAGCCCGTCTGCAAATTACAAAAATCTCCTTCAAGAATGCAGGCAGCTTTGATTTTACCCGTTCTATCGGTGGAGCGAATAAGAAGGCAACCGTTACATGGACACAGTTCTCCGGAAACGTGAAAGGTCTTTATATGAATAACTTCTATAACACTTTCAACCAACCGGGAACATTGGAAAACCTGTTGCTGAATTCAACCGCCGAAGGACATATCCAAGCCGGAATGTGGACATTCGACACCACTCCGATTCTCGATGCCGCGCCTTTTGCCAGCTACGCCATCTATAATTCGGCAGACGATACTTACGGCAACCTGCCGCTCGACCTGTCCGGTAAATGCTATGCTTTCAACTTTTTCCCGGGTACAGCTATACCGCAACTGCATCTTGACCTTGCCGACCTGGTAATTGGCGAGCTCGCCTCTACCGATCCGGAAGTGTTCAACCCCGAACTTGCCAACACCGCGCGTTTCGCCAATATTGTGAAATATTACAAAAGTATAAATACCGAATTAACGGCTGCTGACTTCAAGCCTGGTACACTTTATAACATGGAAATCGAATTGATACCGATGTTGGACAATGATCTGGGTAATATACAGTATAACGTACTGGTACACGTCACTGTTGCTCCGTGGAATGAAGAAACAATCACTCCGGGATTTGACTTGGAACAGTAAGCTCCGGCAGAACCATAAACAAAAAATATGAAGAAGGTGATAATGCTGTACACCTTGTTGCTGGTAACGGTGACAGGGTGTATAAAAGAAAATCTGGATGATTGTGAGACGATTTTGTACTTCGACTATCTGGGTGACGGAACACGGGATATCTTTCTTCAGAAAATAGAAAAGGTGGATATGTACATATACAATGAAAATAACGTATGTGTGCAGAAAACTGCCCTCGATAAGAGCGAGCTGCATCGCCAACAGGGCACCACCTTGACTTTGCCAAGCGGTCAATATCATGTTGTTTGTTGGGGAAACTCCCTTAGCGATACGCGGATAAATGAAGGTGCTTCGCCGAACGAGAATCTTGTCGGAGCCCCCCATTACTTCACCAAAGAACTGATAACGACGAATGACAGCCTGTATTTTGGAGAAAAGGAGATTATAATACGCAACGAAGACTATCAGGTAGACACCGTTCCTTTCAGCAGCGCACATATCAAGATGCTTGTAGAATTGGAAGGACTGGATGTCAGCGATACACGAACGGCCGTTTCGCCCGTCAGTATAGAAATGGGGAATTTGAGCCCGACAGTGGATTTCGCCAAATCGTTTTCGAAAGAACAAATCTCTTATTACCCGGTGCTTAATTATAATTCCGGCACACAAAAGTTTGGCGCGAAGTTCAACGTGTTACGATTTAATAATGAGAATGAAGTAAATCTTCAGTTGTACAATACACAGAGCAATGAAAAACTGTACACCCTGCAATTGAAAGACTTCATGAAGGAAAATGACATTACCGTAGACGGTATCAATGAAGTGACGGTGGGAATCCGTATCCGTTTCAATGGAACCGCCATAACAGTAAAACCCTGGGACGAAGAAACAATCAGACCGGGGCAATAACCCCAACATAGAATATGAAACTAATAGTAAAATATCGGCTAAGTTTACAGATGTTCGTCCTTGCACTCTTTCTTTATTCATGTAGTGAAAGCGAGGCGCCGGTATCAGATGCAACCAACAATCAGGCCCGACTTAATTTTCTGGTCAGTACCACACCGAAAGAAGGCGTGCTGACCAAAGGAAATGACGGCAGCTTCTCCAGCCTTGCCCTTTATATATTCAATAAGGCGGACGGGTATTGCGAGTATTCGGAACTGATACCGGAATTTACTCCGCAAAGGCTGCAGGAACTATCACGCTCAGTCAATGTATCACCGCAAACAAAAATTATTTATGCAATAGCCAATTACAATGACCCGGACAAGGCGTTTTCCATCCCCATTGCTTCCAATCTGACAATGGAGCAACTGGAAAGCCTGACTGTATCCGGCAATGGCTTCAATGACAACAGTATCCTGATGGTTGGAAAAAAGGAAGTTCCGATTAACAGCGAATACGTCGTTGCCGAAATTCCGATGGAACGGCTGGTTGCACGGCTGGACATTTATATGTTCAAGAACCAGGGATTGGAACAGTCTACCGTCACTGTGACCTCGATTGAATTTGTCAACCAGGTACTCGACACTTATGCCAACCCGGGAAGCATGGCAATGCCTGCAACTGCCCGATTGCAAAATGTAACCTTTCCGATTACTGAAAACGGAACCCTGCAACCTATGCCGTCGGATTTGTCGGAAATTATTCCGGCGAACGCCAATGCTTCGTTCTACACATACCGGAATATCGTTTCCAGCGGTAAACCGGATGCAAGTACCCCTTACATCCGTATAACGGCATTATTCAACGGGATAAGTTATACATACCGGGGGTATCTCACAGACCAGGGACAGACTGCCAACAAATACAGCCTGCTGCATAATACGGTCTATCGTGTGATGGCTATGCTTGACCATCCTGATAATCAGTTGATAATCAAAACAACTCCTTATCCATGGACCGTTGTATCTTCCGAAATTGGCCATGAAGTGAAGGAAGGCGATTACCTTCTCCGACCTTTCAATGGCAACGATACCGGAGCCACTACCGGAGTCGTGCAATTCCCGTATATATGGAATGGCGAAGCCCGCAATGAAACGTCCTACGCTGATTATAGTTTCAGCCTGACAGCACCCGTAGGTGCCGTATGGACAGCCACATTGACCAACGGCCTCGACTTTACGTTCGGAACGAACGGTTCCGTAGCCGGAACTCCGGCTGTCTCGAAAGGAATAGCCCGGGATGCCGCCTACGAAATAAAAATAGGTGCCACCAAACCTTGGAATGGAACCGCAAGGCGTACCTTGTTCTATATCACCGTAGATGGTGTGAAACTTAAAATTAACCCGTTGCAAAACGGTACCCGTCAATTTCCGGGCGATAACGATACGGATATACTAATCAGTCAAACTGAATATAAATAGCTTGAATTATGAAACAAAACAAACTATATATACTTCCGTTCATGCTCTTACTACTTTGGGGTATCACTTCTTGTGAGAGTGAATCTCCGGTGGAATCTGCCGGAGTAGCAGACGTGAACGGAATCACTCTGAAACTTTCCATCCCACGTCCGGTTGTTTCCAGGGCGGCAGCTACGGAAGAAGCCGGCGAAGACGCGCTGAATGAGAATGCGATAAAAACACTCGATGTTTTCATTTACCGGGAAGGAGCAGACGACTGTCTGTTCTACCAGCACTTCGCCCTTTCTCCGCAACTGACCGGAACCGGCGAACACTTGGAAATACTCGATGTGGCACAGGAAAGATTTGCATTGAATGTGAAACATACTGTCTACGTTATTGCTAACCATACGGCGACCATTCCCGAAGCCGGATTAACCCTTACCCAACTGAAAGCATTGGCCGCACCTGTATTGGATGCAGATAAAAAACAAGATACTTTCCTTATGGACGGCGAACAGACGATGGTCTTGAATGACGGAATCATCACCAACAAGGAGATTCCCGTCACTCTCCGGCGCGCTGCCGCTAAGATAAGAATCACGCTGAACTATGTGAATGGATTCACTCCGCTGGACGGTGAACAGCCTTCCAAGAAAATAGTAAATTATGCCGCTGACGGTTCATCCATTGCACAGGGAGCAGTAATGCCCCCGCAGTTGCAAGCCATGAATTCGTTTACTGCCCTCAATACAGGTGCAGGATATAATGGACAATTTATCCTATATTCATATGCCAACGACTGGACGAAAGATATCAGCCGCGAAACGTATGTGCTTATCAACGTCCCCGTAAAAGATGCGGGCAACCATACGATAATGCAGAACTATTATCGTGTACCGGTCAATTATCGTCTGCCGGACGGAACTGCCGGGCAGGAAGAAGGCCTCTATAAACTTGAACGCAATCATCTCTATGACATCTTGGTAAATATAGATAAGCAAGGAGATACTGATCCTCATTCTGCCGTACAATTGAATGGTAGCTATACTATACAGGACTGGACTACCCATGAAGTTCTGGTATCTGTAGAAGGTGTCAATTTTATCTACGTGAAGGATACAAAGATTTCCATGCCCAACAGTACCCAATTCACTACCACTTTCCAGTCCTCTACACCGGACGTGGAGATAAATAGCATTACTGTGAATGGAGCTTCCGTAGCCAATGGGGGCAAAGATATAAAAATCGTATCTACACCGAATGCGAAATCAGGAACAATCAGTATCACTAGTCCGCTTCCTGAAAATTTTCTGGCGAAAGAGATAACTTTTCAGGTAAAGAATGGAGTAGGATTGACGCAAAAGGTTACCGTCTCACAATATCCGGCTTTATACCTTGGTTCAGATACATCGGCAGACGTACCCGGTGGAAGCGACGGACAGAACAATACGAAAATGTATATCATAAACTCGTTTGTAGCCGATTTCTCTGCGCTTCCCTATCCGGATGAATTTGACGAACTGTTTGACACCGGCTTCTCCCATTACGACCCGGATCCTGAATTGGGAAAATCCTATACAGACTATATACGTGACAATGCTGTGCTGGGCTATCCTTTGAGGGATAGTGAAGGAGCCAGTATCGATACGGAAGAAAACAACCGGAGAATCTCTCCGCATATGATGCTTGCTTCGCAATATGGGACAACAACGGCGGATTCATATGCCAAGTCAAGAATCAAATGCCGTGATTATGTGGAAAGAGACGCCACCACCGGTGAAACCTACTCCGACTGGCGTATGCCTACACAAGCGGAAATCTATCTGATAGACATTCTGCAAAATGTTAAAGTCGCTGAAGTGAAAGCAATTTTGGAAGGACATTATTACTGGAGTTCGAATGCTGCCAGTGCCGTCCGTTTTATGGATCCCCGGGTGGGAAATGGAAACAGTTTCGGTCCTCTGAACGCAGCTGTGCGCTGTGTGCGTGACATCCGGTAACACAACAATTGGAATAAAATTAGAAATGTATGAAAAGATTTATCTATTATATAACCCTCTTCGGACTTCTGCTGGCTTCGTGCACATACGAGGATAGCCCGGAAAATCAGTCAACGGAAAAGCACGGGACTACTTTTCGTTTTTCAGTCGACATACCCGATTATAAAACAATACTTAGTCGTGCCACGGGCAGTGAAAATACGGTAAATGATCTTTGGCTGATGGCCTTTGATGCCGACGGACTTTTCATCGGACGGGTGCATCCGTCCCTGCTGATTGGTTATGATAGTGGAGTCGGAGCCTTTCAGGCAGAAATCCCCGATAATACGGGCATTGTCCATCTCATAGCCAACTATGACCAATGGGATAGCTTTGACGAACGTGCCGCTTTGCAGAAAGATGAAAGAGAATTGATTCCTTCTTTCACCAGTACTAAAATGGTATTTTGGGGCAGGCAAGTTCTTGCTTCGGCCAGTGATTCACCCCATATCATTCTTTATCGCAACCAGGCTAAAGTGACCGTAGAAAACGAAGCCGATAATTTTGAAGTAACGGGATACGCCATCTGTAATTATGCAAGTAGCGGTACGGCAGCTCCATTCAATCCGGACGCAGCCGTCACTCCATTTGTGATTATAGACGGCAAACCGACCCTGGCGCATGGTTCCACTCCTAAAGCCAGTCAGACTTCTGACGACTGCACCATGGAACCGAAATATATGTTCGAAAACGAAAACTATTTCAACGACCAGACTTATATCATCATCAGTGGTCGTCTGAAGGGAAAAACTGATGTACTATATTATAAGATTCAGCTTCTCGACAGCAATAAGAAACCATATTCTATTGTCAGAAATTACCACTACAGAGTGGTGATAAAATCCTTTAGTGAAAACGCCAACGGAAGTACGACCTTTGACGATGCCAAGAGTGCGGAATCTTCCAACAATATATATGCGGAGATTTTCAAGGATTCTCCTACCATTGCCGACAATAATAACAATGTGCTGACAGTGAGCCGTCTTCATTTCCTGTTTGTTCGGGGCGGTACTTTAAACGTATCGGCACAATATACGCAAAACGGAGTGACCGATAATTCGAAAATCAGCGTAGTCCTGGCGGAAGACCAGGGAAATATACTCCGTAACCTGAGTTATGACGGCAACGGCACAATTACCACCGATGTCTCCCGCATCATTGCGGGGCAGCAGGGAGCCACCATCACCGTGAAAGCCGGGGTGTTGTCCCGTACCATCACCGTGGTATCGAGTGAGCTCTATCAGTTTGCTCCCGCTTCCCTGTCACCGGAAGTATATACGGCACGCGACCAGGATATGACGTTGCAGTTTACTATCCCCGCCAACATACCTTCTTATCTCTATCCGTTGAAGTGTACTATCACTACTGCCAATCTTTATCCGGTAGCTCCCAACAAGAATTTGCAGATAGAGTACACCGACGGCGGTTACCAATATGTCTATTGGGCAACCGAACCCGGAACCAAGATACTGAATTTCCGTACGAGTCTGGAGAATAGCGATGAGACTATCCTGATAGCCAATGATATCTTCAAGACACAGGAAATAGAAGTGAAGTCACGGCACTTCACCGACGTGGCTGTCAACGGCAGCAATCTGGTGAATTACGGTATCAACAGTACCGCCCAAGTCATGTTTGCCGTTCCGTCGTATCCCGATTACCCGGTCACTTATCCGCTGACGGTGTTCATTGCAACCGAAAAACTGCATACGACGCAAAGCGGATGGACGGCTGTGGAAGGCGGTTACCAGCACACTTATGCGTCACAGCCTTCCGGTATCCAGACAATTACATTTACTTCCGTGAATGCGATAAGTGACGAGAACATCGTCATCTCTGCTCCGGGATTCAGTCCTACGACCATCGGTGTCGGGACGGTGCTGTCACATGGAGTGGCTGTCACCAACACCATCCGGGTGTATCAGAACAATTACCTGCTCCAAATCCCTAATTACAGGGTTACCTCATCGGACACGAGCATTGTACCTACTTTTACGGTCAACAGCCGGAGCAACTATTCGTTCACGATAGCCGCCGGTTCTAAAGCCAGTGATGTCGTCAGGTTCACCCTGCAAGGCTATACGGCTGCCTACCGGGTGGAAGAACTGCTTCAACATCCGGCCATTGTATTAAAATAATAAAAACGAAATGATATGAAAATATTCAAATCTCTCCTGATAGCTATCCTGGTGTTCACATTCACCGGTGGCATGTATGGGCAGGAAAAAAGCTACTATATGCCGAAATTTGCGATTAAGACAAATGCGCTGTATTGGGCTACCACCACTGCCAATCTCGGGTTTGAAGTCGGACTCGGCAAGAAACTGACTCTTGACGTATCCGGCAACTATAATCCGTGGAAATTCTCGGATAATAAACAAATCAAACATTGGATGGTGCAGCCGGAACTTCGTTACTGGCTGTGCGAACGGTTTTACGGACATTTTTTTGGTGTACATGCCCATTATGCGCAATTTAATGTGAGCAACCTGGATATTTTTGGTTTAGGGCATCATCGCTATCAGGGGAACCTTTACGGAGCCGGTATCTCTTACGGATACCAATGGATACTGAACAAACGCTGGAGCATGGAAGCTACCATCGGAGTAGGCTACGCCCGCATTGACTATGATAAATATAATTGTGGTCATTGCGGGAGCAAGCTCAATAGCGGGCACAAAAATTACTTTGGCCCTACCAAGGCGGGTATCAACATTATATACACCATAAAATAAGATAGTCATGAAAAAGAAACTGATATACGTTGTGTTGTGCCTGACTATGGCTCTTCCGGTCGCCGCACAGAAATATTATAACGGTGCTATCGGCATCACCGATGTCTCGTTGTGGCAACAGGGGGAATCACTCTATATAGATATGCAGATAGATATGAGAAACCTGAAAGTCGACAACGACCGTACACTGACGCTCACGCCAATGCTAGTGAGTGCCGACCGCAACCTTGTGCTGCCCGAAATCATTATCAACGGCCGCAGAAGACAGAAAGCCTATGTTCGTTCCATGGCATTGAACAGCGAAACCAACCTGGGAGTGCCGTCTAATAAAAAGGAAGTGTTGAGCTATACACAAGTCATTCCATATCAGCCCTGGATGGAAAATGCGTCCCTGGCTCTTGAAGAAAATCTGTGCGGCTGTGGCGGTCATCAGGAAGTATTGGCGCAAGAACCGATTCCGAATGAAATCTCCACCGAAATCAAACGTCTTTCTGCTCTGCACCCCATACTGTCACATATCCAGTTACCTGCCGACAGACTGGAAGTACGCAGCAAACAATACGAAGCCCACCTTGAATTCCCGGTGAACAAAGCCGTCATTCTGCCGGATTATATGGATAATAAATCAGAATTGCAGAATATTCAGAAGATGCTCTCCGAGACACTGAATGATAAGGGGCTGAATGTCAAAGGCATTTATATCGAAGGTTTTGCTTCGCCCGAAGGTGCGTTGAGACTCAACGAACAACTGTCCGTAAAACGTGCCGAAGCGCTGAAAAACTATCTGTCCGTACAAGGACAGATACCTGCCGGGCTTTGTCACGTCTCTTTCGGCGGAGAAAACTGGGACGGACTGCTGAAAGCATTGGAATCTTCCACCCTGAAAGAGAAAGCCACTTTGCTCGACATTATCGAGCATACTCCCGACATCGCCCTTCGGAAACAGAAACTGAAAAATGTAAATGGTGGTGCTCCCTACCGTGTCATGTTAAGAGAACTCTATCCGGCACTCCGTAAGGTGAATTGCCGTGTCGATTATACCACTGATATTACCGTCGCCGCGCAAGCCGACGCTGAAGATACCAATCTGAATATGGCAGCCGATGCCTTATCCGCGAGAAATCTGCCTGCCGCCCGGCAATATTTGGATAAATCGAATCCCCAAACAGCCGAATACGCCAATAACAACGGGGCTTACTATCTGCTGGACGGTCAGCCCGAACAAGCCATTGCCGAGTTTAATAAAGCTATTCAGAAAGGGAGTGAAGCAGCCCGGAACAATCTTGCGGAGATGGAAAAAGTGATGAAGATGCGGAAGAAATAACCGCATGGAAAAGAAAGAATCTTTCTTAAATGAAATTTCGAGATTCTTTTCTTAAAAACTAAACTATTTTTTGTATGTTTGTTCCCGGATTGTAACAATCCGAGCGAATTTAATCTAAGTTTATAACAAGAAAAACAAAAATGTATCCATTAAAATTCGAACCGATTCTGAAGCAGACGCTTTGGGGGGGCGACAAAATTATTCCGTTCAAGCATTTGAACTCAGACTTGAAAGGAGTAGGAGAGAGCTGGGAGATTTCCGGCGTTGAAGACAATGAATCCGTAGTGGCTAATGGCCCGGATAAAGGTTTAACCTTAGCCGATATGGTAAGAAGGTATCGCGAGGAATTGGTGGGCGAAGCTAACTATGCGCGCTTCGGTAATAAATTCCCGTTGCTCATTAAGTTTATCGATGCCCAACAGGATTTGTCAATCCAGGTGCACCCGGCAGACGACTTGGCGAAGAAACGCCATAACTCGATGGGAAAAACTGAAATGTGGTATGTGGTAGATGCCGACAAAGGTGCTAAATTGTGTTCGGGATTTTCTGAACAGATTACCTCGAAAGAATATAAGGAGCGTGTGTTGAACAACACGATTACCGACGTATTGCAAGAGTATGAAGTCCATCCGGGAGATGTATTCTTCCTTCCCGCCGGACGTGTGCACAGCATCGGAGCGGGGTCGTTTATCGCAGAGATCCAACAGACCTCTGACATAACCTACCGCATCTACGACTTCAACCGCAAGGACGCGAACGGCAAAACTCGTGAACTTCACACCGATTTAGCCCGCGAAGCCATCAACTACGAAGTATTGGATGACTACCGCACTAAATATGATGCGGTGAAGGATGAACCGGTAGAACTGGTTGCCTGCCCTTACTTTACGACTTCCTTGTATGACATGACTGAAGAAATCACTTGCGACTACTCGGAACTCGATTCATTTGTGATTTTTATCTGCATGGAAGGTGCATGTAAAATGAGGGATAATGAAGGTAACGAGCTGACAGTCAGTGCGGGAGAATCTATCCTGCTTCCCGCTACTACTCAGGATGTCACTATTACTCCCGAAGGTGGAAATGTGAAGCTGCTGGAAACATACGTGTAATCTTATTTTGTATATAGTTAAGGTCATCCGACTTTGTCCCGTTATAATGGCGGGCAAAGCCGGATGACTTTTTTATTGTATATAGTGAGAATTCTGGTAGATATCATTTAACTATCTTTATCAATAAGTTTGCGCTGAACACACAAAAAGATTTGTTCTTTTGTCGCTTGCCAAGTGGCAATATTTATAAAATAACTAATTGATGTAAATGAAGAACAGAAATGGATTTAGCCGATGTGGAGAGCGCTACATCGGTCATTTGCGAAAGGAAGGGCGCCATTCTACGGCACACGTCTACAAGAATGCTCTTTTCTCTTTCAGCAAGTTTTGCGGAACGTCACATGTGGCGTTCGAGCAAGTGAACCGGGAGTGTTTACGATGCTACGGTCAGCATCTTTATGAGAGTGGGTTGAAGCCCAATACGATTTCTACGTATATGCGTATGCTTCGTAGCATTTACAATCGGGGAGTGGAAGGGGGATATGCTCCTTATGTGCCTCGATTGTTTCATGATGTTTATACGGGGGTGGATGTCCGGCAGAAAAAAGCCTTGCCTGTTGCCGAATTGCATAAGCTTCTGTATGACGATCCGAAGTCGGAACGTCTACGTCGTACACAATCTATCGCCGCTTTGATGTTTCAGTTTTGTGGAATGTCGTTCGCCGATTTGGCTCATTTGGAGAAATCAGCTTTGGAAAATAATATGTTGCGATACAATCGCATCAAGACTAAGACTCCTATGAGCGTAGAAGTGCTGGACAGTGCCAAGGATATTATTATGCAGCTTCGCAACAGTCAGGATTCACAACCCGATTATCCCGATTATCTGTTTGATATTCTTCGTGGGGATAAGAGACGGAAGGATGAGCGGGCTTACCGGGAATACCAGTCCGCTCTCCGGCGGTTCAATAATTGCCTGAAGGACTTGGCGAGAGCATTGCACTTGAAATCTCCGGTCACTTCCTACACGCTTCGCCATTCTTGGGCTACTACTGCCAAGTATCGGGGAGTTACAATTGAAATGATTAGTGAATCATTGGGACACAAATCTATAAAAACTACGCAAATTTACTTGAAAGGCTTCGGACTTAAAGAACGTACAGAGGTGAATAAAGGGAATTTATCTTACGTTAAAAACTGCTATGTAGGCAGATGAAAAATAGTAAAGCGCTGATAAACAGAAATAAAACATGTGTGTTACTTCTTAGGTAACGGAATTAAATTTGACGCAAAGATAGACAAAAATATAGATAGTAAACAAATAATCCTGCACTTTTTTCGTTTTATCTGAGACATAGGGCAAAAAAACTATCCGAACATGAAATAATAGATTTTTCATGCTCTAACTTTCTATTGCCTAAATTCAAGAACTTTCTCGCTGAATATGAGGCAGTTTCCTTATTACGCCCTGTCTGTATGTATAATTTCCATTTTGATTGCTCGTGTGTGTATTATCCGTTACCTAAGAAGTAACGGATACATATGGGGTAAAAAAATATGATTTTAACAAAACCAAAATCAATTAGTGCTGGGCCTAGCAATGGGACAGGGGAAGGCGTAGCACACTCTAAACGCTGGTATGTAGCTATGGTTCGTATGCATCACGAAAAGAAAGTAGCCGAGCGTTTGGATAAGATGGGAATCGAACATTTCGTTCCCGTGCAACAGGAAGTTCATCAATGGAGCGACCGCCGTAAAGTGGTTGAGTCTGTCCTTCTTCCAATGATGGTATTTGTACACGTTGACCCGAAAGAACGCAAAGAGGTTCTGGGTTTTTCTACTGTTAGTCGCTATATGGTGATGCGAGGTGAGAGCACGCCGGCGGTGATTCCTGATGAGCAGATGGCTCGTTTCCGTTTTATGCTTGATTATTCCGAAGAAGCTATTTGTATGAACAGCTCCCCTTTGGCGCGTGGTGAAAAAGTCCGTGTTGTCAAAGGACCTCTGACAGGACTTGTGGGTGAACTCGTCAATGTCGATGGTAAAAGCAAGATTGCCGTTCGTTTGAATATGCTGGGCTGCGCTTGCGTCAATATGCCTATCGGCTACGTCGAAGCTGTCAGTGAGAAAAACTAGTCTCATTCCATCTATCCACAATCTTATATGAATATGAAATCATCTTGTGCCTTTACGCTGATTTTCCTTTCTCTCTTATTTTCTGCTTGCCAGTCATATAAGAAAGTTCCTTATCTACAGGATGCGGAAGTTTTGAAGCAGGCAAATACGCAAGTTGCGCCTATGCAGGATGCCAAACTGATGCCGGGTGATGAAATCTCCATACTCGTTTCTACCTCAGACCCGGTCGTTTCACAGCCTTTCAATGCACAAGGAAATACATTCTTGCTGGATAATGAGGGAAACATCAATTATCCGGTGTTGGGAAAATTATCCATGAGCGGATTGACAAGCCGTGAAGCGGAAAACTTGATAACGGAGAGACTCAAAGCCTATGTCAAGGAAAGACCGACCGTAGTAGTCCGTATGTCCGGCTTTAAAGTCTCGGTTTTAGGAGAAGTGGCATCCCCCGGTGTTTATCCGGTGGTGAACGAGCAGATAAATGTGCTCGAAGCGCTTGCCATGGCAGGAGACTTGACCATTTATGGCGTACGCGATAATGTAAAACTAATCCGCGAAGATCAAGACGGACGTAAACAGTTTGTCACACTCAACCTGAACGACGCGGATTTATTATTATCTCCCTATTACCGGTTGCAACAGAACGACATCTTGTATGTCACTCCAAACAAAGTCAAGGCGCAAGGCGCAGGTATAGGACAAAGCACTACATTGTGGATTTCAGGCTTTTCAGTTTTGGTATCTATTGCCAGTTTGCTGGTTAATATATTAAGGTGATAAAGCATCGCTTTGCAATCGCTAAAGCTACGCTTTACCACCTCTAAAGCTAAGCTTTAGGATTCATAAAACGCCATGTTATTATACGAATACAAAAGATACACTTTTATCCCGTCTCCCTTAACACACACGCACATGCGTGCGCGTATATATACCCTTGCTGTCCGCATTACTGATCAATCCTTTTTTTATCAGGCGATTCAGCCATCCGAGAGCAGTGTTAGGTTTAATATTCATCAACGCAGCCTGATCCAACAGTTGGGCACGGGTAAACTGGGTATCCAGAAGTGCGAAAAGTGCGTCCCGGTCGGCGTTGGCCCTGTGTTTGATTTCCGTGGAAGGAAGAAAAGACAAGATATGCGTAGTATGACGATAGAGAGGAGTTACAAGTCCCAGGACCGCTTCAAAGTCCTCGTTCGTGATGGTTACATCCCAACGGGTGATAATGCCGTCCTTGATATTATCGGCAGCAATCTCCTTGTCAGGAGTCAGCAGAGGACTGGAATAATTTTGAAACTGATAGGGATAATCACATTCCAGTGCACGGAGCATGGCTACTTCTGCCATGATGCGGCACGCATTGACAGCCAGGCGGACAATGGAACTACTCATTTCATTATCGTTGGCAAGACCCGAGCGGAAAAACAAATCGGAAAAGAGAGCGTTGAACTCCTGCTTTTGCTCATCGGTGAGTCGGAGCGTATGGAGTCCATGCTCCTTCAGCAGATCCAATTTTTGTTTCCATTCCATTCCTATGCCTGTGAAGATAGCTTCCAGATCGGCTTCGCCGCTCTCAAATTGATCGACCCATGCCCATATGCCATGCATATAATAAAACAATTGGCGCGAGAACAGTCCGTTCTCTGTAGAGGGAATCAGTGGTTTCACTTGTGCGGGCGTACCGGAAAGCAGGACGGAAAGATAGCTCTTTTTAACTTCCCGGTATTCCTGGTCGGTACGTCGGTTGTACGACAACCGGTCGTGGTCGAACGCTTTGCGG
This sequence comes from Bacteroides faecium, assembly GCF_012113595.1. Classification (NCBI taxonomy): domain Bacteria; kingdom Pseudomonadati; phylum Bacteroidota; class Bacteroidia; order Bacteroidales; family Bacteroidaceae; genus Bacteroides; species Bacteroides faecium. Next base: position 4,308,969 of record NZ_CP050831.1, read on the forward strand.
AGTGTATCGCTCCAGTGTCCGTATTCCGAACCGATGGCAGCCGAAATGGTATCCGCTTCAGTCTCGCAGATAAGTCCTGTGCCGTTGGCATCCATGATATTTTGCAGGATACCTGTTCCGGTGTTGTTTCCCGAGATGAGGAACATCTTGTTCTTGGGCATCTGAGGAACTTCTACCTTGGCACGGTCCTTGCCCATAACATCGTAAGCGGCTTTTTCTTTCTTGTACGCCTTTACTCCTTCTGCCACCTGCTGGCGGAGCTCGTCGTGGATAGGTTCGACAAGCAGACGGATAAGCGAAAGAATTCCCTTACCCGAAGCGGAAGGAGCTACAATGAAACTTTGCAGGCAGGGCGATTGGTATTTGCCGGCATAAGGGCATCTTACGTATCGTTCCATGCTGGCGCCCATAGCAGTCAACGCTCCGAGCAACATGATATCCCGCTGCATAGGACTGGTGGCATAGCTCATGATAAGCAACAATATTTTCGGCCAGTCCGCATCGGGGAAAGTAGGCAATGGCTGGTTCGGTTCGCTGCCGTTCAGCAGTTCCTCGGATTCGTCCGGAGCGTCATCATCCACCTTATTATATACGCGTGCGTGTGTGAGATTCTTGGACGGTGTATTTTCTGTATTTTTCGTATTTTCCCGGTTGTCTGCCATGTTCTCTTTGGAAAGATTCACCCCTGCCGTTTCGGCAAGATGGAATACCGTGCCCAGGTGCACTTCTCCATGGCGGGTCGTAAGCGCATTAGAGAATACCCGTTCGGCATGTTCGCGTTGGTACTTGGCGGACACCCGGCACAAACGATGAAAAAACTCGCGTCCCGCTTCACCACAATCCGTTGCGATGGCGAACGCCAATTGTACATATTCGGCATACGTGGGCGCAATATCTGCTCCCGCAATTTCAACCGCCTCTGTGAGGCGGCGTAAAGACTCAAAATCTGTCATAATTTTAATTGATAATATTTAATTGATAATTATTCATTCGTGGTTCTAAATAATGCTCCCGGGTCATGGCTAAGGAAACAGGATCTCACAATGTCCTTACCGGAAAGATCTACGCCTTTGGGCTTTTCTCCGAAAGGAACAGTTTTTCCTGTACCATGTAATAACACTAAGTACGCCATTGCCCATTTCATGTTTTCCCTAATGCAGTCTGCTTCATCGGCTATGTTTGAGTGATACCAGGGGACGAATGCTTTTACGCCCCTTCCGCTGGGACTGATAAACGTGAGTACAGGGCGGAGAAGACGGTCATTGAACAATGTACTGCGCATCTCCACTGCTTCCTGATAGGAGTCGAGATTGTCTATATCTACCACTACCAGATGTGAAGGAGCTACTAAACACTTGCTGCTGCGGCGAGTGAACGTGCCGCAAGGAGTCACATAGGGTAGCAGTGATGCTTTTGCCGCCCGTATATCTCCGTCATTGCGTACCTGTTCGGTCAGAATCCTGAGATTCTCGTTGCAGGTAATCATTTCGTAAACTTGCTCTATCGAGACTTCGCAGAAAGGAGTGAGCGTTGCAGGAGTAACAATCCGTCCTTGCTCATCCTTGATGGGAGCGATAGGCGGCATGAAATAAGACATTCTAAAATCGTTTGTCATAACATATCTAATTTTTTGATTATCGCCTTGAATATTCAAAACGCGGGGCGAATTTCGGAAAAGCAGGAAATTAGTCTTACTGACATGTCAGCAAGATTGTGAATGAAAATAACATATAACATAGACTTTTAACAATTTACAAAAGTAGAAACATGAGAAAAGTAGAGTATCATTATGCCCTCGGGCTTTTTATTGATGAGCAGCGTATGCGTGCAAACCTGGCGATTGGAACTATGTGTAAAGAGGTACATATAGGAACAGGCATTTATTACGAGATAAAAGGGGCTCTGATAAACGGATAAGTTATTATATCAAAATGCTTGATTATTATTATGATAACCTTAATAAAGAAGAATTTCATAAGAAAGTTCAAGAGTTCGAAGCGCTTTATATCAAGTATAGGGAGAAACATGATATAAAAGAAATAGATGCGGCAAAAGTATAAATAGTAATATGCAGGAAGTCCAACGTTTTAATAAAGTCCTAAAATCTCTTGTCCTTTTAGGGGACATCATCATACTGAACTTGCTGTTGTGGATATTTGATTCTCTTTTGGGGCACAGGTCTCTCTTTGAGTATTCCATGCCTCTTTTCCAGAGCATGGCACTGATGAGTTTGTGTTATCTGATTTGTAATATCCGGTCGGGGGTGATCCTTCATCGTCCGGTGGTTCGTCCGGAACAGATTATGCTCAGGGTGGTACGGAACATGATTCCTTTTGTATTGATGGTATTGGGACTCTCGTATATTTTCCATTTCGAATGTATTAGTTTGCATCGGCTGGGAGCATTTTATGTAGTTCTTATTATAGTTGTCATCATCTATCGGCTGACGTTCCGTTATATTCTGGAACTTTACCGTAAGAGTGGTGAAAATGTCCGTAAGGTAGTGTTGGTAGGTAGTCATGAGAATATGCAGGAACTTTATCATTGCATGACGGACGATCCGACGTCCGGTTACCGGGTAGAGGGATATTTTGAAGATGCTCCATCCAGCCGTTATCCTGATAATGTCCTTTATTTAGGAAAGCCAAAGGAAGCGCTTGAGTATCTGACATGTAATGTAGGAAAAGTAGACCAACTTTATTGCAGTCTTCCTTCAGCGCGTAGTGAGGAAATCATACCTTTGATTAATTATTGCGAGAATCATCTGGTTCGTTTCTTTAGTGTTCCCACTGTTCGGAACTATCTGAAACGCAGAATGTATTTTGAGATGTTGGGAAATGTTCCGGTTCTTACTATCCGTCGTGAGCCGCTTGAACTTTTGGAAAATCGTATCGTGAAACGTGGCTTTGACATTGTTTGCTCTCTATTGTTCCTCTGTACTTTTTTTCCGATTATATATATCATTGTAGGTTTGGCCATAAAGATCAGTTCTCCGGGACCTGTATTTTTCAAACAGAAACGAAGCGGTGAAGATGGCCGTGAATTCTGGTGCTATAAGTTCCGTTCGATGCGGGTGAACGCTCAAAGTGATACGCTTCAGGCTACGGAATGCGATCCTCGTAAAACACGTATTGGTGATCTGATTCGTAAAACGAATATTGACGAGCTTCCTCAATTTATAAATGTATTGAAAGGCGATATGTCTATCGTAGGTCCCCGCCCGCATATGTTGAAGCATACGGAAGAATATTCCCATTTGATAAACAAGTATATGGTACGTCATTTCGTTAAACCGGGTATCACGGGTTGGGCACAAGTGACGGGCTATCGTGGCGAAACGAAAGAACTTTGGCAGATGGAAGGTCGTGTGCAGCGTGACATCTGGTATATTGAGCATTGGACATTTCTTTTGGATTTATATATCATGTATAAAACTGTGTACAACGTGCTTCGTGGTGATAAAGAGGCTTATTAAAAATGAAAGGTTGAAATTTGAAAATAGAAGTGATTATGAGAAGATTGACAGGATTGACTCTTTGTTTGTTACTGACTTTTTTGTTTGTTTCATGTAGATCGTCTAGACAAGTGCCTTATTTGCAGGATACGAATTTGGTGAATCATATGGAACAAAAGGTCCGACAGATAGGAGTGAAGGTTGTTCCCAAGGATTTATTGTCAATTGTTGTATCATGTTCCACTCCGGAGTTGGCGGCGCCTTTTAATTTAGTGAATCCAAACGCTGATTCTGCTCCACAGCAATACTTGGTAGATAATCAAGGGAATATCAATTTCCCAATGTTAGGAGAAATTCATGTAGGCGGACTTACGAAAACAGAAATAGAGAATCAGATTATTGACCGGCTAAAGGTTTATTTGAAAGAAGTTCCGCTTGTCACTGTGCGTATCGTTAATTATCGCATATCAGTATTAGGGGAAGTAAATGGACCGGGGAGTTTTATAGTTTCCAATGAAAAAATAAATTTGTTGGAAGCATTGGCCATGGCGGGTGACCTGACGCTTTATGGCAGACGGGATAACGTGCGACTGATTCGGACGGGTCAAGATAACAAACAGGAGATTATAACTTTTGACCTGAACAAGGCTGAAACGGTATTCTCCCCTTATTATCAGTTGCAACAGAATGACATTATTTATGTGACTCCCAACAAGGCTAAGGCTAAGAACTCGGACATTGGGACCACTACCGGACTCTGGTTTTCCGGTGTTTCTATTTTGCTCTCGATTACTAACCTGCTGATAAGTATATTAAGATAAATCAATAAAATAAGCGACCAATAATGAAAGAAAATTCGTACGACAATAATATGAGTGAACAGGATGAAGAGAAGGTGGACTATCGGGAACTTCTTTTTCGATATATCATCCACTGGCCTTGGTTTGTCGCTTCTATTATGCTATGTTTGATTGTAGCCTGGGTGTATTTACATTTTCAGACTCCCGTTTATCAGGTTTCCGCTTCCATCATGATTAAGGATGATAAGAAGAGTGGCGGTTCTACCGATTTGGAAAACTTGGGAATAGGCGGAGTAATTACTTCTACACAGAGTATTGATAATGAAATAGAAGTCTTACGCTCAAAAACGATATTGAAAGAAGTCGTTAATAATCTGGAGCTTTATATTACTTATAATGACGAGGATGAATTTCCGAAAAAAGAGATGTATAAGACGTCTCCGGTTATAGTAAACCTGACAGCTCAAGAAGCGGACAAACTGCCGGACGCGGCTTTGATTGACATGAAAATTTCTCCTGAAGGCGGTTTGAATGTAAATCTAAAAGTTGGTTTGAATGAGTATAATCAGCATTTCGATAGACTGCCTGCCGTGTTACCTACGGATGCGGGGACGTTTGGGTTTGCGTTGAAAGACTCATTGACAAATGGTAAAATAGAGGGGCAGAAGGGGGAACGGCATATTAGTGCTGTAGTCAGTCAGCCATTCGGAGTGGCAAAGGGATATCAGGGGGCATTAAATATAGCTCCGACTTCTAAGGCAACTTCTGTAGCTGTAGTCTCATTAATGAATACGAATATACAGCGTGCTCAGGACTTCATTAACAAATTGATGGAGATGTATAACCGGAATACGAACAATGACAAGAATGAAGTGGCGGAAAAGACCAGGGAGTTTATCAATGAACGTATCAAGATTATTGATGAAGAACTGGGAAGTACAGAGGACAAACTGGAAGCGTTTAAAAGAAATGCGGGATTGACGGATATTAGCAGCGACGCCCAACTGGCTGTATCGGGAAATGCGGAATATGAGAAAAAACGTGTGGAAAACGGTACTCAGATAAATTTGGTCCGCGACCTAACCAAATACATAAATAATCCCTCAAATGAGTATGAGGTATTACCTGGTAATATCGGTTTGGAGGATAATGGACTGACCACTCAGATAGAACGTTATAATGAGTTGGTGACTGAGCGCAAACGTTTGCTTCGTACTTCTACGGAAAGTAATCCGATGATTGTAAATTTGGATACGAGCATTCGTGCTATGAAGGCAAATGTACAAGCTGCTATTAATGGTACATTACAGGGATTGCTGATTATGAAAGCTGATTTGGACCGTGAAGCCGGCCGCTTTTCCCGCCGTATCAGTGATGCTCCGGGACAAGAACGCCAGTATGTAAGTATTGCACGTCAGCAGGAAATCAAAGCAGGGCTTTATCTGATGCTTTTACAAAAGCGTGAAGAGAATGCCATTACTTTGGCTGCTACTGCGAATAATGCAAAGATTATTGATGAACCGGTAGCTTCAGGTGGTCCCCTTTCTCCTAAACCTAAAATGATTTATATGATTGCTTTGGTGGTTGGAGTAGGTCTGCCCGTTGGTATCATTTTCTTGATTGGCTTGACCAAACTTAAAATAGAAGGTCGTGGCGATATTGAGAAATTGACTCGTCTACCCATTGTGGGTGATGTGCCATTGACGACAGATAAAACCGGTTCTATAGCTGTATTTGAGAATCAAAACACATTAATGAGTGAGACTTTCCGTAATATCCGTACCAATCTTCAGTTCATGCTTGAGAAAGAGCAAAAAGTGATTTTGGTAACTTCAACAATCAGTGGTGAAGGTAAATCATTCATTTCTGCCAATCTTGCTATCAGTCTATCTTTATTGGGAAAGAAAGTGGTGATTGTTGGGCTTGATATCCGTAAACCTGGTTTGAATAAGGTCTTTAATATATCTCGAAAGGAGCAGGGAATTACTCAATATCTTTCTGATCCTGAAAAGAATCTAATGGATTTTGTCCAGCCTTCGGATATAAGTAAGAGCCTGTATATTATTCCCGGTGGAACAGTACCGCCTAATCCGACCGAGCTACTTGCACGTGACGGACTGGAGAAAGCGGTTGCTATATTGAGAAAAGAATTTGATTATGTGATTTTAGATACCGCTCCCGTTGGTATGGTAACAGATACTTTATTAATAGGTCGTGTAGCTGACTTGTCTGTATATGTCTGCCGTGCGGACTATACACGGAAAGCCGAGTTTACTTTGGTAAATGAATTTGCGTCTGCTAATAAACTCCCGAACCTTTGTACTGTAATCAATGGTCTTGATCTTCAGAAGAAAAAATATGGTTATTACTATGGTTATGGTAAATATGGCAAGTATTATGGTTATGGCAAGCGTTATGGTTACGGTTATGGCTATGGAGAGAATAAAGTAACGGGAGAATAAATATCTAAAAAGGTAAGAACTTTACAATAACAATATGTGAATATAGCAATTGTAGACACAGGCTATGTAGACTTGGTATCTAGCACTTGTTTTGCCGAAATGGATGCCACTGTAACTTGCGTGGATGTAGCTGCAAATAAAATCAATAAACTGAAAGCAGGTGAAATGCCTATTTCTGAACAGGGGCTGGCAGAATTGGTGAAGCGTAATGTATAGAGTAAATTAAAATAAAAAATAAGTGTCTTCGATG